>NZ_CP119145.1:6153518-6491897 GCF_029167625.1 Streptomyces sp. AM 4-1-1
GACGCGGGACAGACCTCCCCGGCCCGCGTCGAGTCCGCCATCACCGTCGCCTCGTCCACGGTCGACGACCACCAGTCGTCGTTCTCCAACTACGGCCCCGTCGTGGACATCTACGCCCCCGGCTCGGACATCACGTCGTCCTGGAACGACAGCGACACCGGCTCGAACACCATCTCCGGTACGTCCATGGCCACCCCGCACGTCGTCGGCGCCGCCGCCGTCTACCTCGGCGGCCACCAGGACGCCACCCCCGACCAGGTCGCCACGGCGCTCACCGAGGGGGCCACCCCCGACGCGATCAGCGACCCGACGCCGGGCACCGCCAACAAGCTGCTGAAGATCGTCGAGTGACCGACCCGCCCGTGCCCGCCGGACGGAGCACACCCGGCAGCACCTGACCGACGACCGCCGCGCCCTCCCCCACGGGGCGCGGCGGCCGCGCGTCGCGGAGGGATCGTCCTATGGTGTCCAGCATGACCACGACGTACACGGCACCGCACCAGCCGCGGCCGTACCTCCGCCGCCGGGCCCATGGAGCCGAGACGTGACCGAGCCGTCCTCCGCCGTGGCCGCGGCCACGGAAGGCGAACTCCGCCTCCTCGACCCGATGGTGCGCGGCTCCGCCGAACTCCTCTCCGAACTGCTGCACCCCGAGTTCACGGAGATCGGCGCCAGTGGTCAGGTCTGGGACCGCGACACCCTCATCGACGAGCTGGTCTCGGACAAGGCCCCGCACCCGGGCCCGCTCACCGCGTCCCGGATGAAGGGCGTACAGCTCTCCGACGACCTGGTGCAGCTCACCTTCGACACCGAGGACAAGGGGCGCCGGGCCCACCGCAGTTCACTGTGGCGGCTGACCGACGGACGCTGGCTCCTCTACTTCCACCAGGGCACACCCTTCACCGAGGACCGGTCCGGCCGGAGCTGACCGGGCTCGCAGGTCTCCCGGACCTTCCGGTTCTCCCGGACCGGCGGCCTCAGACCGACGGCCTCCCTCGGCCGACCCGCTGCGCCCGCGCCGTCCACCTGCCGTCCGTGCGGCTTATCCGCACCGGGTGACCGAAGCACTCACTGACCTGATCGGTCGTCAGCACGTCGTCCGCCGGACCCGACGCCACGCATCGCCCGCCCCGCAGCAGCATCGCGTGCGTCGTCGACACCGGCAGCTCCTCCAGATGGTGCGTGACCAGGACGGTCGCCAGTTCCGGATGTTCCTCGCGCAGCGTGTCCAGACTGTCCAGCAGCTGCTCGCGGGCCGCGAGGTCGAGGCCGGTGGCGGGCTCGTCCAGCAGGAGCAGTCGAGGACTCGGCATCAGCGCGCGGGCGATGAGCGTACGGCCACGCTCGCCCTGGGAGAGCGAGGGCCAGCGCGAACCGGCCTTGCCGCCCATGCCCAGCATCTCCAGCAGCCGGTCGGCCCGCTCGCGCTGCTCGGCGGTCGCGGACCAACGGGGCACCGGTTCGATCGAGTTGGTCAGCCCGGTCAGCACCACATCGCGCACCGGCAGCGGGGACCGAAGCGGATGACGGGGGTTCACATGCCCGAGGAGCGTGCGCAGCTCGCGGAGATCGACCCGGCCCAGCGTCCGGCCCAGCACCTCCACCGTGCCACGGGTCGGATGGTTCACCGCGCCGAGCAGCCCCAGCAGGGTGCTCTTGCCCGCCCCGTTGGCACCGAGCAGGGCCCAGTGCTCCCCGGCGCGCACGGTCAGCGACACCGCGTCGAGCAGTACGTTGCCGTCCCGGACGACGGCCACCCCGTCGGCCCGGATCACCGGGGGCCCGGAGGCCGCCGGGCCGGTGGGGCCGGCGGTGGCCGTCACCGCGCCCGTCGGCGCGTCCGAGGGCGGGGGAGGGGGAACCACCGCCGCGTCAGCGCAGACGCCGGCAGCGGTGGTGGCGGTGGTGGTACGGGTGGTCACGTTCGGGTACTCCTTCAAGCGGGTGCGAGCGCCGTCAGCCGGGCCATGTCCTCGGCGGACAGCCGGATCTCCGCCGCACCGAGGTTCTCCGCCAGATGAGCGGGCGAACCGGTGCCCGGTGTCGGGCACAGCACGGGGGAGCGGTGCAGCAGCCAGGCGAGGGCGATCTGCCCGCGCGTGGCGCCGTACCGTTCGGCGATATCGGCGAGCGCCGCAGCGTCCTCACCGGTCAGCGCGCCGTTGGCCAGCGGAAACCAGGGCAGAAAGGCCAGGCCGTGGGCCTCGCACAGGTCCAGCACCGCGTCGGAGCCGCGGTCGAGGAGATTGAAGCGGTTCTGCACCGAGGCGATCCCGGTCAGGGAAAGGGCCTGCTCCAGCTGATCGGCGGTAAGCGTGTCCAGACCGATGAACCGGATCTTACCCTCCTGCCTCAGCGCGTCCAGGGCGCCCAACTGCTCCGCCATCGGCACGGCCGGATCGAACCGGTGGAGCTGGTAGAGATCGATCCGGTCCCTGCGCAGCCGCCGCAGGCTCGCCTCGCACATGGCCCGCAACCGCTCCGGTCGGCCCGCGACGTGCCAGGCGCTGTCGCTCGTACGCACCACACCGCCCTTGGTCGCCACCACCAGGTCGGCCGGGTACGGACGCAGCGCCTCGGCGACCAGTTCCTCCGCCAGCCCGGGGCCGTAGTTGTCCGCGGTGTCGATCAGTGTCACGCCGCGCGACACCGCCCCCCGCAGCACGGCGACGGCGTCGGTACGGTCGCCGCGCGGCCCCCAGTAGCCGGGCCCGGTCAGCTGGGCCGTACCGAAACCGAGCCGGCGCACCGGCAGCTCACCACCGAGCGCGAACACGTCACCGGAGGAGCGGGAGACATCCGGGAAGACGGAGAGACCGGCGGGACCGGCCGGATCAGCGGAACCGGCGGGACCGGAAGGACTCGAAGGAGCGGCGAAGGGGGGCACGCCACCCACGGTAATCCCCGCCGCCGCGGCCCCCGTGTCGGCCCACCCGCCACCCCAGCCGCTCCAGCACCCCAGCCGCTCTACCACCCCGGTCGCTCCGCCACCCCGGTCGCGTTCCGTCACCGTCCACCGTCCCCGGTCGTCCGCTGTCGCCTTTCTTCAAGACCGCCGCGAACCGTCGTCCTAGCGTGAAGCACATGAAGAACGCACACGCCCACCTGGCCGAATGCGCCGCCGAGGCCGCCCGCATCGCGCGCGGCGTCGACGCCGCACAGCTCACCTCGCCCGTCACTCCCTGCGCCGACTGGGACGTACGCGGGCTCGTCAACCACTGGGTGCTCTACACCTCGTACGGACTGGAGCACCGCGCCCGGCGCGCGGTGCTGCCGGACACGCTCACCACCCGCGACTTCACCGCGGACGGCGACTGGGCCGAGCGGTACGCCGCCGAGCTGGACCGGGCCGTCGCCGCCTGGGCCGACCCCGCGGTCTGGGAGGGTGAGATCGACCTCGGGGGCTCCCCGTCCCCGGCGCCGGCGGTCGCCGCCATGCTCACCGAGGAGCTGGCGCTGCACGGCTGGGACGTGGCCAGGGCCACCGGCCAGGACTTCCGGATCTCCGACGAAGCGGCGGCGTACCTCCTGGCGGGCGTCGACGAGCACGCCGCGCTCTACCGGCAGTACGAGGGCTACGCCGACGCGGTGCCCGTGGCCGGCCCGGCGACGCCCTTCACGCGCGCCCTGGCCCACAGCGGACGCGATCCGCACTGGACGGCCGCCTGAGAACCCCGGCGCCCCGGTCCCGGCCGGCACCCTCAGGCGCCGGCCGAGACCGCCCGGTACGCCCGCGCCTCCTCGTACCGGTCCACCAGCAGTCGCGCCAGTTCCGGTGCCGGTCCCAGCACATCGGCGAGCACGTCCGCACCCGCCTCCCGGGCGCCCCGGGCGATGCGGTCCGGGAGGAAGCCGGGCGCGATGACATAGGGGGCCACGGCCACCCGGCGCACACCGTCCGCCCGTAGCGCCCGCACCGCGTCCTCGGTCCGGGGCAGGGATGCGGAGGCGAACGCAGGCCGCACGGCGCACCAACCGGTGTGCCGCAGCTCCCGCGCGATTTCAGCGATCACTGCGATCGCCTCCGGGTCTGTGGAGCCCGCCGAGGCCAGGACGAGCCCGGTCGAGCTTCGGTCGCCGGGCCGCAGCCCGGCGAGATGGAGCCGCCACTGGAGCGCCGAGAGCAGCAGCGGTGACGGGCCCAGCACCTCGGCCTGCCTGACGCACAGCCGGGGCAGCCGCGGCCGGGCCTCGTCCAGCACCGCGGGGATGTCGGACTTGGCGTGGAACGCCCGGGTCAGCAGCAGCGGCAGGGCCACCACCTCCCGTACCCCCGGCTCCTTCGCCGCCTCGGCTTCCAGCCGGTCCAACACCTCCGTGACCGAAGGGGAGTTGAATTCGAGGAAGCCGGTCTCCACGCGCAGCTCGGGCCGCAGCGCACGCACCCGCGCGGTGAGCGCGCGCACGGTCGCGGCGTGCCGCGGGTCGCGGCTGCCGTGGGCGATGACTAGGAGGACCGGGGCGGGCATGTCAGGACTCAGTTCTTGACGAGGAGACCGCGGCTGCGCAGCACCCACCGCTCCAGCGGACTGAAGATCAGCAGGTCGATGGCGATACCGACGAACAGGATGAGGATGATCGCCAGGAAGACCCCGGGCATGTCGAAGTTGTTGCGGCCGTTCTCCAGCAACTGCCCGAGCCCCAGGCCGAGATCGGGTGACGAGGCGATGATCTCGGCGGCCATCAGCGAGCGCCAGGAGAACGCCCAGCCCTGCTTGAGCCCCGCCAGATAGCCCGGCAGCGCGGCGGGCAGCACGATGTGCCAGGTCCCCCTGAGCCCGGTCGCGCCGAGCGTCCGGCCCGCCCGCAGGAACAGCGGCGGCACCTGGTCGACGCCGGACACCAGCCCGTTGGCGATCGAGGGGACCGCGCCCAGCAGGATCACCGCGTACATCATCGAGTCGTTGAGCCCGAGCCAGATCACCGCCGGGGCCACCCACGCCACCGAGGGCAGCGACTGGAGCCCGGACAGGATCGGGCCGATCGCCGCCCTGACGAGCTTCACCCGGGCGACCAGCAGACCCAGCGGCGTACCGATGGCGACGGCCAGCAGGAAACCGAGCAGGCCGCGCGACACACTGGTCCAGACGACCTCCAGCAAGGTCCCCTGCAACCACATGGTGGTCGCGCTGTCCCACACCGCGGACGGGGAGGGCAGCTTGTAGTCCTCGGTGACGTGCGCCTGGACCAGCAGCTGCCAGATGGCGAGCACCAGCACCACCGCGACCAGCGGCGGCAGCACCTTGCGGACCAGCACCTGGCCGATCGGGGTGCGACGCAGCTGCACGGCGTCCAGTGCGTCGAGACCGGCCTCAAGGCCGGCCAGATCGTCGGACTTGGCGCCGCCCGGCGTGATCTCGTCGGACTTGGTGTCAGTGCTGGCCATGACGGCGGATCTCCCCACGGAGTTGTTCGGTGATCTCGACGGACAGCTCCGCGACGGCGGTGTCCTCGATGCGGCGCGGGTGATCGATGTCGACCGTCCACTCCCGGGCGATCCGGCCCGGCCGGGACGACAGGAGCACGACCCGCTGGGCGAGCCGCACCGCCTCCCGGACGTTGTGGGTGACGAACAGCACGGCGGCGTTCGTCTCCCGCCAGATCCGGGTCAGTTCGTCGTGCAGCACGTCCCGGGTGATCGCGTCGAGCGCGGCGAACGGCTCGTCCATCAGCAGCAGTTGGCTGTCCTGGGCGAGCGCGCGGGCCATCGCGACGCGCTGCCGCATACCACCGGACAGCTCGTGCACCCGCTTTCCGTACGCCCCGCCGAGCCGGACGAGTTCGAGCAGCCGCTCCGCCTCCGGACGGCGGTCCGCCTTGGGCACGCCGCGCAGCCGCAGCGCGAGTTCGACGTTCTTGCCCGCGCTCAGCCACGGGAAGAGGGCGTGCTCCTGGAACATCAGGGCGGGCCGCCCGCCGGGGGTCTCGATCGACCCCGCGGTCGGACGGTCGAGCCCGGCCACCAGATTGAGCAGCGTCGACTTCCCGCACCCGGAGGCCCCCAGGAGGGTGACGAACTCGCCGGGAGCGACATCGAGTGTGATGTCGTCCAGGACGAGCTGCTGCCCCGCCGGTCCGGAGAAGGACTTGGACACGTGCGCGATGCGAGCGGCGTGCTCGACCGCGAGACGGTCCTCGGACGTGGTGAGGGTGGTGGTCGCCATGGTCGTCACCTCCTGGGAATCCTGGATCGGGTACGGGATCGGAATCGGTATCGGGCTCTACTCGGCGCCGAGGCCGGCGTCCGCGACCTCGGGCCTGCCCGCGGCCTTCAGGATCTTGTTCAGCGGCCTGAGGTCGTAGATGCCCTTCAGGTCGGGCTTCTCCAGCAGCCCGGCCTTCACCGCGTGGCCGGCCTGCGCGTCGAGAGTGGCGGCCAGCGGGTCGTCGGTGATCTGGATCGACTTCCACGCCGGGTCGAGGATCTCCGGCGCCAGCGCCTTGCCGGTCAGCGCCTTGAGCGCGGCGTTGGCGGACGCCTTCGCCTTCTCCGGGTTGGCGTTGATCCACGCGTTGGTGTTCACCGACCCGCGCAGCACCGCCTCGACGACGTCCGGGTGCTCCTTGAGGAACTTCTGCGACACGATGATGTTGGTGATCACGAACTTGTCGTCCGGCCACAGCGACGTCTCGTCGAGCAGTACCTTCGCGCCCTCCGAGACCAGCTTCGACGCGGTCGGTTCCGGCACCCACGCGCCGTCGATGGAGCCCGATCTGTACGCGTCCGGGGTGACCTTGTTGTCCGAGCGGACCACGGAGACGTCACCCTTGCCGCTCTGGGCGTCGACCTTCCAGCCCTTCTCGGCGATCCAGTTGAGGAACGCCACGTCCTGGGTGTTGCCGAGCTGCGGGGTGGCGATCTTCTTGCCCTTGAGGTCGTCCAGGGACTTGATCTTCTTGGGGTTGACGACCAGCCGTACCCCGCCGGACGCCGAACCTCCGATGATCCGCAGACTCTTGCCCTTGGACTTGGTGTAGCCGTTGATGGAGGGCGAGGGGCCGATGAAGCCGATGTCGATCGAACCGGCGTTCAACGCCTCGATCTCGGACGGCCCCGCGTTGAACGTCGAGGGCCGGACCGCCGTGCCGCCCAACTCCTTGGCTATCAGGCCCTCCTGGATACCCACCAGCGCGGTGGCGTGGGTCAGGTTGGGGAAGTAGCCGATCTTGACGGTGTCGGTGGAGAGCTTCTTGCCTCCGGCGGAGACGTTCGCCTTCTTGGCGTCGTCGTCCTTCGCCTCGGAGCCGTAACCGCAGGCGGTCAGCGCCACGGCGAGCAGCGGCAGGGCGGCGACGGCGGCGATGCCGCGGCGCAGGGGGGCGTGGGTGGCAGGCACGGGAGGTGGTCCTCTCGTTGGCCCGGAACTCACGTCCCTCGGAAATCCGGGGACGCGGCCGGGAAGTCGGCAGGTCTGCGTCTGAACGGGTGGTACGAGCGGGCGCGCAGGCAGTGCGCGTACGTCAGCGCGCACATCGTGCGACCCCGCCCTGACCGCTGCCGAGGGCGCCGCTGCCGACCCGGCCGCCCTCCTTCGCGAACGTCGCGTACATGTCGATGCTCATCAGAAGTCCCACTCCGCGTCGTCGTCCGGGGCGGCTTCGGTGACGACCGCGGCGAACGACTCGCCCGCCATGCCGGCGGCGAGCGTCGTGCCGTCCGCCGGATCGATCAGCAGGAACGAACCGGTGCGCCGGGAGTCCGAGTAGGCGTCGAGCGCCAGCGGCTCGGCGGTACGGACGACGACGCGGCCGATGTCGTTGGCGACCAGCTGTCCGGGCGCCGGGTGCTGGGACAGATCGTCCAGGGTGAGCCTGGACGGGATGTCCTTGACGATCGCCTTGACCGTGCGGGTGGTGTGCTTGAGCAGCACCCGACGGCCGACGGTGAGCGGCTGGTCGGCGACGTGGCAGACGGTCGCGAGGACGTCCTGGGTGACGGGCGGCACCGACGCGCTCGGCGCGATCAGGTCGCCGCGCGAGACGTCCAGGTCGTCGGCGAGCCGCACGGTCACCGACTGCGGCGCCCACGCGACGTCGACGCTCTCGCCGAGCGCGTCGATCCCGGCGATCGTCGACGTCAGACCCGAGGGCAGCACCGTGACGGGCTCACCGACCCGCAGCACACCGGAGGCGATCTGGCCGGCGTATCCCCGGTAGTCCGGGTGCTCCGCGGTCTGCGGACGGATCACGTACTGCACCGGGAACCGGGCCGGGCACGCCGTCAGGTCATGGCTGACCGGGACGGTCTCCAGGTGCTCCAGAACGGTCGGGCCGCCGTACCAGTCCATGTTCGCGGACGGCTCCACCACGTTGTCGCCGGCCAGCGCGGAGATCGGGATGGCGGTGATCTCGGGCACGCCCAGCGTGGCGGCGTACGCGGTGAACTCCTCGGCTATCGCGGCGAACACGGGCTCCGCGTACTCGACGAGGTCCATCTTGTTGACCGCGAGCACGACGTGCGGGACGCGCAGCAGCGCGGCGACGGCGGCGTGGCGGCGGGTCTGCTCGACGACACCGTTGCGGGCGTCGACGAGCACGACGGCCAGCTCCGCCGTCGACGCGCCCGTCACCATGTTGCGGGTGTACTGCACATGGCCCGGGGTGTCGGCGAGGATGAACCGGCGCCGGGGCGTGGCGAAGTAGCGGTACGCGACATCGATGGTGATGCCCTGCTCGCGCTCGGCCCGCAGCCCGTCCGTCAGGAGAGCGAGGTCGGGTGCCTCCTGGCCGCGGCCGAGCGAGACCCGCTCGACGGCTTCGAGCTGGTCCGTGAGGACCGACTTGGAGTCGTGCAGCAGACGTCCGACGAGGGTGGACTTGCCGTCGTCGACCGATCCCGCGGTGGCGAACCGCAGCAGCGTCGTGGTCGACAACGTCTCGGTGGTGGTGGTCATTTAGAAGTACCCCTCGCGCTTGCGGTCTTCCATCGCGGCCTCGGACATCTTGTCGTCGGCGCGGGTCGCGCCCCGCTCGGTGAGCCGGGAGGCGGCGATCTCGGTGATCACGGCGGTCAGCGTGGTCGCGTCGGAGTCGACGGCGCCGGTGCAGGACATGTCGCCGACCGTGCGGTAGCGCACCGTGCGGGTCTCGACGTGCTCGCCGTCCTTGGGGCCGCCCCAGTCGCCGGCGGTCAGCCACATGCCGGACCGGTTGAAGACCTCGCGCTCGTGGGCGAAGTAGATCTCGGGGAGCTCGATGCCCTCGCGCTCGATGTACTGCCAGACGTCCAGCTCGGTCCAGTTGGAGATCGGGAAGACCCGGACGTGCTCGCCGGGGGCGTGGCGGCCGTTGTACAGCTGCCACAGCTCGGGACGCTGGCGGCGCGGGTCCCACTGCGAGAACTCGTCGCGCAGCGAGAACACCCGCTCCTTCGCCCGTGCCTTCTCCTCGTCACGCCGGCCGCCGCCGAACACGGCGTCGAAGCGGTGCTGCTGGATCGCCTCGGTCAACGGCACGGTCTGGAGCGGGTTGCGGGTGCCGTCGGGCCGCTCGCGCAGCTTCCCGGCGTCTATGTACTCCTGTACGGAGGCGACGTGCAGCCGCAGTCCGTGCTCGGCGACGGTCCGGTCGCGGTAGGCCAGGACCTCGGGGAAGTTGTGCCCGGTGTCGACGTGCAGCAGCGTGAACGGCACGGGCGCGGGTGCGAACGCCTTGAGCGCCAGGTGCAGCATCAGGATCGAGTCCTTGCCGCCGGAGAACAGGATCACCGGCCGCTCGAACTCCCCCGCCACCTCACGGAAGATGTGCACCGCCTCCGACTCCAGCGAGTCGAGGTGGCTCAGTGCGTAGGGATTGTCGGTGCCTTCCGACAGCGTGGTGGCGGTCGTCATGCCGCGCCCCTCTCGATGAGCAGCGCGTGAAGCGCCGCGGCGGACTCCTGCACGGTCTGCTGGTGCGACTCGATCCGCAGATCCGGGGACTCGGGCTCCTCGTAGGGGTCGTCCACCCCGGTGAGGCCGCTGAGTTCACCCGCGGCCTGCTTGGCGTACAGCCCCTTCACGTCCCGTTCGGAGCAGACCTCGACCGGTGTCGCGACGTGCACTTCGAGGTAGGGGGTGCCTTCCGTCCGGTGGCGCTTGCGCACCGCGTCCCGGCTGTCCGCGTACGGTGCGATGACCGGCACGAGCACCTTCACGCCGTTGGCCGCGAGCAGTTCGGCGACGAAGCCGATCCGCTGCACATTGGTGTGCCGGTCCTCGCGGGAGAAGCCGAGGCCCGCGGAGAGGAATTCCCTGACCTCGTCGCCGTCGAGGACCTCCACCCGGTGGCCGTCGGCCCGCAGCCGTCCCGCCAGCTCGTACGCGATGGTGGTCTTGCCCGCGCTCGGCAGTCCGGTGAGCCAGACGGTGGCGCCCGTCTCCGTCACGCTCATCGATATCTCCTGATCGTTCGTCATCAGCCGTGCAGTCCGCACTCGGTCTTCGTCCGTCCGGCCCAGCGGCCGGCCCTCGCGTCCTCGCCCTCCAGCACCCTGCGGGTGCAGGGCGCGCAGCCCACGGAGGCGTAACCGTCCATCAGCAGCGGGTTGGTGAGGACGCCGTGTTCCGTGACGTACGTGTCCACGTCGTCCTGCGTCCAGCGGGCGATCGGCGAGACCTTGACCTTCCGGCGCTTCTCGTCCCAGCCGACCACCGGGGTGTTCGCCCGGGTCGGGGACTCGTCGCGGCGCAGTCCGGTCGCCCAGGCCGCGTACGAGGTCAGGCCCTCCTCAAGGGGGCGGACCTTGCGCAGCGCGCAGCACAGGTCGGGGTCGCGGTCGTGGAGCCTCGGTCCGTGCTCGGCGTCCTGCTCGGCCACGGTCCGGCGCGGTGTCAGCGTGATGACACGGACGTCCATCACGGCCTCGACCGCGTCCCTGGTCCCGATGGTCTCGGGGAAGTGGTAGCCGGTGTCCAGGAAGACCACGTCGACCCCGGGGGAGACCCGGGAGGCCAGGTGGGCGACCACCGCGTCCTCCATCGAGGAGGTCACGCAGAAGCGCTTGCCGAAGGTGTCGACGGCCCATTTCAGGATCTCCGGCGCGGACGCGTCCTCCAGCTCCCGGCCGGCCCGCTCGGCGAGCTCCTTGAGATCGTCCGTCCGCAGAGTGTCCGTCATGTCCGTTCCCCTCCCGGGTCGTCGGTCCGAAGCCCCCGGGCGAGGAGCCCGAGGAACTTCAGCTGGAACGCCCGGTTGCAGGAGGCACATTCCCAGGCGCCGTGGCCCGCCTCGTGCGGACGGAGGTCCTCGTCGCCGCAGTACGGGCAGTGGAACGGCGCGGCACGCTCGCTCACGACAGGGACTCCGCACTGGCCCGCGCGGCCCAGGTCGCGAACCGCTCGTCGTCCTCGCGCTCCGCCTGGAACCGCCCCAGGACGCGCTCGACGTAGTCCGGAAGCTCGGCCGAAGTGACCTTCAGGCCACGGACCTTGCGGCCGAACGCGGCGTCCAGGCCCAGCGCGCCACCGAGGTGGACCTGGTAGCCCTCGACCTGGTTTCCCTCGTCGTCGAGCATGAGCTGGCCCTTGAGCCCGATGTCCGCCGTCTGGATGCGGGCGCAGGCGTTGGGGCAGCCGTTGACGTTGATGGTGAGCGGTTCCCCGAAGTCCGGGAGCCTGCGCTCCAGTTCGTCGATGAGCGCGGCGGCCCGCCCCTTGGTCTCGACGATCGCGAGCTTGCAGAACTCGATACCGGTGCAGGCCATCGTGCCGCGCCGGAACGGTGAGGGCTTCACCTGGAAGCCCAGTGCCTCCAGACCGGCGGACAGCGATTCGACGCGGTCCTGCTCCACGTCAAGGATGATCATCTTCTGCTCGACGGTGGTCCGTACCCGGCCGGAGCCGTGCTCCTCCGCCAGCTCCGCGATCTTGGTCAGCGTGGAGCCGTCGACCCGCCCGACCCGGGGGGCGAAGCCCACGTAGAACCGGCCGTCCCGCTGCTGGTGGACACCGATGTGGTCGCGCCAGCGGCTGCTGGGCTCCGCGGGGGCGGGCCCGTCGACCAGGGGGCGCTTCAGGTACTCGTCCTCCAGCACCTGGCGGAACTTGGCGACGCCCCAGTCGGCGATCAGGAACTTCAACCGGGCGCGGTTGCGGAGCCGGCGGTAACCGTAGTCGCGGAATATGCCGACGACGCCGGCCCAGACGTCCGCCACCTCGTCCAACGGCACCCAGGCGCCGAGGCGTTCGGCCATCCGCGGGTTGGTGGAGAGACCGCCGCCGACCCAGAGGTCGAAGCCGGGCCCGTGCTCGGGGTGCTCGACACCGACGAACGCGATGTCGTTGATCTCGTGCACGACGTCCTGCACCGGGGAACCGGAGATCGCCGTCTTGAACTTGCGGGGGAGGTTGGAGAATTCCTTGTTGCCGATGTACCGCTCGTGGATCTCGTCGAGGGCCGGGGTTCCGTCGATGATCTCGTCGGCGGCGATCCCGGCCACCGGCGAACCGATCATGGTGCGCGGGCAGTCGCCACAGGCTTCCGTGGTGGAGAGCCCCACGGCCTCCAGCTTCTCCCAGATCGCGGGAACGTCCTCGATGCGAATCCAGTGCAGCTGGAAGTTCTGCCGGTCGGTGATGTCGGCGGTGCCGCGGGCGTACTGCTGCGAGATCTCGCCGATGACCTGGAGTTGACGGGTCGTCAGCCGACCGCCGTCGATGCGGACCCGGAGCATGAAGAACTTGTCCTCCAGCTCCTCCGGCTCCAGCACCGCGGTCTTCCCGCCGTCGATCCCGGCCTTGCGCTGCGTGTACAGGCCCCACCAGCGCATGCGTCCGCGCAGGTCACTCGGGTCGATCGAGTCGAAACCACGTTTGGCGTAGATCGTCTCAATGCGTGTCCGCACATTGAGACTGTCGTCGTCCTTCTTCAGCTGCTCGTTGGCGTTGAGCGGAGTGAAGTGCCCCAGGGCCCACTGGCCTTCGCCACGGTGGCGGCCGGCCTTGCGGCGGGGTGCGGTGGTCGCAGGCTGGTCCGAGGTGGCGGCCATGACAATACGTCCTTCGGGACTGCGGGTGGGCGGCTCTGAGCTGCACACTCGCGATGAGGCGCGGCGGTGCGCAGGGGTGAACAGAGGAGAACGAGGGAACTGCGGGACAGCGGGAACGCGGCGGTGCTGGGACTCTCAGCCGGCCGGACAGATGGCGCTGGACACGCGGACGAGGTCGACGTGGCGTCGACTCACCAAGGCAATTCCAGTTCCAGACATGACGGAAGCGTGGCACGTGGATCTCGGACCAGTCCACCACTATCCATGATGTGGACGACATGGTCTCGACAGGCGAGACAGTGTGTCATCGGTCACTGTCCAATTGTCGCCTTGGTCGGCTATCGGAGGTCTGCGCCGGGCCAGGGTCCCGGGTTCGCCACGTCCGGCTCGGTCACGGTCCTGGTGTCGAAGAGACGGAATCCGCGGCGCAGATAGTTGTCCATGGCGTGCGGCCCGTCCTTGGAGCAGGTGTGCAGCCAGACGCGCTCGGTGGGCTTCCGCTCCGGCCACCGTCGCGCCAGGTCCCAGGCGCGCGCCGTCCCGTACGAGAGGAGGTGGCCGCCGATCCGCCGACCCCGGAAGGCGGGTATCAGTCCGAAGTACACGATCTCGACGGCCCCGTCGTCCTGCGCGTCCAGCTCGACGTATCCGGCCGGTGTGCCGTTCTCGTACGCCACCCAGGTCTCCGCGCCCGGCCGCTCCAGGGCCTCCTGCCACTGCGCGTACGTCATGCCCAGCCGGTCGGTCCACCGGATGTCGCCGCCGACGGCCGTGTACAGGAAACGGCTGAACTCGGGCAGCGGCACCTGCGACCGCACGATCCGCAGATCCCCGTCCGGCGCTGTGGCGGGCCGCAGGTCCGCGGGCGAGGTCTGCTCCAGGGACCAGATGGTCACCTCGGTCGTGGCGGGCCCCGGGGCGTGGCGTGTCGTGTCGCTCATGGCGCCCAGGGAATCATGCCGCCCGGTCACGCCCCGAGCCGGGCCCGGGGACGCGTACGCGGCGGGGTCCCGCTGCCGCGCGGGGCCGCGGAACCGCCCCGCGCGGGCGGCCACGCGCCGGCGGCCCGGCCCATCCTGATCCGGCCCCGCGCCGGCGGCCCGGCCCATCCTGATCCGGCCCCGCGCCGGCGGCCCGGCCCATCCCGGCCCGGCCCCGCGCGGGGCGCGCGTCAGACGCCGGTCCCCGGTGCGCGCGCCCCGACCACCACCGGAGCCGTCGAACGCGGCAGCAGGTCCGCCGGATGCTCCGGGTGGATCACCTCCACCTCGACCCCCTCGCCGAACCGGTACGGGCGGTGCGCGAGCACTTCCGCCAGATCACGCCGCATCCGGGAGATCTCCGCCCGCACCGTCACCGTCCGGGTCGGATCGCCGAAGATGTCCTCCGCGAGCTCGGAGGCCGTACGCCCCTCCCGGCGCAGCGCGAGCGCGAACAGCAGCTCGGCGTGGCGCGGCGAGAGCCGGCGCGTCCAGGTGCCGACCGGGCCCACCACGTTCACCACCAGCGCCCGGGGCCTGCTCAGATCCAGCACCACCCTGCGCGGCGGCGCGTCCTGATGACCGTCCGCCACCCGCACCAGCCAGCCGCCCGCCAGCGGCTCCACCCCGCACATGCCGAGCGACGGCAGCCAGACCCGGCCGGGGCGCAACGCCTTCGGCAGCGACAGCCGGTCGACCGGCGGCATCCCGGTGACCGCGGCCAGCCAGCCGTGGGCGTCCACGACCAGCGCCCGGCCGCCGATCCGGCACAGTATCGGCGCCGCCACCGAACGCAGCCGCTCGATGGCGTACAGGTGCCGGGTCCTGAGGTCGCTCTCGGCGAGCCGGGCGACCGACCCCACCAGGCCCAGGGTCGTGGGGTGGAAGGTGGCGGCCGGGCCGCTGATGTCGACGATGCCGAGCAGCCGCCCGCTGCGCGGGTCGCGCACCGGAGCCGCCGCGCACGTCCAGTCGTGCAGCGAGCGCACGAAGTGCTCCGCCGAGTGCACCTGTACGGGGACCCGCGCGACGAGGGCCGTGCCGATGGCGTTCGTGCCCGTCGCGGTCTCCGCCCACGCGGCGCCCTCCTCCAGACAGATGCCGCGCGCCCGGCGCATCACCCCGCGATCGCCCTGACGCCACAGCACCCGGCCCTCGACATCCGTGACGACCATGATCTGCCGGGACGCGTCGGCCACCGACGCCAGGCCGTCGCGTAACACCGGCATCACCTCGCCGAGCGCCGAACTCCTGCGCCGGTGCTCGATCTCGTCGGTCTCCAGCAACGCGCTCTCCGTGGACTGCTCCGGGTCGACGCCGCTGCGCAGCATCCGGGCCCAGGAGGCACCGATCTCGGCGCGCGGAGCGAACCCGGAGCGGTCCCCGCTCAGTCCGGCCTCCCGCGCCTCGCGCAGCGCGCGCCGGGCGCGGGAGGTGTCCGCGCGCAGCGCGGCGGACCGGACCGCCCCGCCAGAGTCCGTCTCCACTCCACACCCCCGGTGCCCATTACCGCGCACACCTCGCAATGGTTGCAACCCCCTGCAACCCTGGCCACCGGCCCGGATCGCGTACGACAGTGGGGAACACCGTACGACGGAGCCTGTGCCCCGCCGTCCGGTGTGCGAAAGCGCGGGGGTGGTGCCGTGTCGGCGCAGCACCACCCCCCCGTCGCCCGCCCGGGGCGGGGAACCCCCGCCGTCCGCCGG
This sequence comes from Streptomyces sp. AM 4-1-1, assembly GCF_029167625.1. NCBI lineage: Bacteria > Bacillati > Actinomycetota > Actinomycetes > Kitasatosporales > Streptomycetaceae > Streptomyces > Streptomyces sp. AM 4-1-1. The sequence goes on from NZ_CP119145.1 coordinate 6,169,172, forward strand.
GACGGCCCCCCGGCTACCGGTCGGTGAACGCCCGCGCCCGCTCGACGACGACGCCGAGCCCCGCCCCGTGGGGCAGCGTCCCGAACGCCGACCCCCAGTCCCCGCCGAGCCGCGACGCGCAGAACGCGTCCGCGACCTCCGGCGGCGCCCAGCGCACCAGCAGCGCCCCCTGGAGCACCAGCGCCATCCGCTCGACGAGCCTGCGTGCCCGCGCCTCCACGGCGTCGAGATCGGCCAGCTCCGTCAGCAGATCCCTGATCGCCCGGTCGAGCCGGTGATCGGCCCCCCGCGCCAGGCCCACCTCCTGGAGGAACGCGTTCAACGCGTCCGGCTCGCGCTGGAGCGCCCGCAGCACGTCCAGCGCCTGGACGTTCCCCGAACCCTCCCAGATCGAGTTGAGCGGCGCCTCGCGCAGCAGCCGGGGCATCCCCGACTCCTCCACGTACCCGTTGCCGCCGAGGCATTCGAGAGCTTCGGCGACCGCCGGCGTGCAGCGCTTCGTCACCCAGTACTTGGCCGCGGGCACCGCGATCCGCAGGAACGCCCGCTCCTCCTCGGTGTCCGCGTCGTACGCCGCCGCGAGCCGCAGCGCGAGCACCGTCGCCGCCTCCGACTCCAGCGCCAGGTCCGCCAGCACGTTGCGCATCAGGGGCTTCTCGATCAGCGGACCGCCGAACACGTCGCGGTACGCGCAGTGGTGGATCGCCTGAGCCACCGCCTGCCGCACCAGCGCCGCCGACCCGACCACACAGTCCAGCCGGGTCGCCGCCACCATCCCGATGATGGTGCGCACCCCACGCCCCTCGTCACCGACCCGGCGCGCCCACGTCCCGTCGAACTCGACCTCGGCCGAGGCGTTGGACCGGCCGCCCAGCTTGTCCTTGAGGCGCTGGATCGCGAACACGTTGCGCCCGCCGTCGGGCAGCACCCGGGGCACCAGGAAACACGTCGGCCCTTCGGCCGCCCGCGCCAGCACCAGGAACCCGTCGGACATCGGCGCGGAACAGAACCACTTGTGCCCGGTGAGCAGATAGGTCCCGTCCTCCGCCAGCGGTTCGGCGCGTGTCGTGTTGGACCGCACGTCGGTGCCGCCCTGCTTCTCCGTCATCCCCATCCCGAGGAGGGCCCCGGCCTTCAGCGCGGCCGGCCGCAGCTCCTCGTCGTACACCGAGGACGTCAGCCGCGGCTCCCACTCGGCCGCCAGCGCCGGATCGGTCCGCAGCGAGGGCACCGCGGCGTGCGTCATCGACAGCGGACAGCCGTGCCCCGCCTCGACCTGTGTCCAGACCAGGAACCCGGCCGCGCGCCGCACATGGCCCCCCGGCCTGCCCCAGGCGTTGGTCAGCCCGGCCGAGACCGCGTGCCCCAGCAGCCGGTGCCAGGCCGGGTGGAACTCGACCTCGTCGACGCGGTTCCCGTACCGGTCGTGGGTGCGCAGCCCCGGCGGGTTCTCGTTCGCCAGCCTGCCCCATCTCTGGACCTGCGCGGAACCGGCGGCCCGGCCGAGCGCTCCGAGTTCTTCGCGCACCTCGCCCAGGAGTCCGGGCGCGACGTGCCGTTCCACCGCCTCGGTGAGGGCCCGGTCGGCGGCGAAGACGTCATAGCCGACCAGGGGCGGAACCTGATTGGTCACTGTGTGGGTGGTGGCTGCCATGCCGCTACGGTAAGGAGGTGCAGGCAGCAAACGAAACACCCGAGCGGCCACGCGGCCGGTTCCACCGGGCCCGGGTCCTCTATCGCAACGTGTCCAAGCGGCAGATGGCCTGGCAGTTGCTCAAGGACACGGTCAATTCCTGCATGGAATACCGCATCCTGGGCCTCGCGGCGGAGGCGGCGTTCTTCACGCTGCTCTCCCTGCCCCCGCTGCTCCTCGGTCTGATCGGGCTGCTCGGTTACGTCGACGAATGGACCAGCACCACCACGGTCGCCTCCATCGAACGGAACATCCTCAACGCGGCGCAGACCGTCCTGTCCGAACGGGGCGTCAACGACTTCGCCAAGCCGCTCCTGGAGGATGTCACCACCGGGGCCCGGCCGGACGTCATCTCGATCGGGTTCGCGATCGCGCTCTGGTCCGGATCGCGCGCGGTCAACGTCTTCATCGAGACCATCACCGTGATGTACGGGCTCGACGGCCAGCGCGGCATCGTCAAGACCCGGTTGCTGTCCTTCCTGCTGTACGTCGTCGCGCTGCTGCTGGGCGCGGTGGTCCTGCCGGTGCTCGTGGTCGGTCCCGACCGGGTCGTGGAGTTCGTCCCCTGGGGCACGGAGGTGGTCAGCGTCCTGTACTGGCCGATGGTCATCATGCTGACCATCGCCTTCCTGACCACGCTCTACCACGTGTCGGTGCCGGTGCGTTCACCGTGGATGGAGGACGTGCCGGGAGCACTGGTGGCGCTCGGGATGTGGGTGATCGGCAGCTTCCTGCTGCGGATCTATCTGACCAGCACGGTCGAGGGCCCCACCATCTACGGGTCCCTGGCCGCCCCGATCGCCGTGCTGCTGTGGATCGGCGTCTCCGCCTTCGCGGTACTGGTGGGCGCGGCGGTCAACGCCGCCATCGACCGGGTGTGGCCCTCGATGGCGACGGCCGCGGCCCGCGCGGCCAACGACCGCATCCGCGCCGCGCAGGCCGCCGAGTTCGTCGCCAGGACGCAGTCGGAGACCTGGTCCTGGGACGACGGGGAGGACGGCGACGACCTGGAGGACAGCCCGTACATGCCGTCCGAGTTCCCCGAGCGCTGGTCGCGGTTCCTGCCACCGGACGATGTGAGGTCCCGGCTGCACACCGGACGCGAGAAGGACAGCTGAGACACCGGCACGAGAGGGACGACCAGGGTTTCCCGGGAGCGTCGTGGACATGCGTGAGCGGTACGAGGAGCGGGCGTCGCGGTTCGACGGCGCGACCGTCTGGACCCTGGACGCCCCGGCCGGGCGGCCCCGGCCGGTGCTGCCCGACGGCTGCATGGATCTGCTCTGGAGCGGTGACCGGCTGCTGGTGGCGGGCCCCGACACCCGCGCCTTCGAGGCGTCGGACGTGGGCGGCGGCCGCTTCACCGGCATCCGCTTCGCGCCCGGGACGGCGCCCGTACTCCTCGGTGTACCGGCGCACGAACTCCGCGACAGCCGCGTCGACCTCGCCGACCTGTGGCCGGGAGCCGCGACCCGTCGGCTCGTCGAGCGGATCGGGGACGCGCCGGACCCGGCGGTGGCGCTGGAGGAACTGGCCCTGCGCCGGGCGGCCGACACCGGACCGCCCGACCCGCTGATGACGGCCGTGGCCGCCCGACTGGGGCGCGGCCGGTCCGTCGCCGCCACCGCCGGGTCGGTCGGACTCGGGGTCCGTCAGCTGCACCGCCGCTCCCGGGCGGCCTTCGGATACGGCCCGAAGACGCTGGCCCGGGTGCTGCGGCTGCAACGCGCGCTGGCTCTCGTACGGTCCGCCACGCCGTACGCGGAGGCGGCGCTCGCGGCCGGCTGCGCCGACCAGGCCCATCTCGCCAGGGAGATGCGGGATCTGACCGGTATGACGCTCGGCGCCTACCTGGCGGGTACGCGTACGGGCTACGAGGCGTCCGCGAACAGCGAGACCGCGCACCCGTCCGGGTCGAGCACCATCGCGTAGCGCTGTCCCCAGACGGCGTCCCAGGGCGCGAGATGCCCCCGGTACCCGGCGCCGGTCAGGTCCGCGTACACCGCGTCGACCTCGGCCGGGCCGGTGCAGCGGAAGGCGAGCCCCAGCCGTTCGCCGCCCTTCGACCCAGGCCACCCGGGGTCGAAGGACCGGACGATGTCCTCGGTGTCCCACAGCAGGCGCTGCCCGCCCGGCAGGGTCACCTCGACATGGGGTGCGGAGTCCGCGTCGGCGGGGATGTCGAGCCCGAGCCGACGGTAGAAGGCGAGCGAGGCGGTCAGGTCGCCGGTGGTGACGCCGATCGCGTCAAGTCGTGGAGTCATGAACCGAACGTAGAACGGCTGTGCCCACCGGTCTTGTACGAAACGGTCACGGGGACCGGCCGCCGCCCGTCCGGCCGCTCCGCGGCGCCCCGCCCGCGTCAGCCGTCGCACGTCCCGGGCGCCGTCCCCGGGTCGGTCAGCGCCAGCCCGAGCTGGGCCCGTTCGGTGACCCAGCGGGTCGGGCGGTGGCGCGGGTCGCCGGTCGTCGCGTGCAGCGCCCGGTGCAGCTCCAGCATCCGCCCCGCACCGATCCGGTCCCCCCAGGCCAGCGGGCCCACCGGGTAGCCGAGCCCGGCCGTCACGGCCAGGTCGATGTCCCCGGGCGCGGCGAGCGAGCGTTCCGCGATCGACGCGGCGACCGACACGATCGAGGCGAGCAGCCGCTGCGCCACCGAACCGGCCGTGTCCCGTACGACCGACACGGCGTAGGGGTCCTCGCCGTCCGCCGCCCGTGCCAGGACCGCTCGGGCGTCCCGGGCGGCGGACGGGTCCGACGCCGCCGTCACCGCGAGCACCCGACGGCGCCCGGCCGCCGCGAGCGGGTCGACAGCGAAGGTGCGGGCGGCGGGCAGTCCGAGCGCGGCCACGGCCGCCGCCACCGTGGTGCCCCAGACCGGCACCAGCACCAGGGCGTCCGCGGCGGGGGCCGCGCCGGTCCGGACGGTGGCGCCCGAAGCCGTCAGCGCGTCCCGCAGCGCCGCCGCCCGCTCCGTGCGCCAGGAGCCGCCGGAGCCCGGACCGCCCGGCTCGGCCACCACCTGGACCGGACGGTCCGCGTCACCCGTGACCGGCCGCTCAGGGGCGGGGCCCGGCGCGTCGGCGCCGTACCCGAACCAGCCGCGCCCGGTCTTGCGGCCGTGCAGACCCGCGACGACCCGGTTCGGGGTGAGGTACGAGGGGCGGAGCCGGTCCTCGTACCGGAACCCCTGCCAGATCGAGTCGATCACGGCGGCCGTCACATCGAGACCGGTGAGGTCCATCAGCTCGAACGGACCCATCCGCAGCCCGAGCACGTCACGGGCGATCCGGTCGATGCCCGCCGGGTCCGCGACCGACTCCTCCAGCAGCGCCAGAGCCTCCGTCACCAGACCGCGCCCGGCGTGGTTGACGAGGAAACCGGGGGTGTCCGCGACCGTCACCGCCCGGTGACCGCAGCTCTCCACCAGCGCGGTGAGAGCGCCCGGGATCTCCGGACGGGTGGCGGCGCCCGGCACCACCTCGACGATCCTCATCAGCGGTACGGGATTGAAGAAGTGCAGGCCCGCCAGCCGGGACGGGTCCTTCAGGGCCGTGGCGATCCGGGTGACCGACAGGGAGGAGGTGTTGGTCGCGAAGACGGTGGAGGCGGGCAGCGCCCGCTCCAGCCTGCCGAAGACCTCCGCCTTGGTCCCCAGGTCCTCCCGCACGGCTTCGACGACCAGCTCGACGTCCGCGCTCTCCGCCCAGGGGTCGGCCAGCGGGATCAGCCGGTCCGAGGTGGCCGCCGCCTCCTCAGCGGACAGCCGCCCCTTCCGCACGGCCCGCTCCAGCATGGACCGTACGAACTCCAGCGCCTCCGTCACCGCCTCGGGCCGTACGTCGCACAACTCGACGGTGTGGCCCCCGGACGCCGCCCACTGGGCGATGCCCCGGCCCATGGCTCCGGCGCCGACGATTCTGATACGCATGACGGTCCACGGTCCTCTCGGCTGATCCTGACGCGGTACGCCCGCCCCGCCCCGGCCTGTGGCCGCCGGGTCCATGGGCGTGCGTCGCCACCGTGTCAGCGCCCATTGATCGCTGTCCACCACCCGCATAAGGTCGTGACCGAACTGCTGACCGATCGATCGGTCGGCGCGCGCACGGCCGTCGTGGAGCGGGTGGACGGGGCGGGCGCCACCGTCCGTCGTTCACCACCCTTCGCCTGTCACCACCGCCACTGACACCGTCACCGCCACCGCCGCCGTCGTCGAAAGGCCCCGCCGTGCCCCTGTCCGCGCCCGACCCGTCCGACGTCGTCGTCTGCGAACCGCTGCGCACCCCCATCGGCCGCTTCGGCGGCGTCTTCGCCCAGCAGACCCCGGCGTCGCTCGCCGCGCGCGTCATCGCCGAGGTGGTGGCCCGAACCGGCATCGACCCGGCCAGGGTCGACGAGGTGATCCTCGGGCACGCCTACCCTTCCGCCGACGCCCCGGCCATCGGCCGCGTCGCCGCGCTCGACGCCGGACTCCCCGAGTCGGTGACCGGAATCCAGATCGACCGCCGCTGCGGTTCCGGCCTCCAGGCCGTCCTCGACGCGGCGATGCAGATCCGGGCCGGTTTCAGCGAGGTCGTCCTCGCGGGCGGCGCCGATGTGATGAGCGGCGCCCCCTACTACACGCACGACGGACGCTGGGGCATCAAGGGACCCGGCCTCCAGCTCCACGACTCGCTCGCCCGCGGCCGGGTCACGGCGGGCGGCCTCCACCACCCCGTCCCGGGCGGCATGATCGAGACCGCCGAGAACCTGCGGCGGACGTACGGGATCAGCCGCGCCGACCAGGACGCCCTGGCGCTGCGCTCCCAGCGGCGCGCCGCCCGCGCGGCGGAGGAAGGACGGTACGCGGCGGAGACCGTGCCCGTCACCGTACGGACCCGCGAGGGCGAGACGGTCGTCACCGACGACGAGCACCCGCGCCCCGGCACCACCGCCGAACAGCTCGCCGCGCTGCGCCCCGTCCTGCTGGCCTCGGACCCGGAGGCGACCGTCACCGCGGGCAACGCCAGCGGGCAGAACGACGCGGCCGCCGTCTGCCTGGTCACCAGCGCCGCCACCGCCGCCCGGCTCGGTCTGACCCCGCTGGTCCGGCTGGTCTCCTTCGCCCGCGCAGGGGTGCCGGCGGCCACCATGGGCCTCGGGCCCGTCCCCGCGACCCGCGAGGCGCTGGGCCGGGCCGGTCTCGGCCTGGCCGACCTGGATCTGATCGAGATCAACGAGGCGTTCGCCGCCCAGGTGCTGGCGTGCACCCGGGAACTGGGCCTGGGGGAGACCGATCACGAGCAGCGGATCAACGTCAACGGCTCGGGGGTCTCCCTCGGCCACCCGGTCGGTGCCACGGGCGCCCGTGTTCTCGCGACCCTGACCAGGGAACTCCACCGCCGTGGGGCGCGCTACGGGTTGGAGACGATGTGCGTCGGCGGCGGCCAGGGACTCGCCGCCGTGTTCGAACGGATCGACGCCGGCTGAGGACCCTCCCGTGATCCGTGGTCAGCCGATCCCGGTGGTGCTCGCCCGGGGCACGCGCTCGCGCGGTGCCGGTTCCGCCAGGTGGTCCGCCGGCCCGTCCGGGTCCGTCAGCCGGTTCAGCCGGGCCGGGACATCGAGGCCGACCAGCAGGACGACGATCACCGTGCCCGCGAACGTCAGCACGGCCAGGGCCCGCCCCAGGTCCATCCCGGACGCGAGGTGCGCGCCGAGGACGGGGGCGACGGCTCCGCCGAGCGCGCCCACGTTGTACGTGAAGCCGAGCGCCGCACCACGGCTCTCGGTCGGGAAGTGGCCGCCGATGTAGCGGGGGAGGAGCCCGGAGATGCCGAAGCTGGTCGCCTGGAGCAGGAACAGCAGTATGCCGAGGAGCAACAGGTTGTTCCGCACGGCGAACACCGGGAAGACGAAGGCGAGCGACGCGAGCAGCGTCAGCGCGTACGCCTTCTTCGCTCCGATCCGGTCACCGAGGAAGCCCGCCGCCCAGCAGCCCACCATGGTGCCGAAGCCGGCGAAGTAGAGGACATCGGTGACCTGGTCGGTGGTGTAGCCCAGATCGGTCTTCAGATAGGTCGGCAACAGGGCCTGGGTCGGCCACGAGTACAGGAACGCGAAGAACAGCGTCACGATCATCGAGACGTACAGCACCCAGCCGCGCCGTCCGCCGAGCTGCACGGCGAGCGCGAGGAGCGCGAGCCCGGCGACCACCGAGAGCGCCGGGACCATTCCGGCGCCGCCCGGGGTGAAGACCAGGAAGAGCGCGACGGTGGCGACGACGACCACGACGGTGTTGATGGTGGCCGACCGGCGGGTCCTGAACAGGGGCCGGAACGGGTTGGGCCTGGCGTCCCGCTCCGCGACGGACTCGGTCCACTCCTCCGCCTCGGGGAGTGAGCGGCGCATCCACAGCGCGACACCGATCGGGATCAGGCCCAGGTAGAACATCCACCGCCAGCCGAGCGAGGGCACCACCCAGCCGTAGACCTGCGCGGCGAGCACCGAGCCGACCGAGAACCCGGAGATCAGGAAGCCGCTGGCGCGGGCGCGGAGCCGGGCGGGCCAGCTCTCCATGACGTACGTGGCACTGGCGCTGTACTCACCGGCCATACCCATGCCGATGGCGAGCCGGGCGGCGAACAGGCTCTGGTAGTTCCAGGCGAAACCGCACGCGAAGGTCCCCAGCGAGTACAGGAGGATGCTCAGCACCATGGACAGCTTGCGTCCGTAGCGGTCACCGATGGCGCCGAGCACGGCGCCGCCGAGCCAGCGGGTGATGAACGCGCCGGAGATCAGGCCGGCCGCCTGGACCGTGCTCAGACCGAAGTCGTCACTGATCTCGGTGAGGACGAGAGTGATCAGCACGAAGTCGAAGCCGTCGAGGACATAGCCGATCCAGGCGGCGAAGAACGCCTTCCACTGGGTTCGGCTCACCTCGCGGTACCAGGGAGGCGCGGGGGGTGGTGTGGTGTGCACGGTGTCTCCAGGATGCGGGACGGCGCCCGCCGGCGAGCGGCCGCCCCGCGTGGGGGTGGGTCAGGGCCGGACGATCCCGGCGACGAAGCGCGCGGTCAGCGCGGTGGGGGCGGTGATGGCGGTGCCGACGACGACGCTGTGGGCGCCCCTGGCCAGGGCCGCCGCGGCCTCCTCGGGGGTGCCGATCCGGCCCTCGGCGACGACCGGCACGTCGATGGCGGCGGAGAGCGCGGCGACCAGGTCGAGGTCGGGGCCGTCCCGCTTCGGGGTGCCCGGCACATAGCCGGAGAGCGTGGTGGAGACGAAGTCGGCGCCCTGCGCGGCGGCGGTCACTCCTTCGGCGAGTGTGGAGACGTCGGCCATGACCAGCGCACCGGCCGCGTGGACGGCGGCGACCAGGTCCGCGAAGGCCGATCCGTCGGGGCGCGGTCGGTCGGTGGCGTCGGCCGCGACGATGTGCGCACCGGCCTCGGCGACCGCCACGGCGTGCCGGGGGGTGGGCGTGATGTAGACACCGACGTCACCGTCCTTCCACAGCCCGATCAGCGGCAGATCGACGGCGGCGGAGATCGCGGCGACGACCTCGGGTTCGTTGGCGCGGATCGCCGCGCCGCCCCCGGCCGCGGCGGCCCGCGCGAGCCGTACGAGCGTGTCCGTCTCACGCATCGGGTCCCCGGGAGGGGCCTGGCAGGACACGATCAGCGTGCCCCGGAGCCGTTCGGCCAGCTCGGCGGCGGTCAGCGGCGCGCGGCGGCCGGCCGCCGCGGTGGTGGTCGGCCGTCCTGGGGTGGTCGTGGCGTCGGGTTCGTTCATCGGAGGGCTCCCGGGTGGTGGAGGGGAAGAGTGGTGGTCAGCGCGGCGGCGCCGAGCACGGCCGCGTCGTGCCCGAACAGTGGCGGTACGGGGACGAGCCCCCGCAGCGGAGGCATCAGCTCGGCGGTGAAGGCGGCGGTCAGGGCGTCCGCGTACAGCGGTCCGATCCGGGGGACCCCGCCGCCCACGACGACCCGGTCGGGGCCGAGGGCGTTGGCGAGCCCGCCCAGGACCTGGCCGACGGCCGCGGCACCGGTCGTGATGGCCCGGACGGCGTGGTCGTCGCCTCGGGCGGCCCGTGCGGCGACGGTCTCCAGCCGGTCCACCGACGTGCCGGCCAGCCGCTCGTAGTGCGCGGTGACGGCGGGCCCGGAGGCGATGACCTCCAGATGGCCGCTCGCGCCGCAGGTGCAGGGCAGCCCGGCCGCCGCCGGGCTCGGCAGGTGCCCCAGATGCCCGGCGACCCCCGAGGCGCCGTGCAGCATCCGGCCGTCCACGGCGACCGCGCCGCCCACCCCGGTCCCGACCGCGGCGAAGATCAGCGACGCCGTGCCGGGGCCGCCGGGCGGGCGGAGCGCGGCCAGTTCCGGACCGGCCGTGGCGCGTACGTCGTTGTCGCAGGCGACCGGCAGCCCGGTGCGGTCCGCGAGCCCGGTACCCAGCGCGGTACCGGCCCAGCCGAGGATGGAGTCGGTCGCGCTGGTGACCATGCCGGTACGGGGGTCGACCACCCCGGCCGCCGCGACGCCCACCGCCGTGGCCAGCCGGGCGGGGTCCACCTCGGCGGCGGTGGCCGCGAGCGCGTCCAGCACGGCCGCCGCGCCGTCCCGGGCGGGGGTGGCCCGGGTGGCACGGGCCAGCACGCCACCGTCCGAGTCGAGGAGCGCGGCGGCGATCTTCGTACCCCCGAGGTCCAGCCCGATCACCGGCCCGGCGAACGCCGTGGCCGCCGCGCCGGGGCGGTCCCCCGCGCCGGGGGATTCCCCCGTGGAGAACGGCCGGTTCATCGGACCGGCGGCAGACCGGCGGCGCGCAGCCGGCGGGCGACCAGGGCGACCGACTCGGCCGACAGCTGGATCTGCGGGAACGCCGTGTCACCGCGGTCGATGACACCGAGCAGCCGCAGCGCCGCCTTGAACGAACCGAGCGCCGACGAGCTGCGGCCCATGTCCGCCTCCGGACCCGCGTCGACCATGGCGAACAGCTCCACGAGCCGCTCCTGCTCCTTCGCGGCGAGCGACCAGTCCCCGGCCCGCGCCGCGTCGTACAGCCGGACGTATCCGGCCGGGTCCACATTCCCGATGCCCGGCACGACCCCGTCCACGCCTGCCAACAGGGCCGCGTCGACGGTGAGTTCGGAACCGGTCAGGATGCTGAACCGGGGCGCCGGACCCTCCGCGCGGCCGGTGCGCCCGCCCAGCTCGACGATCAGCCTGCGCAGACCGCCCTCGTCGCCGCTGCTGTCCTTGAGACCGGCGAGGGTGCCCTCCTCGGCCAGTTCGCGCACCAGCTCGGGGGCGAGCTCGCTGTGCACGGCGACCGGGATGTCGTACGCGAAGAGCGGCAGATCGACGCTCTCACGCAGCCGCCTGAAGTGCCCGGCGACCTCCTTGCCGTGGGTGCGGGTGTAGAACGGCGCGGTCGCGACCAGTGCGTCGGCGCCCAGTTCGGCGGCGGACCGCGCGTGCTCGGCGACACGGGCGGTCGTCGTGTCGATGACACCGGCGAGCACCGGCACCCGTCCGTCCGCCACGTTGATCACCGTCTCCAGCGCCGTGGCGCGCTGCTCGTCGGTCAGATAGGCGACCTCGCCGGTCGAACCGAGCGCGAAGAGGCCGTGCACGCCCCCGCCGACGAGGTGCTCCACGAGCCTCGCCAGGGACGCGGTGTCGACGTCCCCCCGCGAGTCGAGCGGGGTGCAGACCGGCGGTACTACGCCGTGCAGCGGTGCGGTCAGAGGCATGGTGAAGGGCTCCAGCGTGTCGAAACACCGGCCACGGCCGCAATGGCCGCGCAACCGGGACATGGGACGTAAGATGTCTGATGTCTTGTTTCACCTTAAGCAGATGCTCCGGCGACCGGTCAAGGGGCACCGAGAACTCAGGAGGACGCCGTGGCGCGGCCCACCATGGCTCAGGACGTCGAGCGCGGAATCAAGGAACTCATCCTGGACCGCAGGCTGGCGCCCGGAGACGCGCTGCCGACCGAGGCCGAGCTGATGGAGGTCTTCGGCGTCGGACGGGTCTCGGTGCGTGAAGCGCTCAAGTCGCTCCAGGCCGTCAACGTGGTCGAGATCCGCCGGGGTTCCGGGACGTTCGTCGGCTCGCTGTCCCTGTCACCGTTCGCCGAAGGGCTCGCCTTCCGGGCCGCCGTCCGCCACCGGCAGGGCGCGCCGGGACTCGCCGAGCTGACGGAGGTGCGGGAGGCGCTGGAGACGGGCCTCGTCGGGGCCGTCGCGGCCGGTGTCCCGGCGGCCGATCTCGACGTGCTGCGTGGGCTGGTGGCCACGATGGAGACCGAGGCGCACACCGGCCGGGTCGCCCGCTCGACCGACCGCGCCTTCCATCTGGCGCTCTACGCCTCGTTCGACAACCACCTGCTCAGCGAGGTGCTGGACGCCTTCTGGGCGGCCATGGACCGGGTGCGGGAAGACCTCGACGACGGACACCAGGACCCGGCGACCACCTGCGCCCAGCACCGCGAGATCGTCGACGCGGTCGCGGCGGCCGACGGCGAACGCGCGGTACGGGCCATGCGGACGCACTTCGACGGAATCCGCGCCCGCCTGAACGCCCCGCCGCGCGGTCCGGACACCCGGGCCCGACGGCCCGGGAACGCGCTTCCGGACGTACGGACCTGACGCCCCCGGGGCGGCAGTGGGCCTGGGTCCACCGCCGCCCCGCACCGGCTCCGCCGGAGCGCGGTCCCGGAGGCGTCTCCGGCTCGGCGCCGGGAGGGAGGAAGGATTCGGCGGACCGGCCGGGGTCACGGCGTGGCCGGGGGCCCCACCGCGCGTCCGGGGCCGGGCGGCGGGCCGTCAGCCGAGGAGCGCCCGCACCCAGACCAGTTGCTCACGCTGCTGGTACTCCGCACCGCCCTCGTGCCCGTTGAACGCGTACACCCGGACGTCCTTCGGGCCCGCGTAACGGTTGTAGGCGGTGAAGCAGGTGGAGGGCGGGCAGACCTCGTCCATCATCGCGATCGAGAACAGCGCCGGGGCGGTGGCGCGTTCGGCGAGCAGCGCGGCGTCGAAGTAGGACAGGGTGGTGAACACGGCCTCGGTGCGGTCGCGGTGGAGCTTCAGATAGTCGGCGATCTCGGTGTACGGCGGTCTGCCGCTGATCTCCGCCGCACGCCGGAAGTTGCACAGGAACGGCACATCGGGCATCACCCCCGCCAGCCCCGGCACCAGCCCGGACACCGCCAGCGCGATACCGCCGCCCTGGCTGACCCCGGTGACGACGACCCGGCCGGGGTCGACCTCCGGGTGGCCACGCACGGCCTCGACGCAGCGCACCGCGTCGACGAACACCCGGCGGTAGTAGTGGGTACGCGGACTCTCGATGCCCCGGGTCACGAACCCGGGCACGGTTCCGGCGCCCCCGGCGTCCGTGTCGGCGGTGGCGCCACCTGCCGCGGACCAGCCCTGACCGCGGGTGTCCATGACCAGGTGCGCGTAACCGGCGGACGACCACAGCAGCTTCTCGTGGGGCAGCCCACGGCCTCGCCCGTATCCCAGGAACTCCACCACGCAGCCGAGCGGACGGGCGTCCCCGGTGGGCAGGTGGAGCCAGCCGCGCACCGGCCGCCCCGCGAACCCGGGGACGGTGACGTCGTACGTCCGGATCAGGGGCAGCCCGGTGTCGACACGCGTGAACTCCGGCTTGTCCAGGCTCTCCTGACGGGACGTCGGGGAATCGTCCAGGGTCCGCGCCCAGAACTCGTCGAAATCGGCGGGCACCGGGAGGTCCGGGCGGAAGGCGCGGCAGTCCGCGAGCGGGAGATCGGTCAGAGGCATGGAGGTGCCCTCCTGGGGCGGGTCCGGGAAGCGCCAGGACAGAAGACGTCTGATGTCTTGGCGGCACACGGACCTTAGGCACCGGCGCGGGGGCCGTCAAGGGCTCGCCCCGCCCGCCGGGCTCGGTGGCGGGGTCGCCGGACGGGCGGTGCTCCGCTCCCGGGGCGGTCCTTCCGGGCCGGGGGCCCGGCGGTCAGCCCCGGGCGCGGGCCTCGGAGATCCGGCGCCTGACCGGCGCGTAGTGCTCCCCCAGCGCCTTGATGAATCCGGGGGTGTCCCCGGCCCGCGCCGCGTCCACGATGTTCTGGTGGGCGGCGACCGTCGCCGTCTCGTCGGCGTGCGTGAAACCGTCCAGATGCGGTGCGACGATCGTGTACACGTCCCAGAACGCCATCGAGAGCTGGCCGATCAGCTGATTGCCGAGCGGCGCCACCAGCAGTGCGTGAAAGGCCCGGTCGGCCTCCACGAACCCGTGCCCCTCCCGGGCGCCGGTCTCCCGCATGGTCGCCACCAGGGCGTCCATGCGGTCGAGCTGTTCCGGGCTGAGCAGCGAGACGATCCGGTCGGCCATGCCGCGCTCGAAGAGTTCGCGGACGTCGACGAGGTCCGCCAGCACCTGGAAGTCGTCGTCGGGGGAGAGGAGCCCCCGGAACGTCAGGCTCTCCACCAGCGCGGACAGACTGAGCCTGCCGACGTACGTGCCGTGTCCGTGCCGCACCTCCACGATGTCCAGCGCGTCCAGGATCTTCATCGCCTCCCGGACGCTCGAACGGCTCGCGCCCAGCGCCTCGCACAGGGCGGGTTCGGTGGGCAGCGAGTCCCCGGGGCGGAGCTGTTTTTCGAGGATGTAGCGCTTGATCCCCTCGACGACTTCCTGTCTGAGCAACTGCCGGCCGGGCCGCGTACCGGACATATGTGAACTCCCCACCTCTTGACCCCTCTCGATTGTCAAGCTACGTTCCCACGCTATCAAGGCATCAGACATCTGACGTCTGACGCTACGTACTCCACCGGTCCCCGAGACCACGCCGATCCCCCCACGCCCCGCCCCTTCCGCCCCACCCTCAACGTCCCTGGAGGACCCGTGCCCGAGCTGAGATCAGCCGGTGTCGAGCGCCGCACCTTCCTGCGTTACACCAGTGCCATCGGCGCGGCCGCCGCCATCACGGCGAGCCTCGCCGCCTGCGGCGGCCCGTCCTCGACCGCCGACGGCTCGGCCGGGAAGGGCGACGGCGCGGGCACCATCGAAGCCGGGCTCTCGTACCCCCTGTCGACCGGCTTCGACCCGATGATCACCTCCGGTGCCACCCCGTACGCCGCCAACATGCACATCTTCGAGGGCCTGGTCGATCTCGATCCGGCGACACTCGTGGCCCGTCCCGCGCTCGCCACCGAGGTGCCGAAGAAGATCAACGCCACCACCTACCGCGCCACGCTCCGCGAGGGCGCCACCTTCCACGACGGATCACCGGTCACCGCCGACGACGTGGTGTTCAGCTTCGAACGCATCCTGGACCCCAAGAACTCCTCGCTGATGGCCCAGTTCGTGCCGTTCGTCGACAAGGTCACGGCCGTCGACGCGAGCACCGTCGAGTTCAAGCTCAAGTACGCCTTCGCGCTCTTCCCCTCGCGCATAGCCGTCGCCCGGATCGTCCCGAAGAAGATCGTCTCGGCCGACCCCAAGGCGTTCGACGCCAAGCCGGTCGGCTCCGGTCCGTACCGGTTCGTCGAGGCGACCCGCGAGGACAAGATCGTCTTCGAGGCGTACGGCAAGTACAACGGCCCCCACCCGGCCAAGGCCAAGAAGATGATCTGGCGCCTGATGTCCGACCAGTCGGCCCGCGTCAGCGCCATGGAGTCCGGCCGCGTCCAGGCCATCGAGGACGTCCCGTACATCGACGTCAAGCGGCTCTCCGGCAGCGCGAAGACGGAGTCCGTGCAGTCCTTCGGCCTGCTCTTCCTGATGTTCAACACCGCCGACAAGCGCTTCGCCGACAAGCGGGTGCGCCAGGCGCTGCACTACGCCCTGGACACCGAGAAGATCATCTCCACCGCGATGGTCGGCAACGCCGCCGCCGCCACCGGCTACGTCCCCGCGACCCACCCGGACTACACCAAGGCCGCGACCGTCTACACCCACGACGTGGCCAAGGCCGAGCGGTTGCTCGCGGAGGCCGGCGCGAAGAACCTCTCCTTCACCGTCCTCACCACCGACACCGGCTGGGTCAAGGACATCGCACCGCTGCTGAAGGAGAGCTGGGAGGCGGCCGGGGTCAAGGTCACCCTGAACATCGCCCAGTCCCCGGCCCAGTACGCCAAGGTCGACAAGGGCGACTTCGACGTCCTCGTCGCCCCCGGGGACCCCTCCGTCTTCGGCAACGACGCCGACCTGCTGCTGCGCTGGTTCTACTACGGATTCTGGCCCGAGAAGCGCTACGGCTGGGCCGGATCGGCCGCGTACAAGCAGGTCAAGCAGACCCTCGACAAGGCTGCCCAGGCCGCCGACGAGGCCAAGCGCAGGGAGCTGTGGGGCCAGGTCACCGACCTCGTCGCCGACGAGGCCGCGCTCTACCCGATCCTCCACCGCAAGCTCCCCACCGCGTGGAACGAGAAGGCCCTCCCCGGCTTCAAGCCGCTGCCCACCACGGGCCTGTCCTTCGTGGACGTCGGCCGCGCCTGACCGATCACGGCCCGGGCCCCGCACCGGGGGCCCGGGCCCGCCCGCCCAATCCCAAGGAACCCGACGATGGTTGCTTTTCTCCGGCTCGCGCTGCGCCGCGTCGCGATGATGCCGGTGATGATCCTCGGCATCGCGCTGCTGGTCTTCGTGGTGCTGCAGTTCTCGCCGGCCGACCCGGCCTTCAACGCGCTCGGGGAGAGCGCCACCCCCGAGGCCCGCGCGGCCTTCGCCGACGCCAACGGCCTCAACGACCCGCTGCCCGTGCGGTACTTCCACTTCCTCGGCCAACTGCTCCACTTCGACCTCGGCATGACCGTGCCGCCGAGCGTGCCCGTGGTCGACCGGATCACCGCCGCCTTCCCGCTCACCCTCCAGCTGACGGTCCTCGGACTGATCATCGCGGTCGTCCTCGCCGTCCTGCTCGGCGTCGTCGGAGCCATGTACCGCGACCGCTGGCCCGACCAGCTCTTCCGGGTGCTCTCCATGGCCGGGGTCGCCATCCCCTCGTTCTGGCTCGGCGTACTCCTCATCCAGCAGTTCGCGCTGAACACACCGCTCTTCCCGACCGGCGGCTACACCAACCCGGGCGACTCCTTCGGCGGCTGGCTCAGGACCATGGCCCTGCCCTCGATCTCGCTCGCGGTGCCCGTGGCCGCGTCCCTCGCCCGGCTCGTCCGCACCTCGATGGTCGCCGAACTCGACCGTGACTACGTCCGTACCGCCCGCGGCAGCGGCCTGCCGTCGTCCATGGTGATCCGCTCGGTGCTGCGCAACGCGCTCGTCACCCCGCTCACCGTGCTCGGCGTCAAGGTCGGCTATCTGCTCAGCGGCGCCGTCGTCATCGAAGCGATCTTCGACCTGCCCGGCATGGGCAAACTCATCCTCGAAGGTGTCACCGGCGGCGATGTCGCCCTGGTCCAGGGCACCGTACTGACCATCGCCATCGCCTTCCTGGTGGTCAACGTCATCGTCGACCTGCTCTACCTGCTGGTCAACCCGCGCATCAGGACGGTGTGACATGTTCGCCACGGGCCGTCTGGCCGCCAAGCTCTCCCGCCCCGGAATCGCGTTCCGCGCCCTCCCGGTCACCTCCCGCGTCGCCCTCGGCGTCCTGCTCGTCGTCATCCTCGGAGCCGTGTTCGCGCCCCTGCTCACCCAGGACCCGCTGACCACCGGCACCCCGGTCCAAGCCCCCGGCGGCGCCCACTGGTTCGGCACCGACCGGGCGGGCCGCGACGTGTTCGCCCGCGTCGTCCACGGCTCCCGCTACTCCCTGATCATCGGACTCGGCGCCACCGCCCTCGCCCTCGTCGCGGGCGCGCTCCTCGGGGCGCTCGCCGCCACCTCGCGCAAACTCGGCGACGAATCCGTGATGCGCACCCTCGACATCGTGATGTCGTTCCCGCCGATCGCGCTGGCCGCCGTCCTCGTCGCGGTCTTCGGCACCAGCATCCCGGTGATCATCTTCACGATCGCCTTCGTCTACACCCCGTCGCTCGCCCGCGTCGTCCGCGCCAACGTGCTGTCCCAGTACGGGGAGGACTACGTCGCCGCCGAGAAGGTCATCGGCGCCCGCCGCGGCTACATCGTGCTCCGGCACGTCGCCGTCAACTGCATGGCCCCGGTCATGGTCTTCGCCACCGTGATGGTCGCCGAGGCCATCATCTTCGAGGCGAGCCTGTCCTTCATCGGCGCCGGAGTGCAGGACCCCGACCCCAGCTGGGGCAGCGTCCTCGCGTACGGCCGGCAGATCCTCCTCGCCGGCGGCTGGTGGGCCACCTTCTTCCCCGGCCTCGCCCTGCTGATCACCGTCCTCGCGCTCAACATCCTCTCCGAAGGACTCACCGACGCCTCCGCCGCGCCGAAGAGCGCCCGCGTCACGCCCGGACCCACGGCGGCCGGCGCCGACCCGCTCGTGGCCCGCTCGGCCGAATCCGTCGACGCCGCCCTCGACAAGCTCGCCCGGCGCGTCAACGCCACCGAACCCACCATCGTCCCGGTACCGGAGGACGCCGGCGAACTCCTCGTCGTACGCGACCTCGCGATCCGCTTCCCCGACCGCTACGGCACCGTCCCCGTCGTCGACTCCCTCGACTTCACCGTCCACGAGGGCGAAACACTCGGTCTGGTCGGCGAGTCCGGCTGCGGCAAATCCATCACCAGCCTCGCCGTCATGGGCCTCCTCGCCCGCAACGCCGAGATCAGCGGCGAGATCATCTACCGGGGCCGCGACCTGCTGAAGCTCTCGACCAAGGAACGGCGCGCCCTGATGGGCCCCGAGATCGCCATGGTCTACCAGGACGCGCTCTCCTCCCTCAACCCGTCCGTCCTCGTCGGCACCCAGCTCCGCAGGCTCACCTCACGCGGCGGTACGAAGACCCCGCCGAACTCCTCGAACTCGTCGGCCTCTCGCCCGGACGCACCCTGCGCAGCTACCCGCACGAACTCTCCGGCGGCCAGCGCCAGCGCGTCCTGATCGCCATGGCCCTGTCCCGCAGCCCCCGCCTCCTCATCGCCGACGAGCCCACCACCGCGCTCGACGTCACCGTGCAGGCCCAGGTCGTCGAACTCCTCATCAAGCTGCGCGAGGAACTCGGCTTCGCCATGGTCCTCGTCTCGCACGACCTCGCCCTGGTCGGAGACCTCTCCCACCGCGTCGCCGTGATGTACGCCGGCCGTCTCGCCGAGATCGGCGACACCCGCTCCGTACTCACCGCCCCCACCCACCACTACAGCCGCGGCCTGCTCGGCTCCGTCGTCTCGCTGGAAGCGGGCGCCGACCGGCTGCACCAGATCCACGGCGTGGTCCCGGCGCCCCAGGGCTTCGGCGACGGCTGCCGCTTCGCCTCCCGCTGCGCCGCCGCCACCGAACTCTGCCGCACCACCGTCCCCCCGCTCGCCCGGCACGGCGCCACGCACGACCACGACTACGCCTGCCACCACCCGGCGAGGACCGCACAGCTGGAAGGGAGCGCCCTGTGATCAGGCTCGACGGCGTTCACGTACGCCACAAGGCACGCAGCGGCGGGGTCTTCCGCCGGGACGCGGTGCACGCCCTCACCGACGCAACCCTGGAGATCGAGCGCGGCGAGATCGTCGGACTGGTCGGCGAGTCCGGCTGCGGCAAGTCCACGCTGGCCCGGGTCCTCACCGGCCTCCAGAAGCCCACCGAGGGAGAGGTGCGCTTCCACGGACGCGACCTCTGGGAGATGTCGGCGGCCCAGCGCCGCGACGACTTCGGCTCCGCCGTCGGCGTCGTCTTCCAGGACCCCTCCACCGCGCTCAACCCACGACTGACGGTACGTCAGATCCTGCGCGACCCGCTCGACGTGCACCGGCGTGGCACCCGCGACGAGCGCGAACGGCGCGTCGAGGAACTCCTCGACCTGGTCGGCCTGCCCGGCCACACCCTCGCCGCCCTGCCCGGCCAGCTCTCCGGTGGCCAGCGCCAACGCGTCGCCATCGCCCGCGCCCTGGCCCTCGAACCCGAACTGATCGTCGCCGACGAACCGACCTCCGCACTCGACGTCTCCGTCCGCGCCCAGGTCCTCAACCTCCTCGTCGACCTCCGGGAACGCCTCGGCCTCGGCATGGTGTTCATCTCCCACGACATCCAGACCGTGCGCTACCTCGCCGACCGCATCGCCGTCCTCTACCTAGGCCGGATCGTCGAGCAGGGCCGCGCCGCCGACGTCGCGGGCGCCCCCAGCCACCCGTACACCGAGGCACTGCTCTCCGCCACGCCCAGCCTGCTGGAGACCACCGAACGGATCGTGCTCACCGGCCCCGTGCCGTCGGCCACCAACCCTCCGTCCGGCTGCCCGTTCCGCACCCGCTGCTGGAAGGCGGACGACGCCTGCGCCACGGTCTTCCCCGCCGAGAGCGCCGGCGCCGACGGACACCGCTGGCACTGCGTCCACCCCCAGACACCCGCCGGCCTCCCCGGGGAGGCGGCCTCCGTACCGTCCGCAAGGAGCACCGCATGACCGCCCGCACCCCCCGTCACAGCGGAGTGATCCCGCCCGTCGTCACCCCCCTCACCACGGACGGCGAGCTCGACCGCGCGTCCCTGGAACGGGTCGTCGGCCACCTCATCGACGGCGGTGTCAACGGCCTGTTCGCGCTCGGCAGTTCCGGCGAGACCGCCTATCTGACCCCCGGCCGCCAGGACGAGGTCATCGAGGTGATCACCGCCACCGCGGCCGGACAGGTCCCCGTCCTCGTCGGCGCGATCGAGACCACCACCGACCGCGCGATCGAACGCGCCCACGCAGCCGCCGCGCGCGGCGCCGACGCCGTCGTCGTCACCGCCCCCTTCTACACCCGGACGGACGACACCGAGATCGACCGGCACTTCCGCCTGGTCGCCGCCGCCGTCGACCTGCCGCTCCTCGCGTACGACGTACCGGTCTGCGTCCACAGCAAGCTCGACCCGGACCTGCTGCTGCGGCTCGCCGCGGACGGCGTCCTGGCGGGTGTCAAGGACTCCAGCGGCGACGACGGGGCGTTCCGCCGCCTCGCCATCGGCGCCCGCGAAATGCCCGGCTTCGCCGTGCTCACCGGACACGAACTCGTCGTCGACGCGATGATGCTCAGCGGCGCCGACGGCTCGGTTCCCGGACTCGGCAACGTCGACCCGCACGGATACGTCCGGCTCCACGAGGCCGCGGTACGGGGCGACTGGGCGGCGGCGAAGGCCGAACAGGACCGCCTCGTCGCCCTCTTCGACATCGTCCGCGCGGCCCGCCCCGGCACCGCCTCCGCGACGGCCGCCGGACTCGGCGCGTTCAAGACGGCGCTCATGCTGCGCGGTGTGATCGCCACCAATGTGATGAGCCCGCCGATGCGCCGGCTCGACGCCGAGGAGACCGCGGCCGTCGCCGCCTGCCTGGACCGCGCCGGACTGTCCCGGACCTGACGTCCGGTCAGCCCCGGTGCCCCGGCCTTCCCCCGGCGCCCGCCCCGGCTCGCGGATGCCGCCGACCGGCCCTGGTGCGCGCCGCCCGGAGAGGTGACATCGGAGGGCGACCGTGTGACACGTCCGGCACGCGGGGCACTGTCCTGTTTGTTCGTGAACAGACAGAAAGGCAGTGCATGTCCGTAAGAAGATGGACCAGTGGCGTCGCGGTGGGGGCGATGGTGCTCGGCGCCACCGCCTTCGCCCCGCCGCCCCCGGCCGCCGTTGCGGCGGCCGGGGGCCACCGCACGATCCTCACCGCCCCCGCGAGCACCGATCCGGAGGTCGGTGCCGCCGACGACATCGGCGGCGCGGCGACGCGCGTGCGGCACGCCCGGATCGACTCGGCGGCCCTCGGCCCGCTCTGCGGCGACCAGTACGGCCGCCCGGCGACGTTCCCGCTCTTCGACGACGTCTCGATCCAGCTCACCGAGCAGAGCCGGTACACCTCGGGCGGCACCCTCCTGTGGACCGGCGGCGTGGGCGGCGGGTCCGGGCAGCGCGGGTTCGTGACCCTGGAGGGAGGCTGCGACGGCGTCCCGGACAACGAGCGGATGAACGCCGAGTTCATGCTGGGTGGTGACGTCTACACGGTCGAGACCACCGGTCCGGGCACCGTACGGATCAGCCAGGTCACCCCGCTGACCGACGAGAACGAACCCGGGCTCGGAACACCACCGGCCGGACCCCGCGGAGCGGCGGCTGACACCGCCGTCACCCCGCGCGCGGCGGCCGCGTGCAAAGGCGGACAGGGCATCACCCTCATCGACCTGCTGATCGGTTACACCCCGAAGGCCACCACGGAGGCGGGCGGTGACAAGCAGATCAGGGCCGAGATCACCCGGGCCGTGGCGCTCGCCAACGAGGCGTTCGCGGTGAGCGGCACCAAGGCCAGACTGCGGCTGGTCCACGTCACCCCGGTCAAGGTGACGGCCGCCCAGGACGGGGTCACCCAGGAACTCATCAAGGCCGTCGCCGCGACCAACGACAAGGTCGCCGACGAACTGCACCCGCTGCGCGACAAGTACGGCGCCGACCTGGTCTCCGTCATCGCCGGAGGCAACGCGGCGGGTGGCCTCGCCTACACGCCCACCGCACCGTCGGTCAACACCAGCAACTACGGGTTCTCGGTCGTCGCCCGGTCGGCGCTCAGCCACTTCTCCCTCGTGCACGAGATCGGACACAACCTCGGCGCCTCGCACGACCGCGTCACCCAGCCCAAGCAGCCGCCGCCCCGGGGCGCCAACGGCTACTTCCCCAAGTCCGGCAACTGGTCGTCGCTGATGGCGTACGAATCGGGCTGCCGCAAGGCCACCAAGGGCCGCTGCGGGCGGATCAACCACTTCGCCAACGCCCACGAGACGTACCGCGGCGAAGCCCTGGGCGTCCCGCTCGGCAGGCCCGACGAGGCCGACACCGGCGAGGTGTTCAACACGACGGTCAAGGGGGTCGCGGCCTACCGCGCGGCGAAGAGCACCGAGGCCCTGTGCGGGGTCACCACCTCCGTGTCCCCCAAGTCGTCCGGCACGGTCGCGGCGGCCCGCACCGGTCCGTACCCGAAGGGCACCACCGCGGTGTTCACCGCCAAGCCGGCCAAGGGGTACGTCTTCTCGCACTGGATCCTCGACGGCAAGCGGGTCGCCGGCACGTCGGCCACCGCGCGCGTCCCGGTCGGCTTCGACCGGAAGCTGGTCGCCTTCTTCGTCAAGGGGAAGACTCCCGCCCCCAAGGTCGTCACCAGGACGACACGCGGCGGCGCGGTCAAGCAGGCCCCCGCGGCGAAGGCCGCCGCGATGGGCGTCGGACTGCTGTACAGCGCGGTCCCGGAACCCGGCTACCACTTCGTGGGCTGGGAACTGGGCGATTCGTACGCGGGTGACACGGCCGACGTCGGAGTGGACCTGGGCGACGAGGACCTGGTCCTCAGCGCCACGTTCGCGCCCGCCGTCCATCCGCTGATGCCGGCCGTCGAAGGCGGTCTCGGCACGATCGAGCCGTCGCGGCCAGGCCTGTTCGCCGAGGGGGACACCGTCATCGTGACGGCCACGCCGTCACGCGGGTACCGCTTCGTCGGCTGGTTCATGGACGGCAAGAAGTACGGCGGGAGGGTGACCCCGGGCATCGGACAGACGGCCGTCACCTTCGGCGCGGACAGTCATCTGATCACCGCTCGTTTCGCTCCGGTGCTCACGAAGCGCTGACGACGCGGCCCAGCGGCCGCGTGAAGGCCCCGGTGCCCTGGAACACGAAGGGTCCGGTCGGACAGCCGAGGCTGTCCGACCGGACCCTTCGCAGGTCAGCCGGGGAGGGCGGACGGTCGGTTCAGTTCCTGGAGGCGCGGGTACGGCGCATCAGCACCGTGCCGCCGAGCAGCAGAGCGGCGCCGGCCCCGGCCGCCAGGCCCACCTGTCCGGCTCCGGTGTCCGCCAGGAGCGCAGCGGTCGCCGCGGGCGAGGCCGCGGGGTCGTCCGCGGCGAGCGCCGGCTCGTCAGCGGCGAGCGGCGGCTCCTCCGGAGTGGCCGGAGGGGTCTCCGGGGTGATGGGCGGCTCGTCCGGAGTGAGGGGGGGCTCGGCCGGAGGTGTGTGATGCGTGGGCGGAGTGGTGTGCGTGGGGGGCTGGTGGTGTGTCGGCGGCTGGCGGGGCGGGTCGACCGGCGGGCGGCCCACGGGGTCGGACGCGTTGACGCATCCGTTGCCGAAGGTGGGGTTGAGCACGCCCACGACGTCGACGGAGTTGCCACAGGCGTTGACCGGGACGTCCACCGGCACCTGGACGACGTTGCCGGACAGCACGCCGGGGGAGTTGGTGGCCACGGCCTCCGCGTCGGCGCCCTGCGCGGAGTGGCTGCCGCCACCGCCGGAGACGTTGGCGCAGCTGTTGCCGAAGGCGGGGTTCAGCAGGCCGACGACGTCGACCGTGTTGCCGCAGAGGTTCACCGGAATGTGCACCGGCACCTGGACGGCGTTGCCCGAACCGACGCCCGGTGACCCCACGGCGGCGCCTCCTGCCGACGCGTCCGCGTATGCGTGACCGCCGGTCGCGGTCAGGATGCCTGACGCCGCCGCCATGATGAGCATGCTTTTGTTCAAAGCCTGTCGCATGTACTGCCCTTCCTTAGGACACTTCGTGCGGGCCGACGGCCCGTCGTTCTTTCCCGTTTCCGGGACGGAGCAGCCCCGTGGTGGGGCACGGAGACGTTGACGACAGCCATAACGACGGCTGATTGCGGAGGAAACTTGAAATCGGGTGGAAATTCCGTAACCACTCGAACGAGGGACGAGCGGACGGTCCTTGGCGAGGCCGCGGTTGACGCCGTCCGTTCCGGTCGTGGTCCGGGTGTCCGGCATTCGGGTGAATGGCGAGAACCAAACGTGCGGAGGTGAGTTGGGCAGGGCGCGCTCCGGCACGGGGCATTCAGGAACGAGAAGGGTTCATCGTGATCAAGAAGGTTCTTGCTACGGGCGCCGTCGCGGCCTCCATCGTCGGCCTCTCGGCGGCCATGGCTCCGCAGGCCCTGGCGATCGGCAACGACACCGGCACCACCTCCGTCAACGGCAACGCCGCCTCGCAGGCGTTCGGCAACGCCGAGACCCGCGGCGACTGGAGCCCGCAGTTCGGCCTGGTCCAGGGTTCGCTGAACAAGCCCTGCATCGGTCTCCCGCTCAAGGGCAACCTCGGTTCGCTGGTCGGCGTCGTGCCGGTCACGGTCCAGGACATCAACGTCCTGTCCTCGCCGCAGAACCAGCAGTGCACCGAGAACTCCACCCAGACCAAGGGCGACGAGCCGCTGTCGCACATCCTCGACAACATCCCGGTCCTCTCCGGCAACGGCGTCGCCAACCGCTGAGCCCGACGCGACGACGGGCCCGGCCGCGCACTCCTCGACGCGGTGGCCGGGCCCGCCGCCGCGTCCCGGACGCCACTCGGTGATCCGGGTGGGCCCGTTGCGTCATTCGGGCGGTTTTTCAGCAAACCGCTCCTGCAATAGTTTCGATCCCGGTCTTAAATCGTTACGAAATACAGCCGTGGAGTTACGAGTGATCAGGACACCGCTCGTGCGGCGCGAAAATCGTGACCGCTTCGGACTCCACTGTCGAAAGGGACAAAAGTGAAGTACACCAAGATCGCCGCCGTCGCCGCCGGAACCCTCATGGCGATGGGCGCCGCCGCTCCCGCGTTCGCCGACTCCGGCGCCGAAGGCCTCGCCGCCGGCTCCCCGGGCGTGCTGTCCGGCAACGTGCTCCAGGTTCCGGTGCACGTTCCGATCAACCTCTGTGGCAACACCATCGACGTCATCGGTCTGCTGAACCCCGCCTTCGGCAACACCTGCGTCAACAGCTGACCGTCGGTCCGCCGACACGGTCGTTCACAGCGGAAGGCCCCGGAGCGCACAAAGCGCGCTCCGGGGCCTTCCCCTTTTCCTCGGGGCCCGTTCCGGCTGTGTTCTCCCGCCCGGACGCGGCGGACGGCCGGAGGCATTCCGCCGGCCCGAGGCGCTGTGCGCCCGGCGGCTGGTGGGCGGACGTCCGGGCGGACATCCGGAACGGTGCGGGACAAGTGCACCACCAATTCCCGCCCGATGTCCTGCGGTGCACCCGATCCAGTGATTAGTCATGCAAGCGTGCCGCGTATCCGGGCTGTCCGAGAAATGTCGGAGCACGCAGTTGCCGCGGCTCCGAAGAATCGTTAGCCAGAGGGAAAGCGGCAGAAGTCACGGGTCAAGGATGGCCTGTGCGGCGCGAGACGCGACCGAAGCAGCTGCCGCTGGAGAAGGGAACCTGAAAGTGAAGTACGCGAAGACCGCCGCCCTCGTCGCCGGCTCCTTGGTCGCCCTCGGAACGGCTGCTCCCGCCTTCGCCGTCACTGACGCCACGGCCCCCAACTTCAGCCTCGACGGCGGCATCCAGCAGGTGCTGACCAGGGCGCCGCAGGGTATCGACCCCGTGGTCGGAACCGTCGCGAAGGCGGCCGAGACGGCGAAGAAGGACGGCACCGTCGGAAGGCTGGCCGGCGAGGCCACCGGAGTGGCCAAGAGCGCCGCCCCGCTGCTCGGCGGGGTGGCACTCGGCCGCTGACCGGACCGGGGGCGGCGCGTTCGTCGCCGATGAACCGCTCGCCTGAAGCGGTCAGCTCACGCGTTTCGCATTTCCCGTTCACGCTCGTCCGGAGATCACCCGGACGAGAGAGCACCGTTCGGGTGAAACTCCACAACCATTCCCGCCGGAACGAGTTGGTCAGTGCGCTCCGGATAGGCGGGCACACAGAAAAACCAGAAGGGCTATTTCATGATCAAGAAGATTATGGCTTCGGCAGCCATCGCTGCCTCCGTCGTCGGTGTCTCCGCCGCGATGGCTCCGCAGGCGCTGGCCGTCGGCGACAGCAACGGCACGACCTCCATCAACGGAAACGGTGCCTCGCAGGCGTTCGGCAACTCCGCCACCCACGGCAACTGGAGCCCGCAGTTCGCCCTGATCCAGGGTTCGCTCAACAAGCCCTGCATCGCCCTCCCGGCCAAGGCCAACCTCGGCTCGCTGGTCGGCGTCGTGCCGGTCACGGTCCAGGACATCAACGTCCTGTCCTCGCCGCAGAACCAGCAGTGCACCGAGAACTCCACACAGGCCAAGGGCGACGAGGCGCTGTCGCACATCCTGGACAACATCCCGATCCTCTCCGGCAACGGTGCGGGCAACCGCTAGTCCCCGGAGGGGCACCAGTACCGCTTCCCCGCACCGACGTCGCGACCGGCGTGGTGCGGTGACCGGCGCGGGGACCGTACGGCTCCGGACCTCACCCGCTGATCTCGAATTCCGCGGGGACGGCCCGGCCGCTGCCTGTCCGTAGTGGTCCGAAGTGCTCGGAACACGAGGGGCCGGTCCGTCCAACGCGGCAGCCGTTACCCGGCAGCCCGGACGGGCCGGCCCTTCGGCGTGCCTCCACCGTCCGCATCCGGCCCGACGCCCGTTGGGCCGGATGCCGCAGCGGTTGCCGATCCGGTCCGAAGAGCGGGTACAGCCCCTCCATGGACCAGTACGACAGTCGCGGCCCGTCGGGCGGACCGCAGCACCCGGGGGACGCCACACCGATCTATGACCGGCTGCTCGCCGAGTGGCAGGCCGCCTCGTGCGCCCCCGGGCCCACTTCTTCCACGAGCGCGGCACCGTCCCGTGCGAGCGGGCTCGTTCCCGCGGCCCGGACCTCGGGCGACGCCCATGGCAGCTGAGCCGGACGTCCATGTGCGGCAAAATCAACCCGTTTGAGTGGTACTGCGGAACCGATCTGTCCGTACGCGGTTGATCAGTACGTTCCAGAACGGAACGCTCCGAAAGGTGAAGCTTGATGAAGAAGATGATGGCCGGTGCGGCCGTGGCCGCGTCCCTGGTCGGCCTCTCGGCCGCCCTGGCCCCCACGGCCATGGCGATCGGCAACGACACCGGCACCACGTCGTTCAACGGCAACGGCGCCACCCAGGCCTACGGCAACGCCGCCACCCAGGGAGACGGCAGCCCGCAGTCGCAGCTCATCCAGGGCACGCTGAACGACCTCTGCCTCGGTGTGCCGGTCAAGGCCAACCTCGGTTCGCTGATCGGCGTCGTGCCGATCACGGTCCAGGACGTCAACGTGCTGGCCTCCCCGCAGAACCAGCAGTGCGCGGACAACTCCACGCAGGCGAAGGGTGACGAGGCGCTGTCGCACCTCGTCGACGGCATCCCGGTGCTCTCCGGCAACGGCGTCGCCAACCGCTGATGTAGTCACCTGCGGGCGGCACGAGGTGACATCCTCGTGCCGCCCGCACATCTCTGTGCGGTATCGCTCATGACGATGCCCACCGCTCTACGGGGGGCGGTGGGCATCGCGGCGTATCGGGCGCGGGGACACTGATGTCCGGAGGTGGAGCCGGGCGTCAGGCCAGGGCGCTCACCGGCAACAGGCAGTGGGCCGAGGTCCTGATGACCTCCTCGTCGGCCGCGAACGAACGCAGCAGTTCCTCGGTGACCGGCCGTCCGGGCGCGGCCTCCGGCCAGGGACGGGTCGCGAAGATCGCGTACGCCTCGCCCTGCTCGGTGGCCGCGGACAGCCACTCGGCGGGCGCCGGGTACTGGGCGGTGAAGTGAGGCAGCGTCAGCACCGCCTGCCCGGCCTGGACCAGGAGCTTCACCGGAAGACCGGGGGTCTCCGCGGCCTTGACGAGGCTGCCGTCGACGGGCAGTCCGCTGCGCTCCAGGGCGGCGCGCATCGCCGCCTCACCGGCCTCGGGTCCGTCCCTCCCGTCGCCGAGGGAGTAGCTGAGCAGAAAAGCGACGTCCTGGCCGTTCTCCGGGTGCGGGCCGCTCCAGCCGATCACGACGAGCGTGCCCAACTGGCTAGCTGTGAAAGGGGCGGTGGCGGTCTGGGGTGAGGTCATGTCCGGCACCATAACCGCCAGGGAACGGGCGTAGTGCACGCGTATCACCTGATCGGGGGACTTCCCTGACAACTTCGGCGAACATGACTGGCACGACGCCCGGTTCGGGAGCGGGCAGGGGGTCGGGGCGGGCCGAAATCCGTTGGCGCCACCCTCGGACCCCGGGCTAAAATCCGCGGTGTTCCGGACAGTGGCCTCGGCCGCTGCCGTCAGCCGGGTGCGGAGGACCGCACGCGTCGCGTGAATCAGGAGGTGAGGACTTGATGACTGTCGTTGCGACGGGCACTGCCCACGACCGGAAGTGTGTCGTTCTCATCCCCGTGGTCACCGGCTGATCCGTTCCGGATCTCCTTCGCGTTCGTCCGCGCCTGTGTGCGCGTGGCCGGGGCCACTCCTTCGAAGGGTTCCCCTTGTCTTTCTCGTTCCTGTCGGCTTCCTCGCCGTCGCACCCGCTGTCCCGCTACGGCTGGGACGACGGCTGGGCCGCCGCGTTCACCCCGTACGCCGAGCAGGGCCTGGTGCCCGGCCGGGTGGTGCGGGTGGACCGTGGGCAGGCCGATGTCGTCACCCCGGACGGCACCGTCCGCGCCGACACCGCCTTCGTGGTGCCCCGCGATCCCATGCGGATCATCTGCACGGGTGACTGGGTGGCCGTCGACCCCGGCGGTGATCCGCGGTTCGTGCGGACGCTGCTGCCCCGGCGCACCGCCTTCGTACGCTCGACGACCTCCCAGCGCTCCGAGGGGCAGGTGCTCGCGACCAACATCGACCACGTCGCCATCTGTGTGTCGATCGCCGCCGAACTCGACCTGGGGCGCCTGGAACGGTTCCTGGCGCTCGCGATGTCCAGCTCCGAGGGTGACGCGCTGCTGCGGGACGGCCCGGACGCCTCCGGCTCCGCCGCCGAACCGCTCGTGGTGCTCACCAAGTCCGACCTGGTGCCGGACGCGGCCACGGTGGCGCATCTCGTCCAGGACGTCGAGTCCGTCGCGCCCGGTGTGCAGGTGCTGCCGGTCAGTTCCGCCACCGGGGAAGGGCTCGATGTGCTGGCCGCCGTCATCTCCGGTGGGGCGAGCGTGCTGATCGGAGTGTCCGGCGCGGGCAAGTCGACCCTCGCCAACTCGCTGCTCGGACAGGACGCGATGGCGGTCCGGGCCACCCGCGAGGCCGACGGCAAGGGCCGGCACACCACCACGACCCGCAACCTCCTGGTGCTGCCCGGCGGCGGCGTACTCATCGACACCCCAGGGCTGCGCGGTGTCGGGCTCTGGGACGCGCAGACCGGGGTCGGGCGGCTCTTCTCGGAGATCGAGGAACTGGCCCGGGGGTGCAGGTTCCACGACTGCGGCCATGTCTCCGAGCCCGGGTGCGCGGTGCTGTCCGCCGTCGAGGACGGAGCGCTGCCCGAGCGGCGGCTCGACAGCTACCGCGGGCTGCTGCGGGAGAACCAGCGCCTCGTCGCCAGGACCGACACCAGGGTGCGGTCCGAGCTGCGGAACGTATGGAAGCGCAGGGAGGCCGAAGGACGGGCCGCCCTGGCGGCGAAGCGGGGCAGGCTGCGGTAGGCCGCACGCCTTCCGGGCCCCGGAACCCCCTTCGGGGCCGACGTCCGAAAGCCGCGAGTGCACCGGTCCCGGCCGGTGCACACTGGACGGTGTGATGGACGACGAGACCAGGTACGAGGCGGTGAGCAGCCGCGACGCGCGGTTCGACGGGGAGTTCTTCTTCGCCGTCGAGACGACCGGGATCTACTGCCGCCCGAGCTGCCCCGCCGTCACCCCCAAACGGAAGAACGTCCGCTTCTTCCCGACCGCGGCAGCCGCCCAGCGGGGCGGCTTCCGGGCCTGCCGGCGCTGCCGCCCGGACGCCGTCCCCGGTTCGGCGGCCTGGAACGTACGGGCCGATGTCGTCGGACGGGCCATGCGCATGATCAGCGACGGCGTGGTCGACAGGGAAGGGGTGCCCGGCCTGGCCCACCGGCTCGGCTACAGCACACGCCAGACGCAGCGGCAGCTCACCGCCGAACTGGGTGCCGGTCCCGTCGCTCTCGCCCGAGCCCAGCGGGCCCACACCGCCCGGGTCCTGCTCCAGACCACGGACCTGCCGGTCACCGAGATCGCCTTCGCGTCGGGGTTCGCGAGCGTGCGCCAGTTCAACGACACGGTCCGGAAGATCTACTCCCGCACCCCCAGCGGTCTGCGGGCCGAGTCCGGGGCCGGGCCGGTGGGCGGTCCGGACGGGGCGAGCCGGGCCGGCATCCCGCTGCGGCTCGCGCACCGGGGCCCGTACGCGGCCCGGGAGGTCTTCGACCTCTTCGCGGAGGAGACGGTTCCGCTGGTCGAGGAGATGACGGGGACACCCGGCGACCGTGTCTACCGGCGCACCCTCCGGCTGCCGTACGGCTCCGGTGTCGTCGCCGTCGACGAGCGGTCCGCCGGGGCGTGGCTGGACGCCCGGATCCAGCTCACCGATCTGCGTGATCTGACGACGGCGGTCCAGCGGCTGCGCCGGCTCCTCGATCTCGACGCCGATCCGTACGCCGTGGACGAGGCGCTGGGCGCCGATCCCCGGCTCGCCCCGCTCGTCGCCGCCAGGCCCGGACTGCGCTCGCCGGGAGTGGCCGACCCGGAGGAGTTCGCCGTGCGGGCGCTGCTGGGGCGTGCCGAGGCCGGGCGACTCGTGGAGGCGTACGGGAAGCGCCTCGACGCGCCGTGCGGTGGTCTCAGCCACGTCTTCCCGGAGCCGGGGGCGCTGGCCGGTGCGGGGGAGGAGCGGCCGGAACTGCGGACGCTGGCGTCCGCGCTCG
The DNA here is from genome assembly GCF_029167625.1 of Streptomyces sp. AM 4-1-1. Lineage (NCBI taxonomy): Bacteria > Bacillati > Actinomycetota > Actinomycetes > Kitasatosporales > Streptomycetaceae > Streptomyces > Streptomyces sp. AM 4-1-1. Next base: position 6,200,502 of record NZ_CP119145.1, read on the forward strand.
CCGACGGGACCGTACGGCTCGACGCCGGGGCCGACCGGGACGAGGCCGAGCGGGCCCTGCTGCGGCTGCCGGGGATCGGACCGAGGGCCGCGGCCCTGATCAGGATGCGGGCACTGGGCGATCCGGACGTCGATCCCGACGACATCCCGGGGGCCGGGGCGTGGCGACCGTGGCGGTCGTACGCCGTACGCCATCTGGAGCACGCCCGCCGGGCCCAGGCCGGTGCCGGAGCGCGGTGAGGGGCGGGTCAGCCCCGGATGACCGTGCCGAGCCAGGCGCCCGTGACCAGCAGACAGGCGAACAGCTCCACCAGTACGGAGACACCGGTGGCCCGGATCACCGAGCGCACCGACGACCAGCCCGCCGCGTGGCTGCCGAGCCGCAGCCGCTCGGCGCCGTAGACCGCGCCGACGTATCCCAGGACGCAGCCCACCACCGGCACCACGAAGAAGCCGACGATCCCGGCGAGACCACCGAGCATCAGCGTCCCGCGAGGCGCACCCGACTCGCCCCGCCGACGCGACGGCAGCAACGGCTTCAGCGCCTGGTTCAGCAACAGCAGGGCCGTCGCCCCGATCAGCACCCCCCAGGCCACCGGGGTCGTGTCCGTCAGTGCCCACCAGAGCACCGCGGCCCAGACGATCGCCTGGCCCGGCACCCCCGGCACCAGCACTCCGATCAGGCCGAGCAGCATGACCAGACCGACGGCGACGAGCTGCCACACACTCATCCGGCCAGCCTGCCGGACTCCGTCACGTCCCGCTCGCCGGCCGCGACCCGGGTGGGGAGAGCCCTCGGTTCAGCCCCGTCCTCCCCGGGACACCCAGCCCCGCTCGTACGCGTGCCAGCCCAGCTGGAGCCTCGTCGACACCCCGGCCAGCTCCATCAGACCCTTCACCCGCCGCTGCACGGTACGCAGCCCCAGCTCCAGTTGTTTGGCCACGCTCGCGTCCGTCAGTCCCGCCAGCAGCAGCGACAGGATCTCCAGATCGGTGGGGTCGGGTCCCGCCGGGCCCTCCCGTTCCCAGCCGCTCCCGCCGAGTCGCAGCGGCATCGCCTCCCGCCACACCGCCTCGAACAGTCCCGTGAGCGATTCCAGCAGACCGGAGGCGTGGACGACGAGTGCGGCGGGCTCCGTGCCGTGCCCGGTCATCGGCACCATCGCCAGACGGCCGTCGGCGACGACCAACTCGGTCGGCAACCGGTCGACGGACCTGATCCGCGCGTCGCGGTTCCGCGCGGTCGGCAGTTCCAGGACCGCGACGGGCAGCGCCAGCACCTCACGCTCGATCACCGCCCGGAACGTCACGCCCCGGTCGGCCGCCCGTCTCCGTGATCCGTCGGCCGCGCCGCTCATCGCGACCGGTTTGCCGGTGATCAGCGCGCAGACCTCGTCGGCCGCCCCCAGCTGGAGCTGCTGGAACCGGTACGCCACCGCGCTCGCCCCCGTGACCACCTCCACCAGGTCGTGCAGGGCCGGTTCGGCGGCCTCCGCCCGGTACTCCTCCGCGAGCCGCGCGGCCGACCGTTCCGCCCGGTCCAGCTCACGGCGCTGCCTGGTCAGCAACGCGCCCAGCGCCACCCCGGGCGGCGCCGCCACCCACCGTCCCGCGCGGGTGGAGGACCGGGCGGCCAGTCCGTGCCGCTCCAGCCCGCGCAGCGCCAGGTCCGTGTCGTGCTCGGGGAGCCCCAACCGGTGCGCGAGATCGGTCACCTCCGCCGCCCCCACGGAGACGAGCGCGCGGTAGGCCGATTCCTGCCTCTCGTCGAGACCTATGGCTCCCAGCAACTCCGGACTCCTCCCCGAGCGTGTTCGTTCCGCCGGACTCGTGGGCCGGCCGTGGCGGAACGCGGCCACGGCGTGAATCCGCCGCGGGCCATCATCCCCGTAACGCTCGCCGTTGTGCCCAGCGGATCGCTATTTCCCGATGAACAGGTTTTCCCGGGCCCTGGCGGTGGAGAATCAAGGGCATGAGCCAGCAGGGGGAGGGGCGCGTCACCCGCGAGGACGACTGGTGGCACAGGTTGTACGACGAGGCGGTGGCGGTCGGGATCGTGGCGGAGGCGGAGGCGGAGGCAGGGGCGGAGGTGGGGGTACGGGATCGGGGGCAGGCCGCCGATCCCGTACCGGAGTCCCGGACGGTGCCGGGCCGCGCGCCGTGGGAGAGACCGGCGGAGCCCACCCGGCCGCGGACCTTCGAAGGGCCGAGGACGGTGGTGCCGCAGCCGGTCCCCGTACCACGGGCGGAGCCGACCGTGGCGGACGGGACGGTGGCAGGAGCTGAATCCGGGCCGGGCCGTGCCACCGCCCGGACCCCCGCCGAGGCACGCGCCGCCGACGGGTCCGACACCGCCGACGACCGGCCGCGCGTCGGGTACGTGGGGGACCGGCCGCCCACCTACGACGCCGAACCCACCGCCCTGCCCGCCACCGGTCCCGATGAGCTGGACGAACTCGACGGCCCGTTCGCGGACACCGTGCTCGACGGGGCGAGCTACGGCTCGTACGTCCTGCGCGCCGCCTCCGTGCGCGGGGACTCCGCGCGGTTCCGGGGGGAGCCGCGCCGGGACTCCCTGCTCACCGTGCGGTTCGGCACGGCGGAGAACGCCCTCGTCCTGGTCGCCGTCGCGGGCGGCGGCCGGGCCGGGACGGGGACGCATCGTGCGGCGGCCGACCTCTGCCGCTGGATCGCCCGCGCCGTCGGCCGCAGCCACGCCCGGCTCTGCGACGACATACGGGCGGACCGGCGGCCCGACCTGCGCGCGGGGCTGCACCGGCTGACTGACCGTGGCTACGGCAGGCTCCGCACCCGCGCCGCCGAGCTGAGGCTGCGACCGGAGGAGTACACGGCGGGCCTGCGCTGCCTCCTGCTGCCGACCGACCCGGAGTGCCGTACCCGGGTCGTCTTCGGGGAAGGTCCCGGCGGGCTGTTCCGGCTCCGCGACGGTGCCTGGCAGGACCTCGAACCACGGGTGGCCGCAGAGGGCGGAGCCGGGGGCGAGGAGACTCCGGACGGCGAACGGCCCGCCATGGCCCCGGGGGACGCGTCGCCGCCGGCCCCGTACGACGTGGACGGGGAGCCGGTCCCACCGTCCGACGGGCGCTTCCTGTTCCGGGCGGCACAGGCCCGTCCGGGCGACACGCTCCTGTTGTGCGGCCCCGGTCTCGCCGACCCCGTACGCGGTGAGCCGGCCCTCACCGACGCGCTCGCCGGACGCTGGACGACCGGCGGCCCGCCCGGTCTCGCCGCGTACCTCGCGGACATCCAGCTCAGGGCCAAGGGGTACGCCGACGACCGTACGGGGGCCGCCGTCTGGGAGGCGTAACCGCGTGGGCCGTGGGTTGATGGACTCCGGAGACCGTACGGCGACCGGAGCCCGGTGGGCCGACAGTGCAGGAAGGGTGCGCACCCATGGCCAAGCAGAACGTGGCGGAGCAGTTCGTGGACATTCTCGTCCGGGCGGGCGTCCAGCGGATGTACGGGGTCGTCGGCGACAGCCTCAACCCGGTCGTCGACGCCATCCGGCGCAACTCGGCCATCGAGTGGGTCCAGGTCAGGCACGAGGAGGTCGCCGCGTTCGCCGCCGGGGCGGAGGCGCAGATCACCGGCAGTCTGGCGGCCTGCGCGGGCTCCTGCGGTCCGGGCAATCTGCACCTCATCAACGGTCTCTACGACGCCCACCGCTCGATGGCCCCCGTACTGGCCCTCGCCTCACACATCCCGTCGAGCGAGATCGGCCTCGGCTACTTCCAGGCGACCCATCCGGACCAGCTGTTCCAGGAATGCAGCCACTACAACGAGATGATCTCCAACCCGCAGCAGATGCCCCGGCTGCTCCAGACGGCGATCCAGCACGCGATCGGCCGCGGCGGGGTCAGTGTCGTGGCGCTGCCGGGCGACATCGCCTCCGAGCAGGCGCCGGAGAAGTCGATCGAGCACGCGCTCGTCACCTCGCGGCCCACGGTCCGGCCCGGCGACGAGGAGATCGAGAAGCTGCGGCGGATGATCGACGCGGCGAAGCGGGTCACCCTCTTCTGCGGCAGTGGCACGGCCGGCGCGCACGCGGAGGTGATGGAGTTCGCGGAGCGGGTGAAGTCGCCGGTCGGGCACGCGCTGCGCGGCAAGGAGTGGATTCAGTACGACAACCCGTACGACGTGGGCATGAGCGGGCTGCTCGGTTACGGCGCCGCCTACGAGGCCACCCACGAGTGCGATCTGCTCGTCCTGCTGGGCACCGACTTCCCGTACAACGCCTTCCTGCCGGACGACGTGAAGATCGTCCAGGTCGACGTGCGACCCGAGCACCTGGGCAGGCGCTCGAAGCTGGACCTGGCGATCTGGGGGGACGTCCGTGAGACCCTGCGCTGTCTGACCCCGCTGGTCCGCCCCAAGGACGACCGGAAGTTCCTCGACCGGATGCTGAAGAAGCACGCCGACGCGCTGGAGGGCGTCGTCAGGGCGTACACCCGCAAGGTCGACAAGCACGTGCCGATCCATCCGGAGTACGTCGCCGCCGTGCTGGACGAACTGGCCGACGACGACGCCGTGTTCACCGTCGACACCGGTATGTGCAATGTGTGGGCGGCCCGCTACCTGACGCCGAACGGCAAGCGTCGGGTGATCGGCTCGTTCAGCCACGGTTCGATGGCCAACGCGCTTCCGCAGGCGATCGGCGCGCAGTTCGTCGACCGCGGGCGTCAGGTCGTCTCGATGTCCGGTGACGGCGGATTCACCATGCTGATGGGCGACTTCCTGACCCTGGTCCAGTACGACCTGCCCGTCAAGATCGTGCTGTTCAACAACTCCTCGCTCGGCATGGTCGAGCTGGAGATGATGGTCGGGGGCCTGCCGTCGTTCGGCACGACCAACACCAACCCGGACTTCGCCGCCATCGCGCGGGCCGCCGGGGCGTACGGCGTGCGGGTGGAGAAGCCGAAGCAGTTGGCGGGAGCGCTGAAGGACGCGTTCAGGCACAAGGGCCCGGCGCTCGTCGACGTGGTCACGGACCCGAACGCGCTCTCCATCCCGCCGAAGATCAGTGCCGAGATGGTGACCGGGTTCGCGCTCTCCGCCAGCAAGGTGGTGCTGGACGGGGGAGTGGGCCGGATGATCCAGATGGCCCGCTCCAATCTGCGGAACGTGCCACGGCCCTGAGCGCCGGCCGTGCGGGAGCGCCCCGACGGTTTCGCCCGCCGGGGGAGAGGGCAGCGGCCGACGGGACCCGGGGCGGGGGGCTCGTGGCTGCTCCAGGCGTTCACCAGGTGTTCTCCGGGGCATCGGCGGGCTGATTTCCGGGTGCCTCCGGGCGTTCGTCAGGCTCCTCCGCGTGCCCTCATGCGCCCTCTTGGCACGCCTTGAGCAATGTGACATATTACTGCCGTGCTCATGAGACAGCCCTTGGATGTCGTCATCGTCGGGGCCGGGGTGGTCGGCGCCGCGTGCGCCTATTACGCCTCCCGGTCCGGACTCTCCGTGGCCGTCGTCGACCGTGGCCCGGTCGCCGGTGGCACCACCGGAGCCGGTGAGGGAAACCTCCTGGTCTCCGACAAGGTGCCCGGTCCGGAACTGGACCTGGCCCTGCTCTCCGCCGCGCTCTGGCGCGAGCTGGCCGACGAACTGCCCCCGGACATCGAGTACGAGCAGAAGGGCGGCCTGGTCGTGGCGGCGGGCGAGGCGTCCCTGGCCACACTGGGCGCGACGGCGGCCGGTCAGAGGGCTGTCGGCGTCGAGGCGTTCGCGGTGGCCGCGGACCAACTGCGGGACCTCGAACCGCATCTGGCCCGCGGTCTGGCCGGCGGAGTCCACTACCCGCAGGACGCCCAGGTCCAACCGGCCCTCGCCGCGGCCCACCTGCTGCGGGCCGCCGGGCGCGGTGGGGCACGGACGCTGCCGGGCGTGGAGGTCGTCGCCGTGCTCACCGGCGCTTCGGGCGAGGTGCGGGGAGTGCGGACCGACAAGGGTGAACTGCTCGCACCGGCGGTGGTCAACGCCGCGGGCACCTGGGGCGGCGAACTGGCGGCACTGGCCGGGGTCGAGCTGCCCGTGCTGCCGCGACGGGGCTTCGTCCTGGTCACCGAACCGCTGCCGCCGCTGATCCGGCACAAGGTGTACGCGGCGGAGTACGTGGCCGACGTGTCGAGCGGGTCGGCCGCACTCCAGACCTCGCCCGTGGTGGAGGGAACCCCGTCCGGGCCGGTGCTCATCGGCGCCAGCCGTGAACGCGTGGGCTTCGACCGCACCCTGTCGGTGCCGGTGATCAGCCGGCTGGCCGCCGGGGCCACGGCACTCTTCCCGGTGCTCGCCGACGTCCGGGTGCTGCGGACCTATCACGGCTTCCGTCCGTACCTCCCCGATCACCTCCCGGCGATCGGGGCCGATCCCCGGGTTCCCGGACTGTTCCACGCCTGCGGACACGAGGGCGCCGGGATCGGGCTGGCGCCGGCCACCGGCCGGCTGATCGCGGACGCGATCCGGGGGGAGACTCCCGTACTCGACCCCGGACCGTTCGCGCCCGAGCGGTTCGACACCACCCGCGACGCGGCATGACCGCGGAGAGGAGCCCCGTGAAGCGCAGCCGGGCGCGTACGCCCGCCGAACTGGTCGGAGCGGTCCCCGAGCCGGAGTTCGAGTTCACCTTCGACGGCCGTACGATCCCGGCGCTGCCCGGTCAGAGCATCGCCGCGGCCCTCTGGGCGGCCTCGGTCCTGGCCTGGCGCACCACCCGGGTGAACGGCCGCCCCAGGGGGGCTTTCTGCGGAATCGGCTCCTGTTTCGACTGCCTGGCCACTGTCAACGGCCGGCCCAATCAGCGGGCCTGCCTGCTCCCCGCCGGACCCGGCGACACCGTGACCACCCAGGAGGGCGACGGACATGCAGAACACCTCGGGTGAGGTCTCCGGGGTCCCGGGACCGGGCGGAGGACCCGGCCCCGACCGGGGTCCGGACCGGGGCGTGGGGCCGGGCCGTGGCGGGGCCTCCGGCCCCTCGGACGCGGGCGTGCGGTCCGGGCCCGGCGGCGGGGTGTCCGGCACCACCGGCGAGGTCCCCGGCACCTCCGGTGCCTCCGCCGGGGCGACGGCGTCCGCCGCGCTGGCGGTGATCGGCGCCGGGCCCGCGGGTCTCGCCGCGGCCGTCACGGCGGCCGACCACGGCCTCGACGTCGTCCTGCTCGACGCGTCGGCCGCACCGGGCGGGCAGTACTACCGCAGCCCGGCACCCGGCCTCGGCGCCGCCCGGCCGGAGGCCCTGCACCACGGCTGGGCCGCCTTCGCCGGCCTGACCGCCCGGCTGGACCGGCACCGCGCCACCGGCAGGGTCCGCCATCTGGCCGAACACCAGGTGTGGGCCGTCGAGCGGACCGGCGACGACTGGGCCCTGCACTCCCTGACCGGTGCGGGCGGGCAGGGCCGGGCCACCGTCCGGGCCCGCCGCCTGCTGCTCGCCACCGGCTCCCACGAGCGCCAACTCCCCTTTCCCGGCTGGACCCTGCCGGGAGTGGTGGGCGCCGCCGGGGCCCAGGCCATGCTGAAGTCCGGGCTGGTGCTGCCGGGGAGGCGCGTCGTCGTCGCGGGCAGCGGCCCGCTCCTCCAGGCCGTCGCGGCCTCACTGACCCTGGCCGGGGCCGACGTACCGGCCCTGGTGGAGGCGTCCGGTTACGCCGCGTACGCCCGCGCCCCCCATGTGCTGGCCGCCAACCCGGGCAAGCTGGCGGAGGGCGCGCGCCACGGACTCGCCCTGGCGCGGAGCGGTGTACGGGTGCTGTCGCACCGGGCGGTGACCGCGGTGCACGGCACACGACGGGTGGAGGGCGTCACCGTCAGCCGCGTCGACCGCGACTGGCGGCCGGTACCGGGCAGTGATCGCCGCATCGACTGCGACGCCCTCGCCGTGGGGCACGGGCTCGTGCCCCAGATCGAACTCGCCACCACGCTGGGCTGCGCCACCCGCCGCTGCGCCGACGGCACCCACGCGCTGCTCCTCGACCGCCGACTGCGCACCACCGTGCCGGGCATCTGGGCGGCGGGCGAGCCGGGAGGCATCGGAGGAGTGCAACTCGCATTTGCGGAGGGCGAGTTGGCTGCTCTCTCGGTGATCGACGACGGCGGGGGGACGGCCCCGGGGGTGGACCGCCGCCGGGTGACAGCGCTCCGCCTGGCGCGCCGCAGGATGCGCGCCTTCGCCGAGGTCATGGGCGCGGCACACCGGCCGGGCCGGGGCTGGAGCGGCTGGACGGCGGACGACACCGAGGTCTGCCGCTGCGAGGAGGTCACCGCGGGACAGGTCCGTACGGCGCTCGACGACCTGGGGGCGGGAGACGCCCGTACGGTCAAACTGCTCACCCGGGCCGGAATGGGCTGGTGCCAGGGCCGGATGTGCGGCTTCGCCGTCGGTGAACTGGCCCGCTGCCACGGCGCCGGTGAGGAGGCGGCCGGGCCGGGCCGACGACCACTGGCATGCCCGGTCCCCCTGTCCGCGCTCGCTGAGGCCGCCCCTGGCGACCGGACCTGAGGGATCACGGGACAGCCCCTGGTGCACCTCCCAGCAAGATCTGCCGGGAGAGGCACCGGGACCTCTCGTCCGGCCCGGACCCGGTCCGCCGCGTCGGAGGCGGAGCCGGGGCCATCCGGCGACTCCCGTACGACAGTGGTCCTCCGCCGTCCGGCACCTCGACCCACCGTCCCCGACCCGCCGCCACCTCACGGAATCGCGCCACCGTCCCACCCCGCCCTCTCACACCTCTCAAGGAGCCCCGATGCAGCCGAACCCGCCCGCCCGCACCCGCCCCTGGCGAGGCGTCATGGTCGCCACCCCGCTGACCCTGCGCGACGACCGGTCCGTCGACTTCGACGCGTACGGCGAACACGTCCGGCAGCTCATCGCCGCGGGCTGCGACGGTGTCGTCCCCAACGGTTCGCTGGGGGAGTACCAGACCCTCACCGACGACGAGCGGGCCCGGATCGTACGCGTCGCCGTGGAGGCGGCGGGGGACGGCGACCGGGTGATGCCGGGCGTCTCCGCGTACGGCGGCGCCGAGTCGCGGCGCTGGGCCGAACAGGCCGCCGAGGCGGGCGCCGGATCGGTGCTGCTGCTGCCCCCCAACGGCTACCGCTGCGACGACGCCGCGGTCCGCGCCCACTACGCCGAGGTGGCGGCGGTCGGGGTACCGGTCGTCGCGTACAACAACCCGTACGACACCAAGGTGGACCTGACCCCGCGGCTGCTCACCGAACTCCACCAGGAGGGCGCGGTCGTCGCCGTCAAGGAGTTCACCGGCGACGTCCGCCGGGCGTACGAGATCGCCGAGCTGGCGCCCGGCCTCGATCTGCTCGTGGGCGCCGACGACGTCCTCCTGGAGCTCGCCCTGGCCGGCGCCGTCGGGTGGATCGCGGGAACCCCCAACATGCTGCCCGACTGTTGTGTGGAGCTGTACCGGGCCGCCGTCACCGGCGATCTGGCGACCGCGGTCCCGCTCTACCGGCAACTGCACCCACTGCTGCGATGGGACTCCAAGCCGGAGTTCGTCCAGGCGATCAAGGTGTCGATGGATGTCGTCGGACGCCACGGAGGACCCTGCCGCCCGCCGCGCTTCCCGCTGCCGGCCGACGCCGCGGCCGCGGTCCGCGCCGCGACCGAGAAAGCGCTCGCCGAAGGACTGAACTGACACCGGGCGCACGACGGGTGCGCCGCCACATGTGAGAGAGACCTTCCGACCCACCAGGCCGACCCAGGGGGAGCCTTGCAGACACGCCACATCTTCCATGCCGTCGACTCGCACACCGAGGGCATGCCCACCCGCGTCATCACAGGGGGCGTCGGCACCATCCCGGGCGCCACCATGGCCGAGCGGCGCCGCTACTTCCGGGAGCACAGGGACGCGGTCCGCACCCTCCTGATGTACGAGCCGCGCGGCCACGCCGCGATGAGCGGCGCGATCCTCCAGCCGCCGACCCGCCCCGACGCGGACTTCGGCGTCCTCTACATCGAGGTGTCCGGCTATCTGCCGATGTGCGGCCACGGCACCATCGGGGTGGCGACCGTCCTCGTCGAGACCGGCATGGTCGAGGTCGTGGAGCCGGTCACCACCGTACGGCTGGACACCCCCGCCGGGCTGGTCAGCGTCGACGTCCAGGTGAAGGACGGCGCGGCCACCGCGGTGACCCTCACCAACGTCCCCGCGTTCTGCGCCGGGCTCGACCGCGAGGTGGACGTCCCGGGTCACGGCACCGTCCGCTACGACCTCGCCTACGGCGGCAACTTCTACGCGATGCTCCCACTGGCCGACCTCGGACTTCCCTTCGACCGGGCCCGCAAGGACGACATCCTGGCGGCCGGGCTCGCGCTCATGGACGCGATCAACGCCGCGGACCCGCCCACGCACCCGGAGAACCCCGACATCCGCGGCCTCAAGCACGTCCAGCTGATCGCCCCCGGCTCCGACGCGGCGCACTCCCGACACGCCATGGCCATCCACCCGGGCTGGTTCGACCGGTCCCCGTGCGGAACCGGCACCTCGGCCCGGATGGCGCAGCTGCACGCCCGGGGCGAACTCCCGCTGCACACCGACTTCGTGAACGAGTCGTTCATCGGGACCTCCTTCACCGGACGCCTCGTCGAGGAGACCACCGTGGGCGGACTGCCCGCCGTCGTGCCCACCGTGACCGGCCGCGCCTGGCTGACCGGCACCGCACAATTCTTCCTGGACCCGTCCGACCCCTTCCCCGAAGGATTCCTGCTGTGAGTCTTCCCCTGATCGGCGCCGCCGACATCGAGGCCCTGGGCCCGGCGGCGGCCGTGGACGCGCTGGAGGAGGCGCTGCGCGAGGGGCTCGATCCGGAGACCGTTCCCGCCCGCAGCAATCTGACGGTGCCCGGCGGCGAACTGCTCCTCATGCCCGCGACGACCCAGGACGTCACGGGGGTGAAGATCGCGGGGGTGGCGCCCGGCAACGCGGCGCTCGGGCTGCCCCGCATCACCGGCAGCTACCTGCTGCTCGACGGGCCGACCCTGGTCCCCCTCGCCCTGCTCGACGGTGCCGCGCTCACCACCCTGCGTACTCCGGCCGTCTCCGCCCTCGCCGTCAGACACCTGACGGTCCCGTCCGTCGGCCACCTGGTGATCTTCGGTACCGGACCGCAGGCGTACGGCCACCTCACAGCCGTGCTCGCCGAACGCCCCGTCGACCGGCTCACGGTGATCGGCCGCACCCCGGAGCGGGTGGCGTCGCTCGTGGCGCACGCCCGGACCCTCGGTCTGCGCGCGGACGAGGGCGGCCCCGAGGAGGTGGCCACCGCCGACCTGGTGCTGTGCTGCACCACGTCCCGGACGCCGCTGTTCGACGGCGCGTCGGTACGGGACGGAGCCACGGTCGTGGCCGTCGGCTCGCACCTGCCCGATGCCCGGGAGACCGACTCCCGGCTGGTGGCCCGCTCGATCGTCCTGGTGGAGGCGAGGTCGGCCGCGCTGGCGGAGGCGGGCGACCTCCTCGTACCGATCGCCGAAGGCGCCATCGCGCCGGAGGACATCGCGGGGAACCTCGCCGATCTGGTGTCGCAGGACGGCGTGGGTACGGAGCTGCGCAAGGAACTGGCGTCGTCCGGCCGTCCCCGGTTCTTCAAGAGCGTCGGAATGGGCTGGGAGGACCTGGCGATCGCCGCGGCCGTCCATCGGAGGTTGAACCCCTGATTCAGGCATCGGCGTGCGGGGCCCGGTGGAAAGGTGACATTGTATTCTGGGGCTCCGCACGGTGCTGGAGGAACAGACATGGCCCGCCTGACGTCGCTCAATGTGATCTCGGCACAGGAGCATCTGCGCGACCAGGTGGCGCACGCGTTGCGGGCGGCGCTGATCGCGGGCGAGCTGCGCCCCGGGGTGATCTACTCCGCCCCCGCTCTCGCGTCGGAGTTCGGGGTGTCGGCGACCCCGGTCCGTGAGGCCATGCTGGACCTGGCCCGGGAGGGGCTGGTCGAGGCGGTCCGCAACAAGGGCTTCCGGATCACCGAGCTGACCGAGCAGGACCTCGACGACTTCACCGAACTCCGGGCCATGATCGAAGTGCCCACCGTCGGCCGGATCGCCCGGATGGGCAAGAGCCGGGAGCTGGAGGCGTTGCGGCCCCTCGCCCTCGCCATCGTCGACGCCGCACGCGAGCACGACATCCTCGGCTATCTGGAGGCGGACCGGCGGTTCCACCTCGACCTCCTCGGGCTGGCCGGCAACCGCAGGCTGGTCGAGGAGGTCGGCGATCTGCGGAAGCGGTCGCGGCTGTTCGGCCTCAACCGGCTCGCCGAGAACGGGCAGTTGATCGCCTCGGCCGAGGAACATGTGCAGTTGCTCGACCTGATCATCGCCGGGGATGTGGCGGGGTCCGAGGAGTGCATGCTCGCCCATATGTCGCACGTCCGGTCACTGTGGGCGGGCGACCAGGCCGAAGAACCGGCCGAGGAACCGGCCGTCGGGACGACCGAGGTGCGGAGCGGGGGACGGACCGTACGGGCCGGTGGACGGCTGGGTACGGGGACGTCGGGGCGGGCGTCCGCCCCCGGGAAGTTGTCGCTGAGCCTCGACGAGAAGTGACCTGCCGTAATCGCCGTCCGGCGGCGTGCGAGGGATGAATGGCGCACCGGGCGCGTGGCGCCACGGGCTGAGCCGTACGCGACGCGTCGCACGTGGGCCGCGCGCCCGATGAGCGCGCACGGGCCGAGCGGCGTGCGCTTCCCGTGAGCTGAAGACCCCCTTCGCCGCTGACGCCGAGTGCTCCAGGTGGCCGAGGCGGTGACGTCACGTCAGGCCGTGAGCCCGTCCCTCCAGGCTGACGCGCTTCACCTCGACGCCCCATGTGTTCATGCCCTTGGGCGTGTCGAGCCGACGGGCGTGTCGAGCCGGCGGGCGGATCGTGGTGGGCGCGTCGAGTCGGAGTGCGGATCGTGGTGGGCGCGGCCACTGAGCGCGGGCCGCCGCGCGCACCACCGCACGCACCTCCGCATGCACGGGCCATCGCGCGCGCGGACCGCCGCACGCGCAGCCGTGCCCCCGTGAGTCGGTTCCGTGCCGTGCGCGGCATCCCTCCGGCTCCCTCCCCGGTCCCCTGCCCGCTCCCTCTCGGTCCAACTCCCAACGCCGCGCGTGAGTCCGTCCGCAGACAGTTCCCGGAGGGTTCGCGGGGCGGTTCGGAGGGCGTCGGACGCGTCCGGAAGATGTCGCGGAAATGAATGTGGGCCCAGCGTCTTCCAAAGGACATGTGACATGTGCCATTGTACAGCCCGCAGGGAAGCGAGGCGTGTCCATGCCATCGCAGGACGATGGGCAGAGCCAGTCCCACCTCGAATCCCCGCATCCCCCACGGCCGCGCAGCGTCGCGCGGCCACCACACCGCTGGGAGGCGGCACGTGAAGAACCGAACGGTTCGACAAAGATTTACCGGGCTATCAACCGTGGTCCTGGCTGCATGCCTGGGCGTTGGCATGCTCTCCGCACCGAGCCAGGCAGCCCAGCCGGGGCCCGCGACTTCCACCGCGGCGACGGCCAATGCGGCGGCGGGTCTGGCCGGTTCGGCCGGCGCGGCATCGATCAACGCCGACAAGCCGGGCGGCGGCCCCGCGGCACAGTCCCTCGCCGCGCCGGTCGCGGACTCCGACCACGTCGGCAGCAAGGCCCTCAAGCCCGCGGACCGCCCCCCGCTGGCCGCGTCCAAGGACGCGCTCAAGCGGGACTACGACAGTCCGGGCACCACTCCGTCAAGCGACCCGGCGCCCTCGATGAAGTCCAAGGCCCGCGCCATGGCGAAGTCCGCCGGACTCGCCGCCGCGGCCACCTGCAACGTCTCGGACTTCACCAGCCGCACGGGCAGCGCGCTCGTCCAGCAGATCAAGTCGTCGACGACCGACTGCGTCAACACCCTCTTCAGCGTCAAGGGCAGCGACGGCTACTACGCCTTCCGCGAGGCGCAGATGGTCTCCGTCGCCAATGCCATGCGCGACATCTCCGCCGCCTACCCGGGCAACAGCAGCACCGGCATGCCGCAGCTGGTCCTCTACCTCCGGGCCGGTTACTACGTCCAGTACTACGACCCGGGCACGGTCGGCACCTACGGCACCGCGCTGCGCACGGCGATCCAGGGTGGCCTCGACGGCTTCTTCGCCTCCTCGCACTCGTCGGACGTCACCGACGCCAACGGCGAGACCCTGGCCGAGGCCGTCACGCTGATCGACAGCGCCGAGCAGAACGCCCGGTACCTGTACGTCGTCAAGCGGCTGCTCGCGGGCTACAACTCCTCGTACAACAGCTCCCGGAACATGCTCAAAGCGGTCAACAACGTCTACACCGTGACCTTCCGCGGCCACCAGGTTCCGGCGTTCATCAGCGCGATCGAGGCTGATTCCAGCCTGCTCACCTCGCTGTCCAGCTTCGCCTCGAACCACCTGGACCTGCTGGGCACGGACCAGTCGTACCTGACCTCGAACGCGGGCCGTGAGCTCGCCCGCTTCCTCCAGGAAGAATCGCTGCGGCCCAAGGTCAAGCCCCTCGTGGCGGGTCTGCTCGGCAAGAGCTCCATAACCGGCCGCACCGCCCCCCTCTGGGTCGGCCTCGCCGAGATGACCGACTACTACGACAAGGCCAACTGCTCCTACTACGGCACCTGTGACCTTGCGAACCGTCTGAAGTCCGCCGTCCTGCCGGTCAAGTACACCTGCAGCGACAGCATCCGCATCCTGGCCCAGGAGATGTCCACGACGGACCTCGCCGCCAGCTGCACCAGCCTGCGCAACCAGGACGCGTACTTCCACAGCGTCGTCAAGGACAACGGTCCGGTCGCCAACGACAAGAACTCCACCATCGAGGTGGTGGTGTTCGACTCCACCACCGACTACCAGACCTACGCCGGGGCGATCTACGGGATCGACACCAACAACGGTGGCATGTACCTGGAGGGCGACCCCTCCGTGGCGGGCAACCAGCCGCGGTTCATCGCCTACGAGGCCGAGTGGGCGCGCCCGACCTTCCAGATCTGGAACCTCAACCACGAGTACACGCACTACCTCGACGGCCGGTTCGACATGCTCGGTGACTTCGACGCCGGCATCACCACGCCGACGATCTGGTGGATCGAGGGCTTCGCGGAGTACGTCTCCTACACGTACCGCAACGTCACCTACGACGACGCGATCGCCCAGGCCGCGTCGCACACCTACAGCCTGCGGACCCTCTTCGACACCACCTACGACAACGCCGACCAGACCCGGGTCTACAACTGGGGCTACCTGGCCGTGCGTTACATGCTCCAGTCGCACCGCGCGGACGTCGACAAGCTGCTCGGCCTCTACCGCGTCGGTGACTGGAACGGTGCCCGCACCCTGCTCACCTCCACCATCGGCAACCGCTACGACGCCGACTGGAACACCTGGCTGACGGCGTGCGCCGCGGGCGACTGCGGTACGACCACCAACCCGCCCACCGACCCGTCGACCGACCCCAACCCCGAGTGCACCGCCGGTGACGCCCGCCAGCTCGACCAGAACTGCAAGCGCAGCGGGCTGACGGCCACCCAGGGCAACTACTCCTACCTGTACGTCTACGTCCCCGCCGGAACCACCCAGCTGAAGATCACCGCGAGCGGTGGCACGGGTGACGCCGACCTCTACTACAGCACCAGCGGCTGGGCCACCACCAGCGGCTACACCAACCGGGCCACCGGCACCGGCAACAGCCACACCCTGACCATCAAGAACCCGAGGTCGGGTGCCAACTACATCAGCCTCTACGGTGTCAAGGCGTTCGACGGAGTGAGCGTCTCCACCCAGTTCTGATCCCGTCGCCGGCTCCGGCCGGCGCAGCTTCCGCGCGGTCGGTCGGTGGTGCGGTTCAGCCACCGGCCGACCGTGCGGGTTCAGTTCAGCCGGAGTGTGCCGGGCGCGGTCCGTGTCCGGACGATCTCCACCAGCCGGTCGAAGAGGGTCGGTCCCCGACCGGCCAACGCGTCCAGCAACTCCCCTTGCAGGGCGGTCCGGTTGGTGGGATGGGCCCCTTCGAGCAGGCGTCGCAGGTATCGTGCGGTCTCCGCATGACCGAGAGCCCGGACGGACCGCCCGTGATCACGCCACTCGATGGTGAAGTCGCCGTCGGGTGGCGTGCCCATGCCGCCGCCGAGACAGTCGGCGAAGGAGTCCAGACCCCGGCCGAAGTAGCCGCCGGGGCCGTTCACCGCCTCGCCGACCACCTGCCAGAACCGGTCCAGGTCCGTGATCCCGGCGCCTTCGAGCACATACGTCACAGTCATGGGGCGCAGGTTACGGGGTCCGGCGGCCCGCACGCGGACTCAGCAGTCGTGGTCGACGAGGGCGAACGTCTCGTAGTGGTCGGCGGTCCAGTAGTCCTCCTCGGAGCGTTCGCCCGTCACGATGCGCCGGGCCCCGCGGTCCCGGGAACCCGGGGTGATGACCGTGTACTCGTGGTAGTAGCCCGAGTTCTGGCGCGGCAGCACCCGCTCGCGGTTCTGGAAGACGGTGCCGTCCTGCGGGTACGGGAAGGGGCCACCCGCGTCGATGAGGGCGAGGGTGTCGTGCGCCTGGGACGGAAGGGCGGAGTAGCACACGCTGCCGACCGAGGCGAAGCCGGGGCGGGCGTCGGCGCCGGGGGCCGGTGCGGAGGTGGTGAAGGGCGCGGAGACCGGGACGGGTGCGGCGGTCGCGGTGACCGGGCCGCCGACGAAGAGGGCGGACAGGAGGGCGGCGACGCCGCCGAGCGTGGTGAACCGTGGGGAGATTCGCATGAATCTCATGATGACGCGCGTAGATGGCGCAGCGTCAACGCCAACTGACGGAAATTACTCAGACGTTGACTAAATGTGCATCTATGTGTCGCTCAGGTGTACCGGCATGGCGCGGATGTACGTGGCGTGCGTCCCATTGGTGGGGCGGTGTGCGTGAGGGAGTTCCGCCGGGGGCATGCATCCCGGTGGGCGCGTCCTACGGCAAGGCAGACCGATCAACTGTGAGAACGGGGGAGTTGATGGAGCGTCGAGGAGGTGCCGAGTCCGTGCTGGGGGAGAACCCGGGGCGGACGTGGCCGGAGGGTGAGCGTGAACTCGCCACTCTGTGCCTCAGACTGGGGCACACGGAGCTGTCGTCGATATCCGAGGCACGCCGGGCGTTACGGGAGTTCCTGCGTCACCGGTCGACCTCGGAGGCCGCCGAGACCGCGGAACTCCTGCTGAGCGAACTGACCACCAACGCACTGATCCACACCCGGCACGGCGCGATCGTCACGGTGACCCTCGCGAAGGGCCGGCTGCGGGTGGAAGTGCGGGACTTCGTACCCGGCCTGCCGCAGTCGTACGTACCGATCGCCGACGACGGTACGCACGGCAGGGGACTGTTCCTGGTGCGGAGTCTCGCGGACTCCTGGGGGATCGACGCGCAGGCTCTCGGCAAGGTGGTCTGGTTCGAACTGCGCGACGACGGGGCCTGACGCCCCGCCGGGCTCGATGTCCGGTGCGGTGACCACCCGGTGCCTTCGACGGCGCCGGGGTTCCGTCGCCCGCACCGGCGCGGGCGGGTGCTCCGGGCCCCGACCGAAACGTCAGGCGTCGGCCCAGGACCTGAGGTCCTGGGCCGACGCCTGACGGCTTGTCCGATCGTCGGGTTCCGGGCGAGGCCGTACCCGTCAGGAACGGACTCAGCCGAACTGCTGCTCCAGGTCCTTGAGTTTGCGCTCAAGCGAATCGAGCCGGGGCAGCGTCTGGGTGTCGTCCTCCGCCGTGAGGTCGACCGTCGTCAGCTCACCCGCGGACGGGACCGATGCGCTCCTCGGGTCCGCGCCCTGCACGGCCTGGAGGGAGGGCCGCGCGGGCAGTTGTCCCGGCACCACTATGGCAGGCTCCGCGGTGGAGGGTGCGGAGCCGGTCGACGGCGCGATGGCCGGTACGTCCACCTGCCGACCGCCCCGGCCCACCCGCCTCCAGGCGCGGTTCTGCCGGTTGAGTGCCTTGATGTGGGCGCGGTCCAGCTTCTCCTGGTCCCTCCTGCGGAGCCGGTCCTGCTCCTGTGTCCTGCGGTCCTCGCGGACCTCGTCCACCGCCTCGTCCAGGGAGCGGACGCCTTCGAGGAGCATCAGCGACCAGGCCCGGAAGGTCTCCCGGGGTGCCCGCAGCCACCGTACGATCCGGATCTGCGGCAACGGCCTGGGCACCAGGCCCTGTTCGCGCAGCGCGGCCCGGCGGGTCTGCTTCAGCGCGCGGTCGAAGAGCACCGCGGCCGACAGGGACATCCCGGCGAAGAAGTGCGGCGCGCCCGCGTGGTCCATTCCCCGGGGCGCGTGCACCCAGTTGAACCAGGCGGCCGCTCCCGCGAACGTCCACACCAGCAGCCGCGAGCCGAGGGCCGCGTCACCGTGACTGGCCTCGCGCACCGCCAGGACGGAACAGAACATCGCCGCCCCGTCGAGTCCGAACGGGACGAGGTACTCCCAGCCCCCGGAGAGGCCGAGGTTCTGCCGGCCGAAGCCGACGAGCCCGTGGAAGGAGAGTGCGGCGGCGACCGCGGCGCAGCAGAACAGCAGCACGTACGAGGCGCTGGCGTACAGCGCCTCCTTGCGTCTGCGCCGGTCCTCGCTGCGTTCCCAGCTCTCGTCGGCGCCGCTCTTCCCGGCAACGCCTTTGCCGCGTAGGAGCACCGTCACCGCAGCGACGACTCCTACGAGCAGCACGGCGCCCGGAAGCAGCCAGCCGAGCGATATGTCGGTCATTCTCATGCACGGTTCCTTGCGTCGCGTAGGGGGTTTCGGGCGCCCATAATGGCGGAAATCCTCACGCGTCCAGGGTTTTTCGGGTCAAGAGCACGCCATTGGGTCGTCACAGGCGGTGGTTGGCGGGGTCTTCTCGAATTCCCTTACGCGAGAATGGAGTTACGTGCGGATTTTATCACCTGAAATGGTGGTGTGGATCAAGGGCCGACGGAGAGCCTGCGGACCCGGTCGGCGTCACAGGTGCGCGGGCAGGTCACACAGGTGTCCTCGGGGCGCAGGGTGTAGTAGAGGCAGCAGCTGGCCCGGTCCCTGGTCGGCAGCGACTCGCCCCCGGGGCCGGTGAGTTCACGGAAGCCCGCCGTGCCGACGTACGGCTTGGTGGTGCCCGGCAGCAGCTCCTCCAGCTCGGCCATCGCGCGGCGCTCCTCGCCGAGCAGATGGGCGATGTACCAGAGCCCTTCGACGATCTCGTCCGTCGCCATGCCCCACAGGGCCCGCTTCCCGCGCCGCATCCGCGGGCCGAAGCCGTCGAGCACCGGGCCGATGTGCTCGGCTACGGACGTCCGCACCTCGGCCCTCAGCGCGGCCTCGTCGGCCACCACCCGGGCGCCGGGCAGCGCGGCCGCCGGGTCGTCCGGCAGGCAGGCGAACTCCCGCACCCGCACGGCGAGGTGACCGAGCGTGCGCTGGAACGCCACATTCGCGACCGGCACGCGCGGCACCCGGCGGTGCAGGAACCACGGCACGGTCACCAGCAGGCAGGCCGGCCAGACGTAGCGGTGCAGGCCGAAGCTGGCGATCACGTCGGGGCGGGCCGGCCGCCCGTGGTCGCGGACCACCTGCGCGTCGTCCCAGGCCAGGAACCTGTCGAGGGCGGCGCCCCCGGAGGCCAGCTCGTCCGCGCGTACCCAGCCGGGACCGGAGGGGAACGCCTCACCGTCCGTGAGCACCTCGGCCCGCAGTCCGGGGAAGACCTCGGTCAGCCGGGCGTACGCGTCCGTCACGGCGGACTGCGCGGTGCTGGTGGGCAGGGTGGAGAGGGGCATGCGGGGGACCACCGAATCGCGATCGCTTTCAGGTAAGGCTTACCTTACTCGATCAGGACGATGTGTGAACCGGTGTCATCTGCGCCTATCGTGCACGAGGGGCGTGGCGCAGGCGAGTCGGGCCCACGGCAGGCCGAGGAGGTCCGAGTGGAGCAGGGCAGAACGGGCGGGGACGTACGGGCCCCGCACCCGCCCGGTGTGTCCGCGAGCACCCCTTCCACCGTTCGGGTGCCGGAGCAGGCCCGCGGCGACCAGCCTCCCGCCGATCCCCCCGCCCCCCGGGTGGTGCGGCACTCCGTGCGCGGTCAGATCCTGGGCGCCCTGCGCTCCGCCCTGGTCGACGGCGAGCTGGTCCCCGGCCAGGTCTACTCCGCCCCCGCGCTCGGCGCCCGCTTCGGCGTATCGGCGACGCCCGTCCGTGAGGCGATGCAGCAGCTGGCCATCGAGGGCGCGGTCGAGGTCGTGCCGAACCGGGGATTCCGGGTCGCCCGGCGCGGTCCCGGCGAGCTGGCCGAGCTGGCTGAGGTGCGCGCCCTGATCGAGGTCCCCGTCATGCTGCGGCTGGCCCGTACCGTGCCGCCGGCCCGCTGGCGGCGGCTGCGCCCGCTGGCCGACGCCACGGTCTCGGCCGCGGCGGTCGGTGACCGCGCGCGGTACGTCGAGTGCGACCGCGCCTTCCACGGCGCCGTCCTGGAACTCTCCGGCAACCGGCAGCTCGTGACGATCGCCGACGACCTCCACCGGCGCTCGCAGTGGCCCCTGGACGGCGGCCCGGTGACGCGCCGCGCGGACCTCCTCGCCGACGCCTCGGAGCACAGCGCGCTGCTCGACGCGCTGATCGCCCAGGACCTGCCGGTGGTGCAGTCGCTCGTACGGGAACACTTCACGGGCTCGGACGGCTGACATCTCCGTGACCTGCGGCGATAGTGTGTGCCCCTGATTGTTCGAATGTTCTGGGGGCGGGAATGGTGCGAAGCGGGGTCCGGTGGCCCGTGGCCGCGGCGCTGACGGTGGTGCTGGGAGCGGTGGGCTGCTCGGGCGGGGGCGGAGCGGGTCCGGCACCGAGCGTGTCGCCGTCCGGGACCGTGTCCGGCTTTCCGTCGAGTCCCGTCTCCCCGGTGCCGTCGGCCACCGCCGGGTCCCTGTCGCCGTCCGCCGAAGTCTCCCCGCGGACCTCCGCGGACGTCTCTCCCGCTGTCTCCCCGGCCGTCTCGCTTCCCGTGCCGCCGCCCCGCAGGAAGGCACCGCCGAAGTCGCCGGGCACACCGCCCCCGCGCGACAGCGGCCCCCAGGACGCGGGGCGTCGGCCCGCCGAGGGCGGATCGGGCGGCGGGTCCGGCGGCGGGGGCTCCCGGCACATCCCGCAGAACCCCAACCGGGGCCCGCACCCGCCGCCCGCGCCGCCCGCCCCGAAGCCGGTCCCGGAGTGGAGCGACGCGGGCTGGAAGCCGGGCGACCCGGTGGACGTCGACCTGACCTGAGGCACCGGCCCGTGTGTCCGGGACGTCGGCCCGGTGTCCGAGGCTGAGGCACCGAGCCGTGTGTCCGAGGCACCGGTTCCCGTACTGGGATGTCGGCACATGTGTCCGAGGTTCCGGGCCGGTGCCCGAGGCCGAGGCACCGGTTCTCGTACCTGGGACGTCGGCCCGTGTGTTCGAGGCGCCGACCTGGTGCCCGAGGAACCGGTCCGCGTGCCGGTCCCCCTCGTCGCGATCGCGCCGGGGCCGCGGGCCGGCCCCGGTTCAGCTCGCCTCGGCGGTCTCCGGCGCTGGGGGCTCCAGCTGGGGAGCCAGCCAGGACGGGACCCCGCCGAGCAGCCGGAACAGCCGTCCGGCCTCCGCGCGAAGCCGGGCCGCCTCCGGCCCGGTCTCGGTGGCGGCGAGCGCGATGAGCGCCGGAGCGGTACCCACCAGGAACCCCAGTTCCTCCCTGATCCGCAGCGATTCGGCGAAGCCGTGCCTGGCCTCCGCCAGCTCGCCGTCGTTCAGGGCGAGCGAGGCCAGATGGCGCCAGGTGTCGGAGAGCAGCAGTTCGTCGCCCCGGGCCGTGGCACCCGCGTGGGCCCTGCGGTACGCGGCGCGGGCGGCCTGCGGCGAGTCCGCGATGTTCTGCGCGATCAGGCCCCGCCGGAAGTCGAGCAGCGGCCGGCCCGCCGCGCCCGGAGGGAGCAGCGCGGCGGCGCGGCTCAGTGCCACCCGGGCCTCGTCGGCCCGGTCGCGTACCCGCAGAAGCGTCGACGCGTACGCCAGATGGCCGCGCTCACAGGCGGCGCCGCCGCGTTCGGCGTCGTCGTGGGCGAGCGCCTCGGCGGTCCGCAGCGCGTCCTCGGCGTCGGTCCAGCCGTGCCCGGTGTACAGACATCGTTCGGTCAGCAGGGCGGACCGCTGGAGCGCCGTCGCGGGATCGGTGGCGGCGTCCCTTTCGAGCAGTGCGGCGGCGTCCGTCCAGCAGGCGCGTGACCGCAGCCGCCATACCGCTGTCTGGAGCGGCGGATCGTCATCGGCTGTCGTTCCGGAACCAGACATGGCGGTATGCGCCACATTGCCCTCCCCGAGCGCGCCATTGAGCTGTTGAGTCTGCGCGCATCTCAGCACGGAATGGCACGCCGAGCCAAGGGGGCAGGTGAATGAATTCACAATCGGCCCGGTCCCGGGCGGGGTCCGGTGGGCGCGTCGCGCCCCGGTTCACGGGCGCGGGGGTCAGCTCATGCGCAGGGCGAGGAAGAAGTCGAGCTTGTCCTCCAGGCGCGACAGATCGCGGCCCGTCAGCTGCTCGATCCGCCCGACCCGGTAGCGCAGTGTGTTGACGTGGAGGTGCAATCGGGTGGCGCACCGGGTCCAGGAGCCGTCGCAGTCGAGGAACGCCTCCAGCGTGGTGATCAGCTCCGCGCGGTGGCGCCGGTCGTAGTCCCGCAGCGGGTCGAGCAGCCGGGCGGTGAAGGCGCGGCGCACGTCGTCGGGGACGAACGGCAGCAGCAGGACGTGCGACGCCAGCTCGTGGTGTCCGGCGGCGCGGACCCGTCCCGGGCGGGCCGCCGCGACCCGTCGGGCGTGCCGGGCCTCCTCCAGGGCGCCGCGCAGCCCCTCGGCGGAGTGCACGGCGGCGCTGACACCGAGTGTCAGCCGGCCGTCGTCGCCGAGCCCCGCGCCGAGCGGGTCACGGACGGCGGTGAGCAGCGCGTCGGCGTGCAGGGCGCGGTCATGGTCCCCATGGCCGTCCCGGCCCTCGTGGCCACCGTTGGCGGATTCCGCACCGGCCCCGGCCGGCAGCGGGACGAGGGCGATCGCCTCGTCACCCGTCAACGCGACCGCGATCCGGTCACCCGAGTCCGGGCCGGTGGCCTCCGGGCCGGTCAGGATCTCCTCCAGCAGCGCCTGGGCGACCGCGCCGTCCCCGGCCGGGCCGGAGCCGCGCGCGCCCGGTCCGTCCGCTCCGGCGGGGCCCGTACCGCCACCGTCCGCGCCCGGCACCCCCGTACCCCCGTCGGCGGTCCACTCGACCCGGGCCACCACCACCTGCCAGTGCGGTACGGTCCCGACGCCCGGCAGCAGGACGGGCGTGGCCACCCGCAGCCGGGCCGCGATCTCGGCGGGCGGGGCTCCCGCCTGGACGAGTTCGACGACTTCCTGGGCGAGTCTGCGGCGGACCGCGCGGGCCGCGTCGCGGCGGTCCCGTTCGACCGCGATCAGCTGGGTGACGCCCTGGAGCAGATCGAGCCGGGCGGCGGGCCAGTCGCCCGCGTCGGCCTCGACGGCCAGGAGCCAGTCGGACAGCGCCGCGTTCCGGACCTCGCGGGGCTCCTGGGGAGCCGGTACGACGGCTGGGGGAGTGTTCCCGATCGGGAACAGCGAGTACGTCGTACCGTCGACGTCGACCCGGTGCGGGCCCCGGCGGCCGGTCCGGGCCGCGGCCAGGTGTTCGCCCGCTAGCCGGGCGGCCAGCGGCGCGGGCAGCGGTTCCCCGGCCCCCGCGATCCGCCGGCCGGTCGGCGAGAGCACCCAGGCCCGCAGGTCCAGATCGGAGCCGAGGAGGTCCAGCACCACATCGGGACCACCACCCGCGGGGCCGGACGTCATGAGCCTGCGGTGCCGGTCCACGACCGCCGCCAGGTCGTCGGCCCGCTCGCCCGACACCTGGCGCACCACATGCTCGGTGATCGTTGCGAACGCGACGGTCTCATGGACGGCGAAGAGCGGCAGCCGGTGTGCCCGGCACGCCTCCACCAGATCGTCGGGCACCGCGCCCAGCTCCGCCTCGCCCGCCGCGAGGCCGGCGACCCCGGCGCCCGCCAGAATGCGTACGAAGGGCTCCGAGTCCGTCGCGTCCCGCCGCCAGGCCAGCCCGGTGAGGACCAGTTCACCGCCGGAGAGATAGCGGCTCGGATCACGCAGATCGGTGGTCATGACACCGCGGACGTTCCTGTCCAGCTCCTCATCGCCGCCGAGCAGTCGCAGGCCCAGCGCGTCGGTGTCCAGCAGTGCGCGCAGCCGCATGTCGTCGCCGCCGATCTGTGTGGTTGGTACGGAAGATTTGGGTGATGCGGAAGAGGGTGGGTCGGTGCGTGGGAGGGAGGTACGGGAGCGGCCTGTGCGGTGGGGTGAGGCCGCCGGTCCCCGTCATTCGTTCGAATCTACAAGACGAGGAAGGCGACCAGCCAACTCTTCATGGTTTCGGTGACTGCACCGGTCGGAGCACTGCTTGTGTACTGAAGGGCACACCGCGTCAACAGATGGTTGGACAACCGGTCGCGGACGGACCGTCCCCGGCCCCGGCGAACGACCCGTTCGAGGAGAAGAGAGCCGCCATGGACTTCCTTCGTCCCGCCCGCTGGGAGGACGCGCTCGCCGCCAAGGCCGCGCACCCGGCGGCCGTGCCCATCGCGGGCGGCACCGATGTGATGGTCGAGATCAACTTCGACCACCGGCGGCCCGAGTACCTGCTGGACCTCAACCGCGTCGCCGACCTCCAGGAGTGGGAGGTGGGCGAGGAGAACGTACGGCTCGGCGCCTGCGTCCCGTACAGCCGCGTCATGGCGCACCTGCGGGCCGAGCTGCCCGGACTGGCGCTGGCCGCCCACACCGTCGCGTCGCCGCAGATCCGCAACCGGGGCGGTGTCGGCGGCAACCTCGGCACCGCGTCGCCGGCGGGCGACGCCCATCCGGCCCTGCTCGCCGCGGGCGCCGAGGTCGAGGCCGAGTCCGTGCGCGGTACGCGGATGATCCCGATCGACGCCTTCTACACCGGCGTCAAGCGCAATGCCCTCGCCCCCGACGAACTGATCCGGGCCGTCCACATCAAGAAGGCAGCGGGACCGCAGCAGTACTCCAAGGTCGGCACCCGCAACGCCATGGTCATCGCCGTCTGCGCCTTCGGTGTCGCCCTCCACCCCGACACCCGTACGGTCCGCACCGGCATCGGCTCGGCCGCCCCCACCCCCGTCCGGGCGGGGACGGCCGAGGAATTCCTCACCGCCGCGCTGGACGAGGGCGGCCTCTGGGAGAGCCGAGCGGCGCTCACACCGTCCGTAGCCGAGCGGTTCGCCCAGCTCGCCGCGGGCGCGTGCAACCCCATCGACGACGTACGCGGCACGGCGGCCTACCGCAGACACGCCGTCCGGATCATGGCCCGCCGGACCCTCGGCTGGGCCTGGGAGTCGTACCGCGGCGACGACCGCGGCACCGAAGGAGCGGCCTGGTCATGCGCGTGACGTTCACCGTCAACGGACGGCGGCACGAGGCCGACGACGTCTGGGAGGGCGAGTCCCTGCTCCACGTCCTGCGAGAACGGATGGGACTGCCCGGCTCCAAGAACGCCTGCGAGCAGGGCGAATGCGGGTCCTGCACGGTCCGCCTCGACGGCGTGCCGGTCTGCTCCTGCCTGGTGGCGGCGGGACAGGCGGAGGGGCGCGAGATCGTCACCGTGGAAGGGCTCGCGGACCTGGCCGCCCACCGGGCCGCCCGGCGCGCGGCCCGGCACCACGGCACCGGCCACGCCGCCGGGGGTACGGGACCCGACGAGACCGCCCGGCGCCAGGCCCGGCCGGACGGTGGACAGAGCGGCCTCGCGGGTGGTGAACTCGCCCCGATCCAGCAGGCGTTCATCGACGCGGGGGCCGTGCAGTGCGGGTTCTGTACCCCTGGCCTGCTGGTCGCCGCCGACGAACTCCTCGAACGCGAACCGGAGCCGTCCGACGCGGACATCCGCGAGGCACTGTCCGGCAACCTCTGCCGCTGCACCGGCTACGAGAAGATCCTCGACGCGGTCCGTCTCGCGGCGGCCCGCGCGGAAGAGGAGATCTGAGATGCGGTCCACAGACACCCGCGTCGGCGCCTCCGCCGGTGCTCCCGTCACCTCCGCCCCCACCCCCGCCGGGACTTCCGCCGGCACCCCCGCCGGGACTTCCGCCGGCACCCCCGCCGGGACTTCCGCCCGGACCCCCGTCCGCACTTCCGCCGGCATCCCCTCCGTCACTCCCGTCGGTACTTCCCCCGGCACCGACCAGGGTTCCCGCACCAAGGGCGGCATCGGCGAGTCCACGCTCCGCCCCGACGGAATCCTGAAGGTCACCGGAGAGTTCGCGTACTCCTCCGACATGTGGCACGAGGACATGCTCTGGGGTCACACCCTGCGCTCCACCGTCGCGCACGCCGAGATCCTCTCCATCGACATCTCCGAGGCACTGGCGACCCCAGGTGTCCACGCCGTCCTCACCCACGACGACCTGCCGACCGCTGTGAAGAACTACGGCCTGGAGATCCAGGACACCCCGGTACTCGCCCACGGCAAGGTCCGCCATCACGGCGAACCGGTGGCGCTCGTCGCCGCCGACCACCCCGAGACGGCCCGCCGCGCCGCCGCGAAGATCCGCGTCGACTACCGCGAACTGCCGCTCGTCACGGATGAGGCGTCCGCGACCGCCCCCGGTGCCCCGCTGCTCCACGAGGACCGCGACGACCACTTCGCGGACCACGTCCCGCACCCGAACATCGTCCACCGCCAGCCCATCGTCCGCGGCGACGCGGACGCGGCGGCCGCCCGCGCCGATGTGATCGTGACCGGTGAGTACGTCTTCGGCATGCAGGACCAGGCGTTCCTGGGTCCCGAGTCCGGACTCGCCGTGCCCGCGGAGGACGGTGGCGTCGATCTGTACGTCGCCACCCAGTGGCTGCACTCGGACCTCCGTCAGATCGCCCCCGTGCTCGGTCTGCCCGAGGACATGATCCGCATGACGCTGGCGGGTGTCGGCGGCGCGTTCGGCGGTCGCGAGGACCTGTCGATGCAGATCCACGCCTGTCTGCTCGCCCTGCGCACCGGCAGGCCGGTGAAGATCGTCTACAACCGGTTCGAGTCCTTCTTCGGCCATGTCCACCGCCACCCGGCCAAGCTCCGGTACGAGCACGGGGCGACCCGCGACGGCAAGCTCACCCACATGAAGTGCCGCATCGTGCTGGACGGCGGGGCCTACGCGTCCTCCTCACCGGCCGTCGTCGGCAACGCCTCCTCGCTCGGCGCCGGACCGTACGTCATCGACGACGTCGACATCGAAGCCGTCGCGCTCTACACCAACAACCCGCCGTGCGGGGCGATGCGCGGCTTCGGCGCGGTCCAGGCGTGCTTCGCGTACGAGGCCCAGATGGACCGGCTCGCCGCTCGACTCGGCATGGACCCGGTCGAGTTCAGACAGCTCAACGCCATGGAACAGGGCACGCTGCTGCCGACCGGTCAGCGGGTCGACTCACCCGCGCCGGTCGCCGAACTGCTGCGCCGCGTCAAGGCCAGACCGCTGCCGCCCGAACGCCAGTGGGAGAACGCGGGCACCGGCCCGGACGTACGGGCCCTGCCCGGCGGTCTCTCCAACACCACCCACGGCGAAGGGGTCGTACGGGGCGTCGGCTACGCGGTCGGCCTGAAGAACGTCGGCTTCTCCGAGGGCTTCGACGACTACTCCACCGCCAGGGTCCGGATGGAGGTCGTGGGCGGCGAACCCGTCGTGACCGTGTACACCGCGATGGCGGAGGTCGGACAGGGCGGCGTCACCGTGCACGCGCAGATCGCCCGTACCGAACTCGGCGTCGGCCAGGTCACCGTCCACCCCGCCGACACACGGGTCGGCTCCGCCGGTTCGACCTCCGCCTCCCGGCAGACGTACGTCACCGGCGGCGCCGTGAGGCACACCTGCGAGGCCGTCCGGGAGCGGGTCCTGGAGATGGGCCGCCGCAAACTGGGCACCCACCACCCGGCCTGGGCCACCGCCGAACTCCTCCTGGAGGACGGCAAGGTCGTCACCGAGGGCGGTGAAGCGCTGGCCGACCTGGCCGACGTCCTGGAGGACGAGGCGGTCGACATCGAGCGGGAGTGGCGCCCCCGGCGCACGGAGGCGCTCGACCGCCGCACCGGACAGGGCAACGGCCACATCCAGTACTCCTTCGCCGCGCATCGCGCGGTCGTCGAGGTCGACACCGAACTCGGCCTGGTGAAGGTCATCGAACTCGCCTGCGCCCAGGACGTCGGCAAGGCGCTGAACCCGCTGTCGGTCGCCGGCCAGATCCAGGGCGGCACCACACAGGGGCTCGGCATCGCCGTCATGGAGGAGATCGTCGTCGATCCCAGGACCGCGAAGGTGCGCAACCCGTCCTTCACGGACTATCTGATCCCCACCATCCTCGACACCCCGACCATCCCGGTCGATGTGCTCGAACTCGCCGACGAGCACGCCCCGTACGGGCTGCGCGGCATGGGGGAGGCCCCGACCCTGTCCTCGACCCCGGCCGTCCTCGCGGCGATCCGGAACGCGACGGGTCTGGAACTCAACAGGACCCCGGTACGGCCGGAGCACCTGACCGGCACCTGATCCGTACCCGTCCCCGTGCTTCACGTACCTGTAAGGAGAACGCCGTGCTGGACATCGCCGAGCAGCTCGACCGGTGGGTCGGGCAGGGCCGTGACTTCGCCGTCGCCACCGTCGTGGCGGTCGACGGCAGCGCGCCCCGGCAGCCGGGAGCGGCGCTCGCCGTCGACCGCGACGGCGCCGCGATCGGTTCGGTGTCCGGCGGGTGCGTGGAGGGCGCGGTGTACGAGCTGTGCCGGCAGGCCCTCGACGACGGGGTCACCGTCCGTGAGACGTTCGGGCACAGCGAGGAGGACGCCTTCGCGGCCGGCCTGACGTGCGGAGGCGCCCTCGACGTCCTGGTGACACCGGTACCCGCGGACGACCCCGCGCGACCGGTGTACGCCGCCGCCGTGGCCGCCGCCGCGCGTGGGGAGGCGGCGGCGGTCGCGCGGATCACGCGGGGGCCCGCGGGTCTTCTCGGCCGGCCTCTCCTCGTACGCCCCGAGGGCCCGTACGAGGGCGGGCTCGGCGGACATCCCGAGCTGGACCGGAGCGCGGCGGCCGAGGCCCGCGCCCTGCTGGACGCGGGGCGCACCGGCTGCGTCGTCATCGGCGCCGAGGGCTCGCGCTGTGGACAGCCGCTCACGCTGCTGGTCGAGTCGAGCGTGCCGCCGCCCCGCATGATCGTCTTCGGGGCCGTCGACTTCGCCTCCGCCCTGGTGCGGGCCGGGAAGTTCCTCGGGTACCACGTCACGGTGTGCGACGCCCGGCCCGTCTTCGCCACCAGGTCCCGGTTCCCGGACGCCGACGAACTGGTCGTCGACTGGCCGCACCGCTACCTCGCCTCGACCGCGACCGACGCGCGCACCGCCCTCTGCGTGCTCACCCACGACGCCAGGTTCGACGTCCCGCTGCTGGCGGCGGCGCTGAAACTGCCGGTCGCCTACGTCGGCGCGATGGGCTCGCGCCGGACCCATCTGGAGCGCAACGACCGGCTCCGCGAGGCCGGGGTCACCGAGCGGGAGCTGGCCGCGCTGCGCTCACCGATCGGGCTGGACCTCGGCGCCCGTACGCCGGAGGAGACCGCGCTGTCGATCGCCGCCGAGATCGTCGCCGACCGGCGCGGCGGGAGCGGGACGCCGCTGACCGGCGCGCACACCTCGATCCACCATGAGGGGGTCTGACGCCCTTCCCGTGGCAGGAAGCCCGCTCCCTGTCACGGGGGAAGCCGTCGGCCGGACGGCCCGGGACGGGCGCCGGGCGCCGATCCGTCCACGGTCGTCCCGGTACGGCGACCACCGCGGCCGAACCGACGGCCGCGTCACGGCGAGCGATGTCCGCAACCGGCGTACCGCGAGGGTCGTTTCGGCGCCCACGAACCGGGCGGGCGGCCCCGCGCTCCTTCCGGATCGCCCGCCGCGAACCACCGAAATCGGGCAGATTTCGCACCTGTTTGCCCGTATTTAGTGGGTCATAATCCTGGAAAGGGACTTTTTGCGGTGCGTGGAAAGTTGCCACGGGCCGGTCGGCAGGCTTATAAGAGGGATGTGGTCCGGTGATTCCGTGAATTCCGGGGGCTGCCGCCATGGAGGTTTCCCATGTTTCTGACTCCGTCCGACACGGAGAAATTGCTGCTGAGTGTTGCCGGAATGGTCGCCCGTGACAGGCGCGAGCGCGGCGTTCTGCTGAACTACCCCGAAGTCGTCGCCCTGCTCTCCTGCTGGGTGCTCGAACGGGCTCGTGAAGGGGCGCCCGTGAGCGAGCTGATGGTCCGTGGACGGACCGTGCTGACCCGTGCTGACGTGCAGGAAGGCATCCCCGAGATGCTGCACGACGTCCAGGTCGAGGCGACCTTCCCGGACGGGCGCAAGCTCGTCACGATCACGGCGCCGATCCCGTGATCCCCGGCGAGATCCGGACCGGACCGGGCGTGCTGACCGTCAACGAGAACGGCGTGAAAATACAGGTCATCGTGGTGAACGACGGTGATCGCCCCATTCAGATCGGATCGCATCTGAATTTCCCCGACGCGAATCCCGCGCTTTCCTTCGACCGGGCGAGGACCGAGGGATTCCGCCTCGACATTCCGTCCGGTACGTCGATGCGGTTCGAACCGGGCGTGGGCGCCGAGGTGACGCTCGTCGAGCTGGCCGGGCGGCGCGTGGTGCCCGGGATCGTGCTCCCCGGAACACGTACCCGCACCCACCACCGCACCGCCGTCGGCTCCGACGCGAGGGAGTCCACCACCACCCGTGGCCCCGACGCGAGGGAGACCGCCACCGGTCCCGGCGCGGTGGCGGCCGACGACGCCCGTGCGGCAGGAGAGGAGGAGCACTGACATGGCCCAGCTGACCCGCGCGGCCTACGCGGCGCTGTACGGCCCCACCACCGGAGACAGGGTCCGGCTCGCCGACACCGACCTCTGGATCGAGGTCGAGGAGGACCGCTGTTTCGGCGGTGACGAAGCCGTCTTCGGAGGCGGCAAGTCCATCCGGGAATCCATGGCCCAGGCCACCACTCCGCGCGCCGAGGGCGCACTCGACCTGGTCATCACCAACGCCGTCGTCCTCGACCACTGGGGCGTCGTCAAGGCGGACGTCGGCATCAGAGCGGGCCGGATCGTCGCCCTCGGCCGCTCGGGCAACCCCGACATCAGCGACGGCGTCCACCCCGGCCTCGTCATCGGCCCCGGCACCGACGTCGTCTCCGGCGAGGGCCGAATCCTCACCGCGGGCGCCGTCGACACCCACGTCCACTTCCTGATGCCGGAAACCCTGCACGAAGCCCTGGCCACCGGCACCACCACCGTCATCGGCGGCGGCACCGGAGCCACCGAGGGGTCCAAGGCGACCACCGTCACCCCGGGCTCCTGGAACCTCGCGATGATGCACCGGTCCCTGGACGCGATCCCCCTCAACATCATGCTGTTCGGCAAGGGTTCCACCGTCGGCGACGAGGCCCTGCGCGAAGCGGCGCTCGGCGGCGCGGGCGGCTACAAGGTCCACGAGGACTGGGGCGCCACCCCGGCCGCGATCGACGCCGCGCTGCGCGCCGCCGACGCCCACGGCCTCCAGGTCGCCCTGCACGCCGACAGTCTCAACGAGGCCGGATACGTCGAGGGAACCCTCGACGCCATCGCCGGACGCGGCATCCACGTCTTCCACGCGGAGGGCGCGGGCGGCGGCCACGCACCGGACATCATCACCGTGGCCTCCCACCCCAACATCCTCCCCGCGTCGACCAATCCGACGCTCCCGCACACCGTCAACACCGTCGCCGAACACCTCGACATGCTGATGGTCTGCCACCACCTCAACCCCCGTGTGCCCGAGGACCTGGCCTTCGCGGAATCCCGTATCCGCGCCACCACCATCGCCGCCGAGGACGTCCTGCACGACATCGGCGCCCTCTCCATCACCTCGTCCGACGCCCAGGCCATGGGCCGCATCGGCGAAGTCGTCTGCCGCACCTGGCAGGTGGCCCACGTCATGAAGCGGCGCTTCGGCGACCGCGGCACCACCCTGCCCGCCGACAACGAACGCGCCCGCCGCTACGTCGCCAAGTACACGATCTGTCCCGCCGTCGCCCACGGCATCGACCACGTCGTCGGCTCCGTCGAACCCGGCAAGCTCGCCGACCTGGTGCTCTGGGACCCCGCCTTCTTCGGGATCAGACCCGCCGCGGTGATCAAGGGCGGCATGGTGGTGTACGCGCCGCTCGGCGACGCCAACGCCGCGATCCCCACCACCCAGCCCGTCCTGCTCCGCCCCACGGCCGCGGCCGGAGCCGGGGCCCATCTGTCGGTCAGCTTCGTCGCCCCCGCCGCGCTGGCCGACGGCCTCGCCGAACGCCTGGCCCTGTCCAGGGAGTTGGTCGCCGTACGGCCCACCCGCCACCTCACCAAGGCGGATCTGCCGAACAACACGGCGCTGCCCGCCATCGAGGTGGACCCGGAGACCTTCGCCATCCGGATCGACGGCGAACCCGTCGAGCCCGCCCCCGCCGCCGAACTGCCGCTCACCCAGCGGTACAGCATGTTCTGATGCGCGAGGCCCCGGCGCGCGGTCTCGCGCCCCTCCTGCTCGCGGACGGGCGGCTCCCGGTCGGCGCGTACACCTACAGCGCGGGCCTGGAGCCGGCCGTGGCGGCCGGACTCACCCGTGACCAGATCCCCGACCTGCTCAGGGCCCGGCTGCGGACCACGGCCGTCACCGAGGCCGCGGCCGCCGTCCTCGCGCTGCGGGCGGCGCGCGGCGACCCGGTGGACTACGGCCCCGTACAGCGGGCACTCGCCGCCAGAACCCCGGCGGCTCCCCTGCGCGAGGCCTCGGCCGCGCTCGGCCGGGGAGTGCACCGGCTGGCCCGGCGACTGGCCCCCGACCACCCCGCGGTCACCGCGCTCGCCACCGCCCGCACCGCATCGCTGCGCCCGCTGCGACCGGTCGCGCTCGGCGCGCTCGGCGCCGTACTCGACGTGAACGAAAGGGAGTTGGCGTACGGAGTGGTTTACGACGAACTCCAGACCATCGCCTCGGCCGCACTCAAACTGCTGCCGGGCGACCCGCTCGACTCGGTCGCCTGGCTCCTCGCCGCCGAACCGGACGCCGAGTCCGCCGTGGCGACCGCCCTCACCGTGCGCACCCCGGGCGAACTGCCCGCCCGCACACCCCCGCTCACCGAACAGTGGGCACTCGAACACCAACGACGAGAACGGAGACTCTTCCTTGCCTGACCAGACATCCCCCCACACCCACCAGGTCCGTGCGCTGCGCCTCGGCGTCGCGGGACCGGTCGGCACCGGCAAGAGCTCGATCCTGGCCACCCTGTGCCGCGAGCTGTCCGGTGAACTGTCCATGGCCGTCGTCACCAACGACATCTACACCGACGAGGACGCCCGCTTCCTGCGCTCGGCGGGTGTCCTGCCCACCGAACGCATCCGCGCCGTCGAGACCGGCGCCTGCCCGCACACCGCGATCCGCGACGACATCAGCGCCAACCTCGACGCGGTCGAGGACCTGGAGGAGGCGTACGGTCCGCTCGACCTCGTCCTCGTCGAGAGCGGCGGCGACAACCTCACCGCCACCTTCAGCCCGGCCCTGGCCGACGCGCAGCTCTTCTGCATCGATGTCGCGGGCGGCGGCGACGTGGCCCGCAAGGGCGGCCCCGGCATCACCGGCGCCGACCTGCTGATCATCAACAAGACCGACCTCGCCCCCCATGTGGAGGTCGACGTCGCGGCCATGGTCTCCGACGCCGAGTCGGTCCGGTCGGGACTGCCCGTGCTGGCACTGTCCAGGAAGGACGCCGCGTCCGTCGCCGAACTCGCCGACTGGGTGAGGGCCCTGCTCGTACGCCACCGCTCCGGCACCCATGTCCCCGCCGATCCGGGCCCGATGGCGCCGCACGGCCACAGCCACACATGACCGCGCCGACGGTCGTCACCGTCGAACGCGACGGCGCCGGCCGCCACCTCGCCCGCGACCTCGGTCCCGGTTCCTTCCTGGCGCCCCGTCCTCTGCTGCCGGTCCCGGACGGGCTGCGCATCGCGCTGGTGGGGACCACGGCGGGCCTGCTCGCCGGGGACGACCTGTCACTGCGGATCACGGTCGGCCCCGGGGCCCGGCTGCGCCTCGTCGAACCCACCGGGCTCGTGGCCTACGACCACCGGGGCGGCACCTCGGCCTGGCGGGCCCGGATCGACATCGCGGAGGGCGGCGAACTGCGCTGGGACTCACAGCCGTTCGTGATCTCGTCGGGCGCGAGCGTCGAGCGCTCCATGGACGTCCGGCTGGCGCGCGGGGCCAGGATGGTGTGGCGCGACACCCTGGTCCTGGGCCGGTCGGGTGAGCGTGGCGGCGGTGTACGGGCGACGACCCGCGCCTCCTACGACGGGGATGAGCTGCTGGTCGAGGACCTGGACCTGACGGACCCGTGGCTGCGCGAGCTCCCCGGAATCCTGGGCCCGCACCGGGTCATCGGCTCGGTCACCGCCCTCGGCGGCAGACCGGGCGGTCCGCCCCACCCGTACCGCACCGATCTGGCGGGACCGGGCGCGCAGGTGCGCCTCCTGGACACGGTGGCGCCCGCCGTCGAGGCGGAACTCGGCCGGCTCACGGACGTCTGGGCGGCCTGGGAAGCGTCATGATGTGCATGATGCATGTGATGTGTATGGTGCAGAGTGCGGGCGTCGGGCGGGGGTGGAGCGCCGCATCACAACACGTCGAGGGAAGAGTGCGATGAAGTCGGAGAACCTGGAGAACAAGGTCGCGGTCGTCACGGGCGGGGCGTCCGGCATCGGTGAGGCCGTCACCCGCGTGTTCGTCGAGCGCGGTGCCCGGGTGGTCGTCGTGGACCTCCAGCAGGCGGCCGGAGACGCGCTCGTCGGTGAGCTGGGCGACGCGGTGACGTTCATCCAGGGAGACGTCTCCGAGCGGTCCGTCGCCGACCGGGCGGTCGCCACGGCCGTGGAACGCTTCGGCAAGCTCGACATCCTGGTGAACAACGCCAGTGCCTCCCGGGTGCGGCCCTTCGTCGAGCAGACCGAGGACGACTGGCGGCTGGCGATGGACACCGGCCTGTACGCCACCCGCAACTTCATGCTGGCCGCTCACCCGGAGCTGCGGAAGGCACAGGGGGCGGTCGTCAACTTCGCGTCCGGCGCGGGCATCGACGGACAGCCGAACCAGACCTCGTACGCGGCCGCGAAGGAAGCCATCCGCGGACTGAGCCGGGTGGTCGCCAACGAGTGGGCCGTGGACCAGATCCGGGTCAACGTCGTGTCGCCGATGGCCGCCACGGCGGGTGTCACCCGGTGGGCCGAGGCCAACCCCGAGCAGTACCGCCTCTCGGCCGCCAAGGTCCCGCTCGGCCGGTTCGGCGACCCCGTGAAGGATGTCGCCCCGGTCGTCGCCTTCCTGGCGAGCGACGACGCCCGCTACATCACGGGCCAGACCCTGATGGCCGACGGCGGAGCGATCAAGCTGCGCTGAGCCGCGCACCGGGGCCGACGCCCCGCCCGGCGCCGGCCCCGGTCCACCTCCGCCGGCGGCTCCCGTACCGTTCGCGTGTCCCCGTCCAGCGCGGTCGGCGGGAGCGTCACCCGGACCTGACGGACGGATCGCCCGGCGGCGGGAGTCCGTCCCGTCAGAACTTCAACAGGCCCGGGGTGTCGGGCACTCGGCGGACTGGTGGGCCGAGGTCGCCGGCGTGCCGGACCCGCACCGGACCACGGCCACCACCTCGTCGCGGATCACCGGCAGGTCCGTCCAGCGGGCGGCCGTCTCCAGGGTGTCGGCGACGAAGCCGGGACCCGGCGTGAAGCCGTCGGCGGACCTGCCGGCCGGCATCCGCCCGTCGGCCCGGCGTTCGAACACGGCCGCGGTGGCCTTTCGAAGCTCTCGCCGAAGATCGCCGGACCGATCAGCGGGAGGCACCGTCCGACCGCGAAGCCACCGGCGAGGCGTCGGCGGTGGTGACGTACCGCAGATAGCGGGTCCAGTCCCAGTGCGGGCCCGGGTCGGTGTGGTCGTTGCCCGGCACCTCGCTGTGGCCGACGATGTGCGTCCGGTCCTTCGGGATGCCGTACCGGTCGCAGAGATGCCGGACCAGGGCGGCCGAGGAGCGGTACATCGGGTCCGTGAACCACGACGGGTCGTCGACGTACCCCTCGTGCTCGACCCCGAGCGACGAGGCGTTGGCGCTGCGCGCGTGGTACGCGGTGTCGCTGTCCCGGACCATCTGGGTGATCTCGCCGTCGGACGACCGGACCACGTAGTGCGCGCTCACCACGGCGGCCGGGTCCTGGAACCAGCTGATCGATCCCGCGTACGAGCCCTGGGTGACGTGGATGACCACCTTCTGGATCGCCGCCGTCCGGCCCCGGTCGAAGTTGTTCGGGTCCGCCGGTGCCCACAGCGCCGGGGGGTAGTCGGGGCTCCGGGTGCGCTCGTCCGCGCCGGTCAGGGGGTCCTTCCGCGGAGTGACCGGGCGGCCGGGGAAGGCGACCTGCTCGCCGCCGGGGGCGGTGGCGTCGACGCCGTGCTCCAGGAAGGAGAGGACGGTGTCGGCGTAGAGCGCGGCGGCCGGGCCCTCGGCGCCGCTGTAATCGGCGACGGCCGGGTACCAGGCGTCGGGATCGGCGCGCTCGGCGGGGGTGAGGCCCCGTCGGTCCGCGTACGAGCGAAGCACGGCCGCGCCGCCCAGGATGTTGGCCCCGGTGTCCCGCCGGAGGTTGCCGACGGGCCGGCCGGTGAGCGCGGCGGCCTTCTCCAGGGTCCGGTTCGTGGGGTTGCTCACCAGGTGCATCACACCGAAGCCGTTCGCCTGGCTGGGGCGGCCGGCATGGCCGTCGAGGTGTGTCTCGCCGTAGGCGACGGCGACGAGCAGGTCACGCGGTACGCCGAACCGCGCGGCGGCCCGCTCGAAGGCGTGGTTCATCGGGCCGGCGGCGTCCGAAGGGGTGGGTGCGGGGAGCACGGGGAGCGGGGCGCCGGGGACGGGGGCGGCAGGCATGACCTGGGGCGAGGCCGGGGCGGACGGGGTGATCGGGGTGTACGAGGTGGTCGGTACGGAAGAGGTGGGAGGGGCTTCGGGGGTGTACGAGGTGGCCGGGGCGGGCGGTACGGCGGCGGCCGTGGTGGCCGGTCCCGCCGTCGCGGTGGCGAGCAGGGCGGTGACCGCGAGGGCGGTGACCGCGGATGCGCGGCCCCCGGTGGGGGTGGAGGGGTGTCGGGGCATGTCTGCTCCTGCTGTGTGGGGGAGAGGACCACGGGGAGGCGAGCGGCTCCGGCCCGGACGGGTGGGCCGAGTGCCGTGCGGCCCGGTCAGGCTATGCAGTGTTCGGGGCATGACAACGCTGTGCGGGTGTGTCGAAGTCGCTTTCACCCGGATGGACTTGACGAGCGGTCACCGCGCCGTACCCGGCGGCCGGGCCCGCGCCCGGCCCCGCGTCGCCGACCGGATTCGTACACCTGGACGGGCTCCCACCGTACGGGGGAACTCTGATCGGAGTCCCCGCCGCGAAGGCGTATAAAGGGTGCCTCCGGAGCAGCCGGCGTCCCCCGATGGCACTCACCCCCCACGCGGCCGGCGTCACCGCGTACGAGAGCGGAGGAGTGCCTCCCATGAACACGGCAGAAGAGATCAACGCCTTGCTGGTATCGAAGTTCGGAGCCGATCCACTCGCCATCCGGGCCGAGGTTCCTCTCCGCCAACTCCACATGGACTCACTGGCGTTGGAGGAGCTGAGGCTCCTCATCGAGGACCGGATGAAGGTCGACCTGGAGGACGTCTCGCTGACCTCGCGGGACACGGTCGGACAGCTGGTGGCCGCGGTGCACAGCAAGACCGCCGCGTGACCGCCGGTCCGGGCACGGGCCGGGCCCCGGCACACGTCCGCCGGTTCGCCGAGCCGTTCACGGCGGCGGTCACCGGGCTCGGCCTCGTCACACCCGCCGGGGTGGGGGTCGACGCCTGCTGGCGCGGTGTCACCGAGGCCACCGCCCCGCCCTCGGTGCTGCGGCGTCCCGAACTCCAGGGCCTGCCCTGCGACTTCATGTACTCCATCACGGACCTCGACACCCACGCGCTGCTCGGTGTGGCCGCCCAGCGGCTGATGGACCGCTTCTCGCAGCTCGCCGTGATCGCGGCCCGTGAGGCCGTCGCCGACGCCGGACTCGACCCGGCGGCCTGGGACAGCACCCGGGTCGCCGTCGTCATCGGCTCCGCGCACGGCGGTCTGCCCTTCTACGACGAGCAGCACACCATCCTCATCGAACGCGGCGCCCGCCGCGTCACCCCGAAGCTCGCCCCGCTGACCGTCGTGAACGGCGCCGCGAGCAGCGTCACCATGGACCTGGGCGTACACGGCCCGAGCCAGGCCGTCTCCACCGCCTGCTCCTCCGGTACCGTCGCCCTCGGCACCGCGTACCAGATGCTGCGCGCCGGGGCCTGCGACATCGTCATCGCGGGCGGCGCCGAATCGGTCTGTTCCCGTCTGCTGATCGCCAGCGCCTGCCAGATGAAGGCGGTCTCCACCCGCAGGGACGACCCGCGAGCGGCCTGCCGCCCGTTCGACACACACCGCGACGGCTTCGTGGTCGGCGAGGGCGCCGGACTCCTCGTGCTGGAACGTCCCGAGCACGCCCGCGCCAGGGGTGCCACCGTCCGCGGCCACCTCGCGGGATACGGCGCCTCCAGCGACGCGCACTCGACCGTCGCCCCCGACCCGGAGGGGCACGGGATCGAGCGGGCGCTGCGCACCGCCCTCGCGGACGCGGACCTCGGCCCCGCCGACATCGGCCATGTCAACGCCCACGGCACCTCCACGGTCGCCAACGACCTCATCGAGGCACGGATGCTCCACCGGGTCCTCGGCGAAGGCCCCCTCATCACCTCCACCAAGGCGATGACCGGACACACCCTCGGCGCGGCCGGCGGCATCGAGGCGGCCCTGACGGTGCTCGCGCTCCAGCACCGGCTCGTGCCGCCCACCGTCAACCTCGACGCACCCGACCCGGACATCCCCGGCGACGTGGTGGCCAAGGAGGCGCGCCCCGCGACCTTCGACGCGGCCGTCAAGACCTCGCTCGGCTTCGGCGGACACAACGCCGCACTCGTCCTCACCAGGGCCTGACGAACCCGCACGAGCACAGCACACACACGCCGCGGCCGAAGGCCCGGCGGAACAACGGAACGGCGGAGGACGGACAGGCCATGGCGGAGGAGACCACAGAGATCGTCCGGTCGCTGTCCGAGAACGGGCTGCGCTACAGCTACCGGGTGCTCCCGTGTCCCGCGCCGCGCACCGAACCGGCCGTCGTCATCGGCGGCGCCCTCCAGGGGATGTACGGCTGGCCCCAGATGGACGACCACCTGGGGCCCCTGACCGACGTCGTCACCGCGGACCTGCCGGGCATGGGCTCCGCGGACCCGCTCCCACCGGGCGCCGCCACCGAGACCCTGTGCGCGGCGGTCACCGGGATCATCGACGCGCTGGAAGCGCCCCGGGTCAACCTCTTCGGCTTCTCCTACGGGGCCGCCATCGCCTTCGGCTGCGCCCGCCGCGACCCGGACCGGATCGCCCGGCTGGTCCTCGGCGGTGTACCCGCCCACATCAGCGCCGGCCAACGCGCTTACTGGGCAAGGGCGGTGGAGCGGCTGGCCGCCGGTGACCCGGAGGGATTCGCCGCACTGGCCGCGGACGGACTGATGTGCCTCGACCCGGACCGGCACGTCCACCGCAGGGAACTCGCCCGCCGCTACGTACGCCGTTCGTTCCTGCACGCGCTCAACCACTCCG
Source organism: Streptomyces sp. AM 4-1-1 (assembly GCF_029167625.1). Classification (NCBI taxonomy): domain Bacteria; kingdom Bacillati; phylum Actinomycetota; class Actinomycetes; order Kitasatosporales; family Streptomycetaceae; genus Streptomyces; species Streptomyces sp. AM 4-1-1. Next base: position 6,240,417 of record NZ_CP119145.1, read on the forward strand.
CGCACGCGGTGGACTCCCTGCACCGGGCCCTGGCGGACCGGCCGGACTTCACGGGCGGCCTCTCCGGCGTGCCGGCCCTGATCTTCGCGGGGGAGCACGACACGGTGACCTCCCCGGAACGGCAGCGCGTGTTCGCCGACACGATCGAGGGCAGCCGCTTCGTCACGGTCGGCGAATCCGACCACTGGGTCGTCCTGGAACGCGCCGACGACGTCGCCGATCTCGTCGCCCGCTTCTTCACCGACCGCCCCTTGGACACGGCGCCCGGTCTCACGGGGGTGCCCCGGCCCCGCCGGGCCGGAGTCCCGGACCCGGCCACTCCCTGACGGCCGAGGGGCACGACATGACGCGGCAACAGTCCCGCAACACAGGGCGGGCGCCCAGGCGTCCATGATGCGGACGACGGACCCGCGCAGGGTTGACCGGCCCACTCCGCTCCGGTTACGTTGCGCGACATGCAGCGATCCGCACACCTGACGACGCGAGGTCATGTCGACCTGAAGCGTGTGTGCTCCGCCGCGTGTCACCGGGCCTGAGAGCACGACGCCCGCCCGCGCGCGGGGCGCCCTCTCCACGGGAGAAGCGGACCCGTCGGCCGCACGGCCGGCCCGGTTCCGCCACCGCGGCTCCGCGGAGGAGCCCGCACCGCGTCGCCCGCTGCCACCGATGACCTGGAAGACCTCTGTGAAAAGTCTCTCCGCACCCGCCCGTCGCCCTGCCCACCTGCGTCGGTCCGACATACCGGCCCCCGCCCCGACCCGCCGTCCCACGGGTACCGGTTCGGTGCTCGGCGCGATCCTCGACCACGGGCCCGTCGCCCGCTCCACCGTCGCCCGGCTCACCGGTCTGTCACCCGCCTCCGTCACCGGACACGTCGGCCGTCTGCTCGCCCGCGGACTGGTCCGCGAGAGCGCCGAGACCGCCGGGCCCGGCGGACGCGGCCGGCCGCACGTCCCCGTCGAGATCGACACCGGCCGCCATCTGGTCGCCGGTGCGCACATCGCGGTCGCCCACTCGACGGTCACGCTGATGGACCTGCGCGGCCGGATCGTCGCCGAGGAGCGGCGCCCGCACCGGGGGACCGGCCCGGACCAGGTGCTCGCCGACCTGGCAGCGCGCCTGCCCCCGATGGTCTCCGGCCACGCGGCGGGCCGAACCGTGCTCGCCCTCGGCGTGGCCACCGGGCACCGCGTCGATCCGGTGGCCGGGACCGTGGTGGAGCATCCGCAGCTCCGCTGGCGCGATGTTCCGGTACGGGAGGTGCTCGCGGCGGCGACCGGGCTGCCGGTCCACGTGGACAACCACTCCCGGGCGCTGGCACGGGCCGAGCAGATGTTCGGCGAGGCGTCGACCCGGGCCAGCACCGTGCTCCTGTTCGTCGGCGCCGTCGTGGACGCCGCCTTCGCCACCGAGGGAACCATGCACCGGGGGCCGCGCTCGGGAGCGGGCAGCGTCGCGCATCTGCCCCTGGGCCTCCGGAGCGGGCCCGGCGCGGCCGAGCCCTGCGGCTGCGGCCGGCCCGGCTGCCTCCAGTCCGAGGTGTCGGAGCCCGCCATGGTGCGGCACGCGCTCGAACGCGGCCTGCCCGTCAGGTCGTTCCCCGATCTGCTCGAACTGGCGCTGACCGGTGAGGAGCGGGCGGTGGCCCTCTTCCGTCGCCGGGCCGGGCTGGTCGGACGGGCGGCGGCCCTGCTCCTCGACATGTTCGACCCCGAAGTGCTGGTGGTGGTCGAGCCCGGGGTGGGGCGGCTGCCGCACTGCCTGGCCGACCTGCGGGCCGAAGTGGCGGAGCGCTCCTGGGTCTGTGGCGCACCGGAACGAGCGGTGGTGCCGAGCAGCTTCACCGGCTCGGTACTGGCCACCGCGGGCGGGGCGGTGGCACTCGACGCCCTGTACGTGGACCCCTGAAGCCCTTTCCGTGATCCGGTCGCCGGTTTCCGCCGGATGACCGGGGAACCGAATTAATTCAAATCGTTGCATTGTTGACCGGGCCGACGCCCGAACGGGATGATGGATTCATGAGCAGCCGACAGCGTATTTCCCGGTGCATGCCCTCAGTGGTATGTCGCCGAGGCGCGGCTGAGCCGATGTGCGGATACGCCCGGCATTCCTGTTGTCACCCCTGTCCGGGTCTTCGCTGAGCCCGCAGCCCCGCATCCGGTCCCGCCCTTTCCGCCTGTCCCGCCCGTGCCTCCCCTGAATCGGGTGCGGGCCGTACGGGGTGGTGCGCACGCCTGAATCCACCAGGATTCCCGCTGCGCCCGCCCGTACCACTCCGGCACATCTTTTTCCCTTCACCGGAACGATTTCCGGGACCCCGTTCCAGTTCCCCCGTTCCGGTTCCCCGTTCCGGATTCCCTTTCCGCATGCCCCTCTCGGGAGAGACGTTGACTGTCACCGTGCCCTCGTACGCCACCACGGCCGCCGCGACCGGCATCGCCCCTGACCACTTCAAACGGGCGTTCCGCCGCTATCCCGCGGGCGTGGTCGTCGTCACCGCCGACGCGGGCCACGGCCCGGTCGGATTCACCGCCACCTCGCTCAGCTCGCTGTCCCTGTCCCCGCCGCTGGTGTCCTTCGGCGTCGCCGAGACCTCCTCGTCCTGGCCGCACATCGAACGGGCCACCACCGCGGTCGTCAACTTCCTCGGCGCCGAACAGGAGGGACTGGCGAGGACGTTCGCCACCAGTGGCATCGACCGCTTCGCCGCGCCGACCGACTGGCGCCGGCTGCCCGGGGGCGAGCCGGTCCTCGGCGGTGTGACCGGCTGGCTGCGGCTCACGATCGAACAACTGGTCCCGGCCGGAGACCACCGCATCGTCGTGGCCCGGGTCGTCGACTCCTGGCTCGACGAGGGACGCGGCCCGCTTCTCTTCCACGACGGCGCCTACCGCTCCGTCTGACCCACGATCAGGAACCGGTCATGTCTCAGCAACTCGCGTACGCAATGGTCGGCCGCAGATCCTTTCTCGCCCTCGCGGGCGGGACGGTCCTGGGCCTCGCCGCCTGCTCTCCACAGACCGGTACGGTCGCCCGGAGCGAAACGGTCGGAAAGCTCCCCTCGGGTGCTCCACCGCCCGATACGAAACTCTCCGTCGCGGTCCGCACCACCCGGCTCCAGCTGAAACCATCGGGGCTCGACAAGGAGGTGCCCTTCAAGGTCTCCGAGTGGCCCAATCTGAATGCCGGACCCGACATCATCCAGGGATTTCGTGCCCGGTCCATCGATCTGGCGGCCAATGCCGGAATTCCGCCGATACAGGCCAACGCCATCGGCGTCGACGCGAAGATCGTCGCCGTACAGGTGCGCAACGAGCCGATCTACGTCTTCGCCACCGCGCCCGGTTCGTCCCTCACCGACGTGGCGGACTTCCGGGGCAAGAAGATCGCCTTCTCCCAGGGACAGGCCCAGGGCGTGGTCGTCCTGCGCGCGCTGAAGAAGGCCGGGCTGAGCAACGACGACGTCGAACTGGTCGCCCTGCCCAGCACCCAGTTCCTCACCGCCCTCCAGTCCGGACAGGTGGACGTCGCCCCGCTGGCCGAGCCCACGCTGACCAAGTACCTCGATCAGTACGGGAAGGACGGCGCCCGCGCGGTGACCACCGACGTCGTGGACCTGCTGGTCGTGCTCTGGGCGCCCACCGACGTGCTGAACGACCCGGCGAAGGCCGCGGCCGTCCGCAGCTTCATCCCGGTCTGGGCGCGCGGCCAGGTATGGGCGTGGGAGCACACCGACCAGTGGATCGACACCTACTACGTCAAGGACCAGGGGGTCACCGAGGAGGACGGCGCACGCATCGTCGCCTCACTGCGCGCGCCGACGTTCCCGGTGAGCTGGGACAAGGCCATCGCGTGGGAGCAGGAGACCGCCGATCTGATGGCGGAGGGCGGCTTCGTACCGGAACAGGACGTCACCGGACTGTTCGACCGTCGCTTCGAGGGGCTGGCCGCGACCGCGGTACCCGCCCGCTACCGGGAGACGTCATGACCGAAGTGCTGGAGAACACACGCCTCCAGGGCCCGGCGGCCACCGGACCGGAGCCGTCCGGCCCGGCCACTGCCCGCCGTTCCCCGACGGCCCGCACCGCCGTCCGCAGCACCCGCAGACGCCTGGGCCCCGGCCGGGCCCTGCCGTTCGGCCGGCTGATCGGCCCGGTGCTGGTGGTCGCCGTCTGGTGGGCGGCCTCCGCCTCCGGCCACCTCGACCCGCGCATCCTCTCCGGCCCCGGCGCCGTGGCGGCGACCGCCGGGGACCTGATCGCCGCCGGCCGGCTCCAGGACCATGTGCTGATCTCCCTGCAACGCGCCGGACTCGGCCTGTTCTTCGGAGTCGTCGCCGGGGCGGCGCTCGCCGTCCTGGCCGGACTCAGCCGCACCGGGGAATACCTCGTCGACGGCCCGCTCCAGATCAAACGCGCCATCCCCGCACTGGCGATGCTCCCCCTGCTGATCCTCTGGCTCGGCATCGGTGAGCAGATGAAGGTCACCGTGATCGCGCTCGGCGTCGCGGTGAGCATGTACGTCAACACCTACGCCGCGCTGACCGCCATCGACAGCCGGTACGTGGAGCTGGCCGAAGGACTCGACCTGAGCCGGGCGCAGTTCGTCCGCAAGGTCGTCGTACCCGGCTCCCTGCCCGGCTTCTTCGTCGGACTGCGGCTCGGAGTGACCGCGTCCTGGCTGGGCCTGATCGTGGTCGAGCAGATCAACGCCACCAGCGGCATCGGCTACATGATGTTCCAGGCCCAGCAGTACGCCCAGTCCGACGTGATCATCGTGGGACTGGTGGCCTACGGGACCTTCGGATACGTCTCCGACGCGGCGGTACGGACGATCGAACGGAAGGTCCTGTCATGGCGACGCACACTGGCGGGCTGACCCGCCCGGGCCCCCGCCCCACACCCGCGAAGAACCACCCGGCACCCCCCACCGACGGCTCCGCGCCCGCCGTCCGGACGACCGGACTGGTCCGGGGATTCGGCGGCAGGACCATCCTCCGCGAACTCGATCTCACCATCCCCAAGGGGCAGTTCACCGCCCTGCTCGGCCGCAGCGGCTCCGGCAAGTCCACCCTGCTGAGGGCCGTGGCCCGCCTCGACCACACGGTCGAAGGTTCGGGTGAACTCGTCGTCCCCGACCGGGTGTCGCTCTCCTTCCAGGACTCGCGGCTGCTTCCCTGGCTGCGCCTGGTCGACAACGTCGTCCTGGGACTGCGCGGCCCCGGGACCAGGGAACGCGGTCTCACCGCACTCGCCGAGGTCGGCCTCGCGGGGCGCGAACGCGCCTGGCCCCATGAACTCTCCGGTGGCGAACAGCAGCGCGCCGCACTCGCCCGCGCCCTGGTGCGTGACCCCGAACTCCTGCTCGCCGACGAGCCGTTCGGGGCACTCGACGCGCTCACCCGGATCAAGATGCACGGACTGCTGCGCGAGCTGTACGAGCGGCACAGGCCCGCCGTCCTGCTGGTCACCCACGACGTGGACGAAGCCGTCGAACTCGCCGACCGGGTCCTCGTGCTGGAGGACGGCCGGATCTCCGTGGACCTGGCCGTCGAGCTGCCGACCCCGCGCGTCCGGCGCGACCCCCGCTTCCAGGAGTACCGCGACACGCTGCTCGCCGCGCTCGGCGTGACACCACCCCCCGTCCCTTCCGATGAGAGGAAGACCCATGCCCGGCACGTCTGACCGCAAGCCCCTGCACCTCAACGCGTTCCTGATGTCCACCGGCCACCACGAGGCGTCCTGGCGGCTGCCTGGGAGCCAGGCCAGGGCCAACGCGGACATCGAGCACTACAAGCACCTGGCCAGGGTCGCCGAACGCGGCCGGCTCGACTCGGTGTTCCTGGCGGACAGCCCGGTCCTGATGGGCGACCCGGGCCGGCGCCCCGCCGCCACGCTGGAGCCCACCGTCCTGCTGACGGCGCTGGCCGGCGCCACCCGGCACATCGGTCTCATCGCGACCGCGTCCACCAGCTACAACGAGCCGTTCAACCTGGCCCGCCGGTTCGCCTCGCTCGACCATGTCTCCGGCGGCCGGGCCGGCTGGAACATCGTCACCACGGCCGGCGCCGACGCGGCCCGCAACTTCGGGCTCGACGACACGCCACCGCATCACGACCGCTACCGCAGGGCCGCCGAGTTCGTCGAGGTCTCCACCAAACTCTGGGACAGCTGGGCCGACGACGCGGTGGTCGCCGACAAGGAACGCGGCGTCCACGCCCTCGCCGCACGCGTGCGGCGCATCGGCCACACCGGTGAGTTCTTCCGGGTCGACGGCCCGCTCAACGTACAACGCCCGCCACAGGGCTACCCGTTGCTGGTGCAGGCCGGGTCCAGCGAGGACGGCAAGGACTTCGCGGCCCGCTACGCGGAGGCGGTGTTCACCGCGCAGCAGACACTGGAGGAGGGCGTCGCCTTCTACAAGGACGTCAAACAGCGCGCCCGGCTCATCGGCCGTGACCCGGACGGACTCAAGATCCTCCCCGGCATCGTGCCCGTCATCGGCGACACCGAGGCGCAGGCCCTGGAGCTGGACGCCGAACTGGACCGGCTGATCGTGCCCGAGTACGCCAAGGTCCAGCTGGCGCGGAGTCTGGGACTCGCACCCGAGGAACTGGACCTCGACGCCGAACTCCCCGACGACATCCCCACCGAGGACGAGATCGAGGGCGCCAAGAGTCGCTACACCCTCATCGTGGAACTGGCCCGGCGCGAGCACCTGACGGTACGTCAGCTCATCGGGCGACTCGGAGGCGGCCGGGGGCACCGCACCTTCGCCGGTACGGCCGAGCAGGTCGCCGACACCATCGGGCACTGGTACGACAGCGGCGCGGCCGACGGCTTCAACATCATGCCCGCCGTGCTCCCCTCCGGCCTTGAGGTCTTCGTCGACCGGGTGGTCCCGATCCTCCAGGAACGCGGCCTGTTCCGTACCGAGTACACCGGCAGCACCCTCCGCGAGCACTACGGACTGCCCCGCCCCGCCAACCGCCTCTTCGACACCGTCGACCGCCGCGAGGAGTACGTCGGGGTCGGGCTCGCCGCCGAGGCGGGGTGAGGAGGCGGCTCCCGGACGACGTGTCGGTCGCCCCGGCCGGGCGGTGGACCGGTCATGGTGGTGGTATGAACACCGCAACGATTTTGGCGGATGCGTTCGAGCGCATCAAGGAAACGGTGCACGGCGCGGTCGAGGGCCTCTCCCCGGACGACCTCAACGCCCGGATCGACGAGGGGGCGAACTCGATCGCCTGGCTCGTCTGGCACCTCACCCGGGTCCAGGACGATCACCTCGCGGACGCGGCGGGGACCGAACAGGTCTGGTTCGACGAGGACTGGGCCGCCCGCTTCGAGCTGCCCTTCGAGGAGGGCGCGACCGGCTACGGTCAGAGCAGCGAGGAGGTCGGGGCCGTACGGGTGGAATCGGCGGAGCTGCTGCTCGGCTACCACGACGCCGTGCACGAGCGGAGCGTCGGCTTCGTCCGAGGACTCGACGACAAGGCGCTGGACCGCGTCGTGGACGAGAACTGGTCGCCCCCGGTGACGCTCGGGGTGCGCCTGATCAGCGTGATCTCGGACGACCTCCAGCACGCGGGCCAGGCGGCCTTCGTCCGGGGCTCGCTGAAGCGTCGCTGAACCGTACGGACGCGGAGCCGCCGGCCCGGTCGGGAACGGGCCGGCGGCTCGCCGGGCGGGCGCGCACCGGTCAGGACACGGTGACCCGGGCCCTGCAGTCGTCACGGGCGAGCAGCACGTCCGGGTCGTCCGGCGCGAGCCCGGCCGCGATGTCGAGTTCGGCCAGTGCCTCCTGCCAGCGCCCCGCGTCCTGGAGCAGATACGCGTGGTTGAACCGCACGGCGGGATCGTCCGGGGCCAGGGCCACCGCGCGTTCCAGGTCGGCCAGCGCGATCGCCGCGTGGCCGGTGGCATGGGCGACGGTGGCCCGGCCGCACAGCGCCGCGACGAGATCGGGATCGGCGGCCAGCGCCCGGTCGAACGCCGCCCGCGCCGCCTCGTGCTCCTCACGTTCACCGTGCACCTGGCCGAGCACCGCCAGGAGATGGGGATTGTCCGGCGACTCCACCAGGCCCGCGAGCGCGTCGCGCTCGGCCGCCGCCAGGTCGCCCGCCGCCAGATGGATGCCGGACCGGTTCACATAGGCGTCCGTGAAGTCGGGGTCGAGTTCCAGGACCAGGGTGAAATCCTCCAACGCGCCCTCGGTGTCGCCGAGTTCGTTCCGCAGGTCACCCCGGTTGTAGTACGCCTCGGGGAACGGCGGACCGAGACGCAGCGCCGTCCGGTACTCGTCCAGGGCCTCCTGCCAACGTCCGGCCCGGCGCAGCAGGTTGGCGAGGTCGAAGTGGTACTCGGGGTAGTACGGGTCGACCTCGACGACCGCGCGCAGATCGGTCAGCGCCTCGTCCAGCCGGCCGAGCGCGGTCAGCACCTGTGCCCGGTTGTGGCGCAGCACGGACCGGTGCAGATGGTGCTCGTCCGCGCCGAGTTCGCGGTCGAGGGTGGCTATGCCCGAGGTGACGAGGTCGAGCGCCGCCAGCGGTCGTTTGCGGTGTGCCTCGATGAGGGCCAGACCGTTGCTGTGGAAGACCGTGTTGAAGGCGCGGTCCTTCGGATCGGGCAGCAGCGAGGCGATCGCGATGGCCTCGTTGATCCAGGCCATCGCGCGGACGTGGTCCCGGCGTCCGGCCTCGCGGTGACGGGTGTAGAGCATGGCGGTCGCGTAGGCGCACTCGATGTGGATGGCCGCGTCGCGGGTGCGGGCCCGTGCCTCGTCGCAGATCGCCTCGGCCTCCTCGGCCCGGCCCATCGCGGACAGACAGGTGGGGAGCTTCCTGGTGAGCTTCCACCACAGGCCGAAGTCCCGCTCCCGGTCGACCAGGGCGCGGCCCCGGTCGCAGAAGTCGATGGCGGCGTCGTAGAACCCGTGACGCATGCAGTCGTCCATGGCGTCGAGCAGCGCGGCCGTACCCGCGCCGAGCGGGTCCGCGCCGTGCATCAGGTGGTACGGGATCGCCCCGAAGGCCCATGAGCGCTGGCCGTCGGCCCGCAGTTCGGCGGCCCGCAGGTCGTGCAGTTCCCGCCGCGCCGACAGCGGTGCGCGCAGATACGCGGCCAGCAGCTCGTCGTCGGTTCCGTCCCCGTTGACGTACCGTTCGGCCGCCGCCGCCGCCGCCTCGTCCGGCCCGTCCCCGGACATCTCCGCACCGCCGGCTGCGCCCTGCGACGACCGGGGGGCGTCCACGCGACGGCAGTGCCGTTCCAGCACCGAGGGCGACAGTTCCTCGTTCCCCTTGGTGCCCGGCTCCAGCCGCTCGTCGGGGACCGGCGGAACGAGCAGCGCCTCCGTACCGCCCACCACCAGGGTCAACAGTCGGGCGGGCATCCGCCGCAGCAGCACCGCCACGAACTCCCGGTCGGTCGGATCGGCCTGGTCCAATGCGTCCACGAACACGGAACGGGACCCCGTCCCGTCGGCGGACAGCACCGCGAGCAGGAAGTCGGTGAGCCCGTGCGCGATCCGCCGTGTGCGCAGACGGGAGTAGTAGCGGGTGCGCTCGGCGGGTGAGGCGAGGGAGGTGAGCGTTTCCAGGGAGGCCGGTACGAGATCACGCAACTCCGGTGCCACGCTTAGGATTTCGACCTCATGGGTACTCACCAGGTCCGGCCGCTCGGCGAAGACACCGGGCACCACGGCGCGCATCAGTGTCCCGGCCGCCGTGTACGGGCCGCGCAGCCGCCGGTGGGCGGACACCGCCGGCAGCAGGGGCGGCGGCAGGACCAGCTCCCGGCAGCGCGCCGCCCGGTCGCGGCGATGTGCTCCGACGAGGAGGATGTGCCGGTCGGCACCCGTCGACGTGGCTCCTTCAGCGGACAAGACGCGCTCCAGGTGTGGTCAGGAGGGAGGGAAGGCGACGTCATCGGCGGCGGCCCTCGCCGCTCGCCTGTCGCGTACGTACAGCGCGCACGCGATCCCGATCTCGCCGATGCTCAGCAGCAGGAACACGCCGCTGTCGACCAGTTCGGCGGCCCCCGCCGACCGGCCGTCGAACAGCCGCCCGAGCACGGTGCCGAACAGCCGGTACGCCGCCGGGATCATGGCGAACGCCAGAGTGGCCAGCGAGAACGCGTAGCCGGCGGCCATCAGCACCGAGTACCAGCGGGCCGCGTCCCGGTCACGCGGGTGCCAGCCCCGCGGATCGTGCGCGGCCGGCCGGCCGCGCAGCGCGTTCCACCGGTTGCGGTTGAGCTGCTTGGCGGTGGTCTGCAGGTCCACACAGCCAAGGACCGTGACCACCAGGTAGTACACATCGGTCTGGAGGAAGAACCAGCACTGCCACAGCAGCCGCAGCATGGTGAGGTACGCCAGCGCCAACGCGATCGTGGCCACGGCGGGGAACGTGCCGTCGGGCCGTCGCAGCACGGCGGCGACCAGGGTGAGCGCGGCCAGCACGCCCGCGTCGGTGAGCATGCCCGCGAGGATCGGCAGATAGCGCTTGCGCCTGGGGACGGCGACCAGCCCGTCCATGGTCGTCTGGAACACCAGGTAGTACAGCCGGCGTCCCACGGACAGCCGTGACGGCAGCCCCAGTCTGCGTCCGGCCAGTGCGTGAGCGGCCTCGTGCAGCAGGATCAGCGGCGTCTGCGCCAGATACAGCGTCACGATGACCAGGGACATGTAGTGCGTGAAGAACAGGTGGTGGTACGTGGGAAGCAGAACCGGGGCCCTCACGGTGACCCCCAGCCACGCCACGATCAGCGCCGCGAACAACACCCCGGACACCGGCGAGAAGACCGCGCGGCCCAGGCGCGCCCAGCGCACCCGCACGGGTGCCGAGGCCGCCTGATCGGCGTCGCGGGTGAATCCGAGTTCGGTCAGATCGGCGACGAAGTCGTCGATGTCCACCGGTTCGCCGTACTGGACGAGATACCACTCGGCGGCCCGCGCCCTGCTCTCACCGTCGACCAGCCGCCGCAGCAGCGCCGCGCCGTCCGACGGCAGTACGACGAACGTGCCGGCGTCCATGCGGCCCACCGTCACCTCGTCGCCCTCGGGCTGGAAGACCAGCGGATGGAAGGCGACGCGCTCCGGGGCCGCCCCCGACGCCTCGGTGTTCCGCGGCGCCTGTGGTGCCGGAGTTCTTGACATAGGTCCTCCACAGGACGGCCTCGTCGCTGGACGGGTACCCGGGTGTGCGGCAGAGCCGTGGGCGGTGCGTACGACGGACACCCGCCGCACCACCCACGGCATGTGGCGTCGGACCGACGGCGCCGGTCCCGACAGAGGGTCTCGCCCCGTCGCGTCACCCGGTGCGCACGCTCGCGGCGTCGACCGGAGGCCCGGTGGCTTCTCCTCCGAAACCCTGAGGGCCAGGGGCCCTTCGAGGACTTCGGTCCGCTTCGCGAACGCACGCGGGAACAGTGGTCAGGGACGAACGCCGCCGGTCATGGGGCTAGTTGGCGGCGCAACCACAGCCGTACAGCGAGGCGCCCGAGCCGGTGAGCTTGACGGCGCCGGCCTTGCGGATGGTGATCTTCTTCATGGTGTCGACCTTTCGCTGGGAGTGCGTACATGACCGGTACAACGCCCGGCGCGCGGCCGGCATCGTTCGCGGGCCGGACGGGCGGTGTTCCGGCGAACAGCAACAGGTGTAGCAGGAGGAGGCCGGTCTCCAGGGGGCACAGAACACATGCAGAACGTACGCAGAACATTCTCAGAACGCCTCCGCCCGCCCGCCTCGGACAGCGGACCGGGCCCGCCGGGCGTCCGCCCGAAGGCACCGGTGCCGGGGCGGGGGAGCCGGAGCGAAACGGCCTCAAGCCACGCGCCCGTACGGTCCTCACACCAGACCGATACCGGCCATTCACCAAAGGACATGCGACGTGGGCGGGGCGATGTCCGCCCATTGACGGGCACTTCGGCAGGCGGCATCCTGAGTGCGCTTCAGCCGCGCGTGGCCTCGTGGCGCGACTCCGGGCCGGGACGGCTTCATCCGGCCACGAGGCGCGCTGCTTCCCCTGGTGGCCGCTCTCCGCCCGGTTCGACGCGGGTGCGGCGGGTGTTGGACAGATGAGACGACGGAGGCAGCCGGTTCGAAGCATGCTGCGCATGAGGTCCGTCCCGTGTGCCGGTCACCGTGGGTGCCGCCGTGCGACGGGGCCTTCCCGTACGGCTCGGTCCGGCCGGTGATGGGACAGCTGCCGAGGATCGTCCGCGAACGTCGATGCCCGAACGAGGACGCTTCACCATTTCCCGGAGAACGCACACCGACACGCAGGGAAAGGCCGATTCCGATGAGCGAGCGAGACCTGGTGGGACCCGCGTCGGACGGAACCGCCGACACACCGCGATGTACCGGCACCGGACGCGGTGGGCACCGGCCGCCGCGGGAAACGGTCGCGCAGCGGTCGCAAAGACCCCTGCCCGACGCGCGGCCCGCCCCACAGCCGCCGGACGCGCTTCCGGCCGAAATCCGGCTGGGGCTTGCCCTGCGCAGGTTGCGGCTGGAAGAAGGCTTGTCGTTACGGGCGCTCGCGCGTCGGCTGGGTTACAGCGCGCACAGCGCGATCGCCGATTTCGAGGGCGGACGCAGGCTTCCGTCGGAAGCGCTGGTCCGGTCCTGCGAGTCGGTCTTCGCCGTGCCCCCGGGCACCCTGCTGGCACTGCGCCGTGAAGCGCTCGCCGACCGGGCGGGCCAGCTGGCCGGTGGCGGGCCGGTACCGGCCGCCCGCCCCGTCGAGAACCCCGCGACCACGGAACCGACCGGTACCGGGTCACAGGACGGACCGGCGCACCCGGAAGCCGTCGGCCACGGGACCGCGGGCGCCACGGCGCTCCCGTCGGCCGTCGCGGAACTCACAGCCGTCCTGCGGCGACGCACCCATCAGTGGTGGACCGGCGCCGCCCCGGCCCCGGTGGTCCGAACCGACGTGGAACGCAAGGGCGTTGAGCTGATACGGGCCATGGCCTCTTCGCTCGCCGTGGTGGGCGCGAGCCTGCTGCTGTCGGCCATGGCGCCGGACGCCCCCGTGCGGGACGGATACGTCCGCGCGGCCGACGCCCCGCACGATCTGGAGGACAACACGCCCCCGGAGGTCGGCCAGGCCCTGGCCTGACCCGGGGGACCGGGCTCCGGCGTACCGGCGGAGGTGACGGCCGATGGGTACGTGGTGGCACAACACGCGCGGTCGTGCCCCTGCCCCCGGTGCTCGTCCGGCCGTACCCCGGTCTCGACGGTCCTCGCGGCGCCGGCCCGGCAGGCCGGTGCCGCCACCGGGCACGCCGCCGGTCACCGGCGGCCGCGCGACCGGAGCCGCACAGCCGTCCGCGAGCGGGTCCGTGGCCTCGTCAGCCCCCGGTCAGTTCTCCGTCCAACCGTGGCTCTTCCCGAACCTCGCCAGCCCACCGCGGATCTGCAGGATCTGCTCACCAGTGAGCGAGGGCGCGGCCTTGAGCAGGATCTCGGTCACCTCGCTGAGGTACTCGTCGGCTCCGAGCACGTCGCACAGCGAGTCGTCACCGTCCGTCTGCCGGGGCACGGAGGGCACCGCGACGGCCGGAGCGACGGGCGGCGGTGTCAGCGGTGTACCGTCCGGTCCCTCCGCGAGGCGGACGGACGACGCCTTGAGCCCCCGGCCCCCCTCTTCGACCTCGAACTCGACCGCCGTGCCGGAACGCACGTAGGACTCGGGGATCAGCATCTCGTTCACATGCAGGAAGACATCCTCTCCACCGTGATCGGGAGCGATGAACCCGTACCCCCGGGCTCCGTCGAACCGGACCACACGACCAGAAGCCATGCCGACCTCCAAACAATTCGGGCCCCGCGCCGTCACCGGTCCGAAAAGGATCGCGGCCCGGTGGCGGGCAGAGCGAGTGATCAAATGAGCATACGCAAGACAGTGCTGCATCGGCCGCGTTTTGGGAAGTACGGGTGACCGCGGACCGGGAGCCCGGCGGGGCTCGCGCTTCCACCGAACGGCCACCGTTCGTGGCCGGATTCTTCCTTATGTATTCGTTGAAAGTGCAAGGAAAGTGTCCTCTGTGGCGCGCGCACCGCACCGCCGCTTCCGCACCGTTACCGGTGTCACCGGTACGCATCCGAGATGAGGCACACATGGCGAACCGACACAAGAAGTGGGCGACGATCGTGGCTACGACGGCCGCGGGAGGTCTGCTCGTCCTGGGGACGGGCGCGCCGAGCAGCGCGGCGGTGCGTCCCGGAGTGACGTTCTACACAGGTCTCCACGGGACGGGCACCGCCGTCGCGGCCGACCTCGCCCAGGTGGGGGTGTGCCAGGAGCTGTCCCCTTCGGCCCGGTCCTACTTCGCGGCGACGGACCGCAACGTCGAGGTCTTCTTCAACGCGGACTGCCGGGCCGGCGCACCGGGTGAAAGCAGCGACCTCGTCTATGTGACGGGGACGTTGAACTCGGGCGACTTTCCCTGGACCGCCGTGAGCTACCGGGTACGGGCCGACGCCCGGTAGGCGGGTCCCGGCCCTGGCGGGAGTGCGGCTCCGCCCGGCGTGCGTGCGGCGCGGGCGCACGCCCCGTACGGGTGCGCACATGTGCGGCGCCGCTGTGGGATCAGTACACCTTCAGCCGCGCGGCGGCACACCTTCGGGTGCGACCGGACGGCCCGACCGGCCTCTGCCGTACGGGAGTTCATCTCGCCCGAGCGGGTGAGGCCGGTCCGGTCGGGGGTGCGTCCGCCCATGCCGAGGGCCGGGTGTCAGTCGCTGTCCTCCGGTGTGCCGGGCTCCGGTGTGCCGGGCTCTGGTGTGCCGGGCGCCGGGGCCGGCGTCGGAGCGTCCGGCTCGACGACCGAGTACATCACCGACCTCTGCTGCTTGTGCCGCTGGATGTTGCCCTTGGCTACGAGTGCTTCCAGCGTGTTGCGTACGACCTGCGGTGTCGGGCGCCGGTCAGGATGCTTCTCCAGCAGTTCCTCGCGCAGTTCCTTCGCGAGCCGCGGTTCGTTGTGCTCCGCGAGCAGGTCCATGAAGATGTGTCCCAGCAGGGGATGGCTCGGCTTCCCCTGCGCACCGGTCTTCGCGCCTGTCTTCGTACCGGCCTTCGTGGTGCTCTTCTTGGAGCGCGGGCCGGAAACCTTGACACGGGCCTTGCGCCGGGGGGTTGCCCCACCGGGCGCGGCGGCGGACTCGTTCTGGGCCTGCCGCGGAATGTGCGCGGTGTCCGGGGAGCCCTCGAAACGTTCGGCGAGGATCAGGATGTCCGACAGGAGTGTCTCCTCCTGCCGCAACAACTCGATCTTCTCGGTCAGTTGCTGCTGCTGTCGGCGATTTTCCGCCAGATCCGACGCGGCTTGTTCGACGTACCGCGACCGGAGCGTGGTGGCGGTTGGTTGACTGGGCACGACCATGCACTCCCTGGTAGATGGATGACGTTGCGCATGCTACCCAGCCCGTTGGGCCGCGCCTGAGGGGAAGAAGCGCGGGGCGGCCGTGCTCGGCGCTGATGGCGCCCCTCCGGAGTGGGACTCGCCCTGTTCCGTGGGGCTCCGCGGAACAGCTGGTATGCCGTGGCCGGTGCGGTGATCAGGCAAGCGCCGCGCGCGCAAAGGGCCGACACCGTGTCACCCGCCGGGTGGCGAGGGCCGACCCATACGTGTTTCTCCCGGGAGTCACCTCGGCGGGCGGGGTGTCGGTCTTGTTCCCCGTCCCCTCGTCCTTGTGTTCGTCCGGCGAAGGAGTGGAAGGCCGCCGATGTGAGCGGGCCCGTGCCGCGTCAGTGTGCTGTCGCGGCGGGGGCACTCCTCTTACGGGCGCGGTAGGCCGCCGCCTTGATCTTGTTCCCGCAGGACTCCATGCCGCACCACTGCCGCCGCATGCCCCGCGAGCGGTCGATGTAGACGCGTGTGCACTCGGGGTTGCCGCACTCCTTGAGCAGCGGCATGTCCGGCCCGCTCAGGAGTTCGACGGCCTGCCGTGCCACAGCGGCCAGGGCCTCTTCCGGCGTCGCCGTCGTCCAGCGCCCGGACGGGGTGAGCTGCGGCGCCGCCGTCGGCCTGCGGGCCGCGTCGTTCAGCACCGCCAGCGCGTCGTCGCCGTACTCCTCGCCGAGACGCCGGGCCGTGACCAGCCGGTAGACGGCCTCCCGTACGGTCGTCGCGCGGTCGACATCCTCCTGCTGGGCGGGTGAGACGGCATCGACGACGCCGGACTCCAGGTACCACGCCTCCAGCCGGTCCGGCGTCGCGAACATCTCGAACCGCGCCGACCGGCGCGCCCGCAGCGTGGCCGCGAAGTCGAGGGCCGGGTTGCCGCACACGAAGACATGGTTCAGGTTCACGATCACCATCCTGGCAGGTGACCAATGCCTCCGCAAGATTCGTCACCTGTTGAAACCGTCACCGCTTCCCTGGTGTGGGTCGCGCGAAGGCCAGCCGTCCGGCGAGCCGCCACCGCGCTCACACTCGGCGGCGCCGAGCCGGATCTCGCGGCCCTGCCAGCGCCTTCGCAGCCAGCGGTCGTGGCTGGCGACGACGATCGCGCCGGGGCCGGTGCCCAGAGCGGCCTCCAGCTCGTCGCACAGTCGGGGGGACAGGTGGTTCGTGGGCTCGTCGAGCAGCAGCAGTTCCGGCGGCCGTGCCACCAGGAGTGCCAGCGCGAGCCTGCGGCGCTGGCCCACCGACAGGCGCCCGACCGGCAGGTCCTCGTCCGCCTCGTGCAGGAGGCCCAGCGAACCCAGCGGAACCTCCTCCGCCCGCGCGGCGCCGAGTGAGAGGGCATAGGTGTCACGTGCTGTGCGCTCCGGCCGGTCGAACACGGTGTCCTGGGCCAGTACCCCCACGGTCAGCCCCGGCCGCCGCCGTACCTCCCCCTCGGCCACGAGGTCCCCGGCGAGCACGGCCAGAAGTGTGGACTTTCCCGATCCGTTGTCGCCCGTGACCAGCAGGCGTTCGGTCGCCGACACGTCGAGGCGGTCGAGGAGGAGCCGGCCCGGCACGCGGACGCCGCGCAAGGAGACGAGGACGCCCTCCGCCGACTCCTCGGCCGGCGCACCGCCCCGGAACCGCAACGGCCGCGGCGGTTCACCGATCCGGTCGCGCTCCAGCTCTTCGAGCCGACGGGTGGCGTTGCGCACCCGTCGTGAGATCTGGTTCTGCACCCGGCCCGCGCGACGGCCGTAGCCCATCTTCTCGGTGTCGCGCGGTCCGCGGTCCGGGGCGACGAGCCGAGCGGTCACACCGGCCGAGCGGCGCAGCTCCTCCAACTCCTCCTGTTCCTCGGCGTACCGCCGCTCCCAGCGCTGCCGCTCGGCGCGTTTCCGCTCCAGACAGGAGCTGTAGCCGCCGCCGTACCGCACCGGCCCGCCCACGGCCGGATCGAGATCGATCAGATCCGTGCAGACGGCGTCGAGGAAGGCCCGGTCGTGGCTGGCCACCACGATCACTCCGGGCAGGCCGCGCACCTGTTCCTCCAGGAACACGGCGGCGGCGTCGTCGAGATGGTTGGTCGGCTCGTCCAGCAGCAGTGCCGAGGGACGCCGCACCAGGAGCGCCGCCAGTGCCAGACGGCCACGCTGCCCGCCGGAGAGGGAGCCGAGTGTCCGGTCGTGCCGGACCGGGCCGAGGCCGAGCCCTGCCAGCACGATCGTGGCGCGCCGGTCGGCGTCCCACACCTCCTGCTCCTGGGCCTCTTCGAGCCGTCGGCCGTACGAGTCGAGCAGTTCGGCGTAGCCGGGGGAGTCCTCCGGGGTGCGGGCCAGCCGCTCCGTGAGACGTTCGAGTTCCGCGAGGCAGGCGCGGGCCTCGCGCAGGGCGTCGTCCAGTACGTCGGTGATCGTCGACGTGGCGTCGTACGGCATCTCCTGGTGGAGGAAGCCGAGACCGGGCGGCCGTGTGACGCTGCCGGCGTCGGGTTCCTCCGTACCGGCGAGCAGGCGCAGCAGCGTCGACTTGCCGACGCCGTTCTCCCCGATCAGCCCGATGCGGTGGCCGGGGGACGCGGTGAGGGAGACGCCGTCGAACACCCGCCTGTTCCCGAGGGTGCGGACGACGTCATGTGCGATCAGGGCCGGCTGAGGCATGGTGGTGAGCCCAACTGATTGGTCCTCGGCCCGCCGGGTGACACACCTCGGACGCGGGCCCGGTCGACACGCCGGGGAGTCACACCTGGGGTGCCCTTGCCTCCGCCAGCGCACCGCCCGCCAGCCGTAGCCACCGGTCGACGCCGATCCGGGTGAGGAAGCGTTCGTCGTGGCTGACCACGACGAACGCCCCCTGGTAGGAGCCCAGCGCGCTCTCCAACTGGCCGGCACTGACGAGGTCGAGGTTGTTGGTCGGTTCGTCCAGAAGCAGCAACTGGGGGGCCGGCTCGGCGCACAGGACACACGCCAGGGTGGCCCGCAGGCGTTCGCCACCCGACAGCACCTCCACGGGGAGATGGGCACGGGCACCGCGGAAGAGGAAACGCGCGAGCAGGTTCATCCGCTCCGCCTCCGGCCTGTGCGGGGCGAACGCGGTGAAGTTCTCGGCCACCGTCCGGCCCGGGTCCAGCACGTCCAGCCGCTGCGAAAGATAGGCGATGCGTCCGTCGGCCCGCCTGATCCGGCCGCCGTCCAGCTCCAGATCGCCGTTGATCAGACGCAACAGCGTGGTCTTCCCCGACCCGTTGGGACCGGTCAACGCGATGCGTTCGGGCCCCCGGATCGTCAGATCTGCGCCGGCACCGGCGAACTGGGCCTGTGCGCCGTGACGGACCTGCATCCGCTCGCCCAGGAAGAGGGTGCGCCCGGCGGGGACGCCGGTGTCCGGCAGATCCAGGGTGATCCGCTGCTCCTCGCGCAGCGCCCGGCCGGCCTCGTCCAGGCGGGACCTGGCCTCGCCGACCCGGGAGGCGTGCATCTGCCCCGCCCGTCCGGCGGACTCCTGGGCGCCCCGCTTCATGTTCCCGGCGAAGATGCGCGGCAGGCCGGCGCTCTTGAGGTTGCGGGCCGCGTTGCTCGCGCGCCGCTCGGCCCGCTCACGGGCCTGCTGCATCTCCCGCTTCTCCCGCTTCAGCTCCTGTTCGGCGTTGCGGACGTTCTTCTCGGCGACCTCCCGTTCGGCCCGCACGGCCTCCTCGTACTCCGTGAAGTTGCCCCCGTAGAAGCGCAGTTCGCCGCGGTCGAGCTCGGCGATGCACTCCATGCGGTCGAGCAGCGCCCGGTCGTGGCTGACCAGCAGCAGACAGCCCTTCCAGTCCTCCAGGACCTCGTAGAGCTTGTGGCGTGCGTCGAGGTCGAGGTTGTTGGTCGGCTCGTCGAGCAGCAGTACATCGGGTCGCTTCAGCAACTGGGCCGCCAGGCCGAGCGAGACCACCTGGCCGCCACTGAGCGTGCCGAGACTCCGGTCGAGGTCGAGCCCGGTCAGGCCGAGCCGGTCCAGCTGGGCGCGGGTGCGTTCCTCGACGTCCCAGTCGTCACCGATGGTCGCGAAGTGCTCCTCGCTCACGTCCCCGGACTCGACGGCGTCCAGGGCCCGGATCACAGCGGCGACGCCGAGGACCTCGGCCACCGTCAGGTCCCCGGTCAGGGGGAGGCTCTGCGGGAGGTGGCCGAGCGTGCCGCCCACGGACAGCGAGCCTGCGCCGGGACGCAGCTCGCCCGCGATCAGTTTGAGCAGGGTGCTCTTGCCGGAGCCGTTGGGCGCGACCAGCCCCGTACGGCCGCCGCCCAGGACGAAGGACAGTTCGTGGAAGACAGGTGTGTCGTCGGGCCAGGAGAAGGACAGGTTCGAGCAGACGATGACGGCGTCGGACATGGGACGACCTCGTGGAGTATGAGGGCAGGGAAAAAACACCACTGCCCTAGGCAGGCATGACGGAAAAGGGGACGACCAAACGGCCACGACAGCAGTGCTTCCACGCACCTGCTGGTGGCCGATCACATCCGGGTATCACCCGGAGATGTCGTCGTCACCCGCCATGTCTCGCACTCCTCGATAGAGAATGAACCTCTCGTCGATCCTAGCAGGAGCCGCTGCCTCGGCGCCCGGTTCCGGCGGGTCTGGCAGTCCTCAGAGTCCCAGGTCGGCGGCCAGACAGGAGTAGGACGACCATGACCCTTGGGGTTGTACGCGTCCCTCACCGGATCACCCTTCGGCGAGGCCGGTCTCTCCTCGATCATTTCCTCGTAACGGACGCGCTCGGGCAGCTTGCCGAAGCGTGCGTGACGCACCGCCGCGGTGGCGTCCGTCGTGGCCCGGTCCTCCATGGTCGACCTCCGCTCGATCGGTGGCCGATCGCGCCTACCGCTGGATGACATCAAGGCTCACATTCCAGACGTCACCTGTCAAGGAGGTGATTTCTGGCGGGTGATGTCGCCGCGCGGTCGACCGGCCTTCCGCTCCCTGTTTCCTGTTGGCTGCGCTCCGCCTTCGGCGGATCAGAAGTGGTCCACGTCGACGACGGCTTGGGCGAAGGCCGTGGGCGCCTCCTGCGGCAGGTTGTGCCCGATGCCCCTCAGGGTGCGGTGCTCGTAAGGGCCCGTGAACCTGTCCCGGTACGACGAGCCGTCGCCGGGCGCGGTGAAGGGGTCGCGGTCCGCGTCGAGGGTGATGGTGGGGACCTCGATCACCGGCCGCGCGGCGAGTCGCCTCTCCAGGTGGTCGTAGTGGCGCTCCCCGTCGGCGAGGCCCAGCCGCCAGCGGTAGTTGTGGATCACGATGTCGGCGTGGTCGGGGTTCTCGAAGGCCCTGGCCGTGCGCTCGAAGGTGGCGTCGTCGAAGTTCCACGTCGGCGAGACGGTGTCCCAGACGAGTCGGGCCAGGTCGTGGCGCTTCACCGTGTCCTCCATGGCGAGACGGCCCCGCTCCGTGGCGAAGTAGTACTGGTACCACCAGGCGTGTTCGGCCTGTGGGGCCAACGGCTGGAGGTTGGCCTCCAGGTTCGTGACGAGGTACCCGCCGACCGACACGAGTGCCGTGCAGCGCTCCGGCCGGAGGGCCGCGATGATGTCGGCGGTACGCGAACCCCAGTCGAAGCCGGCGAGAACGGCGCGCTCGATCCTGAGGGTGTCCATCAGGGCGACGATGTCGAGGGCGACCGCCGACTGCTGGGCGTTGCGGAACGTCCGGGGGGACAGGAAGCGGGTCGTCCCGTGGCCGCGCAGGTAGGGGACGATCACGCGATAGCCCCGCGCCGCCAGCAGAGGGGCGACATCGACGAAGCTGTGGATGTCGTAGGGCCATCCGTGCAGACAGATGACGACGGGGCCGCGGGCGGGGCCCGCCTCGGCGTAGCCGATGTCGAGCAGTCCGGCCCTGACCCGCTTCAGGGAGGGGAACGAGGTGTGCGTGCCGGGACGGACCGTGGGCGCGACCGGTGTCCGCGTCCCGGTCCGCGGGGTGGCCGAGGCGGTCGGGATGCCCTGCAGTCCGGCCAATGACGTCGCGGCCGCACCTGTGCCCAGCCCCAGTGCCTTGCTGAAGGTACGCCTGTTGATCATGTGAAGCCCTCCGTGTGTGCCGGTGTCCAGGTGTGTCGCCATGTCCGTGCGTCCGTGTGTGCGTGCGTAGGTGTGCGTCGGCGTGACGGTGTGTCGGCCCGTGTGTCAGGAGAGCCGGGCCGGGGGTTCGTGTGCGCCGGGCCGAGAGGTGCGTGCGCGATGACTGTCGCACGGGGGTCGTCACCGGTCAAGCAGGTGACGTGTGTCGGCCGTGAGTTCCGATAGGGCGCGTTCAGCGGCCGGAGTCCGGCCGTGCGTTGCGCCGATGGGGGCGCGAGTCGGCGGGACGCGACGGGGCCGTTCGAGTGGGGCCGGGCCTTCTTCCGTGGTGACCTGCGGCGGAACGGCTATTTTGCCGACGAGGTAGGACGAGCGTTCCGGCTGGTCCCGCTGTTCTTGCTGTTCCCGCCGGAAGGCCACCGGCCGCGCCCCGCAGGGTGGTCCTCCGGTGCCCATGTCCCAGGTGTTCCCTGCCGACCGAACAAGGGATGGACGATGATGAACCGTCGCGCTCTGATGCGCTCCAGTGGCGCAGTCGCGGTCACTGTTCTCGGTGCGAGCGCCCTCAAGCCCTCGGCCGCCGAGGCCGCCGGTCATGCGTCCGGTGGTGCTCATGACCACCGAGGGCCGATCGATCCGACCGGCCCGACCGCCGGTGTCACCCGTACGGAACTTCAGCGGCATCCTTCGCCGACCAAGGGCTGGGAGACCGTCCAGACCCTCGTTCGCATCCCCCGCGGCAAGGAATCGGGGCGGCACAGTCATCCCGGGGTCGAGGTCGGATACATCGTGCGCGGTGACGTGCTGATGGAATTCGATGACGGACCCGCCCTGCGGCTGCGTACCGGAGACCCCTTCTTCATTCCGGCCGGTGCCATCCACAACGCCCTCAACGTGGGGACGGTGACCACGATGATGCTGTCCACCTACGTCGTCGACGAGACGAAGCCCCTGGTGACCACCTACTGACGGGCGATCACCCGTTGACGCCTCGCGTGAGAGGTCGCCTTCGCCTTTCGGGAAGCCCGGTCCCGGAACGGGTGTGGTGGAGGAAGCCCGGGGCATCTGTCCGGAATGACAGCCGAGGCGGATCGTGGTGAGCGGCGCCGGACCGGGCGCCGAGTCGTGTTACGTGTACTTGTCCTGCTGGTCGTCGTCACGGCTCTTGTGGCCTTCTCCCTCCTCCTGGCGAAAGTGACCCTGACGCCGTCCCCGGCGTCCGAGGATCTGGTCAGGTCCAATCTGCGGCCGGGGCGTTCGCTGCGGCAGTACGCCGAGGAGTACACCTTCCTCGCCGCGTGCAAACAGGCGGGCGGAAATCTGCTGCTGGGCGTCCCCTTCGGCCTGCTGCTGCCGATCCTCGTGCCGCGCAGGATGCGGATGGTCCGCATGGCTCTCCTGACCGCACTGGTCATGGTGCTGATCGAGCTGGTGCAGGGCGCGCTGGTGACGGGCCGGGCCTTCGACGTCGACGACGTGATCCTCAACACGGCCGGTGCGCTGCTGGGATATCTGCTGCTGGGCCGTCGGATCAGTCACCGCTACCACGTGATGGTGGACGGCGACGACGAGGCCCGTCGACGGCCTCGCGCCCGGACCGAACCGGTGGGCGGGAACGACCTTCCGCGGCCCGGCCGGCGCCGCTCGGAGCGGGACCCGTCCGGGGCCGCAGCACCCAGGACACCGCTGTCGAAGCCATTCATGTCCAAGTCGGCCCGTACCAGGGGCGGTTGGATCGACACCGTACGGTCCAGGTCCGTATCCGGCGCGAGGAGGGAGCGTCGGACGGGGACCGGACGCTCCCTTGCCGACCGGGTCCGTGACCGGTGGCGGGGCCCGAACGCCGGTACGCGCGGCAGGCGTTCCTGACCCGCTCTTCAGCCTCGGGCGGCGAAGCCCGCTGGCGTGACCGGCGCGGGGGTGGCCCGCGTCGGCGCCTCGGCGCTTTCCGGCGCCGTCCGCTCAGAGCCAGTCCCGCCGTTTGAAGACGAGGTACAGGCCGCCGCAGACCACCGCCATCAGCCCGATCGCGAACGGATAGCCGAGCCGCCGGTGCAGCTCCGGCATCAGGTCGAAGTTCATCCCGCAGATCGTGCCGACCAGCGTCGGGGCGAACAGGATGGCCGCCCACGCGGAGATCTTCTTGAAGTTGTCCACTTGGCGGCGCTGACCTGCAGCGATGTGGCCTTCATTGCCTCTTACCTGCGCGGATGAGTCTTTCAGAGCCTTTCGGGATCGTGCCAGGTTACGCAGTCGAGTCCACTGTCTGCCGGTGTCACTCATGCCGAGATCGCCCCGGGCCCGAGGCAGGGCGATATTCACGATCGACACGTTGAGGACGACCATCAGTGTCGCGACGGACGCCATGGTCAGTGTCATCCACCGGTGCGGATCCGACGCGGCAGGATCGGGTGCCGTGCGGGGGCGGCGGGTGAGGCTGGTCATTGGAGGCTCTCCTGGGCAGTGAGCGAAAAGATGGGGCAGCGGCAGGTGCCTTTGCGTCGCTCGGAGAGTGGGACACGGCATGCTGAAGTCGCAAACCCCCATGCCGCTTCAGCAAGATGTGCGGCATGAGCAACCTCGATCGTGTCCTGACCGCCATCGGACCGCGGCTGCGGGCACTGCGCCAGCAGCACGGCATCACACTGGCCGCCCTCTCGCAGACCACATGAATCTCCGAGAGCACGCTGTCCCGGCTGGAGAGCGGCAGCCGCAAGGCGCAAGGCGAACCTGGACTGCTGCTGCCCCTGGCTTACGCCTACCGGGTTCCCCTGGACGAGCTGGTGGGGGCGCCGGAGACCGGTGACCCGCGCGTACACCTGCGTCCCGTCACCCGCGGCGGCCTGACGTACGTGCCGCTCAGCCGTCGGCCCGGCGGGCTGCACGCGCACAAACTCGTCATCACCCCCTCCACCGGAGAACCCGAGCTGAACATCCACGAGGGTTACGAGTGGATCTACGTGCTGGACGGCTGACTGCGCCTGTTGCTCGGCGAGCGCTCCTTGACCCTGGCGCCAGGTGAGGTGGCGGAATTCGACACGCGTGTGCCGCACTGGCTGGGCACAGCCGACGATCAGTCGGTCGAACTCCTGGTCATCTTCGGCAAGTAAGGCGAACGGGCCCACCTCAAGGCGCGCCCTGCCTGAAGGCCCCCGTCGTCACTCCGCGTCCGGCAGCAGAGTGTCGAGGCCGTGCCGACGCTCGCCCAGAACGCGCTCGCACACCTGCGCCTCGCTCTCGGCGCTGAAGGCCGCTGCGGACGGGGCCACGCGGCGGCGGGCGACCGCTTCGTCCGCGTCAGCGTTGACGAGGTCGCCGTTGATCGCCGCTGCCGCCGTCACGCCGCCGGCCTGGGCCTGCGCGAGACCTGCCATCACATCGGCCGCGTTCCCCGCCGCCCAGAAGCGGCACTCGTGCCGAGCACGCCGATCGGCGTGTCACGCACCTCCCAGCCGTGGCAGTACGGGCAGTGCAGCACGTCCCTTCCCCACCGCTCACGCAGCCCAGGCACCTGAGGAAGTTCGTCCACCACGCCCGTGGTCACCAGCAGCCCGCCGGGACCGGAACGTCTTGCCACCTTCCGTGCTGACGACGAAGTCTCCGTCCACGCGCAGCGCGTTCGTGGCGCGGTCGGGGAGTATCTGTCCCCCGTACAGGGAGACTTCGACGCGCCCGGCGCGCATCAGCTCCAGGGGCGCGACCCGTCGCGTGACAGCAGGCCGTGGGCTGCGGCGGCGGGGGCGTTACGGGGCTCTCCCGCATCCAGCACGAGCACCGAACGCCGGGCACGCGACAGGGCCAGTGCCCCGGACAGGCCGGCCACACCCCCGCTGATCACGGGCACGTCGAAAACGCCAGAATCCAGTTTCTCGCTCATACGGCACACCGTGCGGAGAGCTGGGGGAATGCACTATTCCTCTTGCCGTTCCGGCAAGGCCGGACCCGTTTCTCGCGTTCGGTGCGGCGGTTTCACCGCCGCACCGAACGCCGGTCGAGATGTGGTTACTCAGCGCAGTCGCTGCGCTGAGTAACCACAGCGCCTGACATGCACGAGGGGTGCCTCCATGTCTTCCGTCAAGCATCCCTGTCGGGTTTGGGGTGGTTCGGTGTTGCTGGGGTCATGCGGCGAGTTCGACGTCCTTCGGTGTCCGGGGCTCGTAGAAGGTTCCGTCGCGGAGCATGGCGAACAGGACGCTGATGCGTTGGCGGGCGAGGCGGAGGAGGGCTTGGGTGTGGGTTTTGCCGCGGGCTCGTTGTTTGCCGTAGTAGGTGCGGGAGGCGGGGTCGGCGTTCATGCAGGCGAAGGCGGAGAGGAACATGGCGCGTTTGAGCTGCCGGTTTCCGCCTCGGGGTGCGTGTTCGCCGTGGATCGATGTGCCGGACGACTTCGTGGTGGGTGCGGGGCCGGCGTAGGAGGCGAGGTGGGCGGCGGTGGGGAAGCTGGTGCCGTCGCCGACGGTGGTCAGCAGGACTGCGGCGGTCCTGACGCCGACGCCGGGCATCGACGTCAGGACCGGGGAAAGAGGGTGCGCCTCCAGCAGGGTGCTGATCTGGGTTTCCAGGGCCCGGCGCTGTTCGTGGACGGTGCCCAGGGATGCGGCCAGGGTGGGGATGACGATGTCGAGGGTGCCGGTCCCCGGGGACGACGACGGTCTGCTCGTCGAGCGCGTCGAAGGCGTCGTCGATCAGCCGCTGGGCCATGCGCGGCGCCTTCGGCAGGATCAGTTCGACGAGTCTGCGGCGGCCGGCTTTGCGCAGTGCGGCCGGGGAGCCGTGGCGTTCCAGGAGCCAGGTGACGGCCTGGTGGTCCAGGCGGGGGCCGAGGACGCGTTCCAGGCTGGGGTGGAACTGGGTGAGCAGGCCGCGTATCCGGTTGCTGGTGCGGGTGGCCTCCGCGGCGAGGTCCTGGTCGAAGCCGACGAGGACCGTGAGTTCGGCGGTGATCTCGTCGGTCAGTTCCAGCGAGCGCAAGGTGTGGGGCAGGGTGCGGGCGGCGTCCGCGATCACGGTGGCGTCCTTGGCGTCGGTCTTGGCCTCGCCCGGGTAGAGGTCGGCGATCCGGCGCATCGCCAGACCGGGCAGGTAGGCGACCTGGCAGCCCGCGTCCCGGGCGACGGCCAGTGGCAGGGCGCCGATGGAGGCGGGCTGGTCCACGATCACCAGGGCGGTGCCGAACTTCGCGGTCGGCTTGTCGAAGACGGCCCGCAACTTCGGCTCGCTGTTGGGCAGCTGCTTGTCGAAGACCTTCTTCCCGGCCGGGTCAGCCCGTGCCCGTGATGGGCACTCTTGCCGACGTCCAGGCCCAGGAACACGCCCACATCTTCCGTGTCGAACATCATGCCCTTCCCACGGGCCGGCGACGCAGGCCTCGGCAGCGGTGTCGTACGCGCGCATCCACCTCCACCGTGGAGACGTCGGTCCTCTGTTCCGGAACACGGCCGGCCTTCCGGTCCGAATTCAACCACCGCATCGGCGACGGGAAGCCACGCACGATACGCAAACTCGCCCATCAGTCAGTCGAAATATGGCCCTCGAACACCCACAAAAACACAGCGATCCGTTTGCCCGGCTCAGCGAGAGTATTTAAGAATCACACCTATCCACCTAAAGGATCAGCTCGGGAATTCCGCTCCCTGGATGCGCGCAGACGTCCATGACGATTTATTGCACGGAGAGATATTTACCAACGCTCGACAGGAAAGGGGGGGATTCCGCCACTGACGCCGGCCCCGCCCTGTCGGTAAGGTCGACGAGACGGTCGCCTGGGGCAACAGGCTCGACGTCGACGACGAAGACGGCCGCGACGCCTCCTCCCTCGTTTGCCGGTCGACCTCAGAGGGTCAACCTCTGCGACGTCCGTGGTAGATGAGCCGGTGGGGGGATAGCTCGTCGCCATAGCCTCGATCAACCCGCGCGAGGTCGAAACCAGCTCGATCCAATGTGCCTTCCAGATCAAGCACGCGATGGTAAACCCACCGCTCGCTCACCTGAGTGAGGATCTCGCTTCCAGAACGAAAAACCTTGTCGATTACCACGTGATCGAACATCAGACAGTTGCGCTCCCACTCCTCCACTCTCACGTCTCCGGTCTCCGCGCACAGCTCCGCGAGACAGAGGTGCCAGTCGTGCTCCGCCCGTGTCTCGAAGTTTTGACTGACATCGATGTAGACGTGCCCACCCGGAGCGAGAACGCGGGCGGTCTCCTCAAGGGCCCGTTGGCGATCCTCGGCCGACAGCAGCAACTGCAGCGTCGAGTAGGGCATGACAGCGGCATCGTGGTGCCCGCGCAGGGGCAGGCGACGCATGTCTCCGCAGACCGGGAAGAGCCCCGGTGACTGGGGCATGCGTGCCAGCCGTTCCTCGCTCAGGTCCACCGCGGTCACTTGGTGTCGGGACCGGTTGGCGAGGGGCTCGGCCACCCGGCCGGTACCGGCACCGAGGACCACGACCCGCTCGTTCGGGCTGATGAGGTCGAGCCAGTACGAGACATCACGTTTCTGACGGTTCAGCCGGTGATCGTTGTGCCAGTCGTACAGCAGGGCTTCCCACTCGCCCGGTTTCACCGCGCAACCTCCCAGGGCCGGCCGAACCGAAATCGCAGACGGACAACCGGATCGCCGACCGCCGACGTCGGGGCGAAAGCCAATCCCATTTATGCGAGCAGGTCAACAACAACACCAACGGCCCCGTGCTCAACCGGCCATGCACCGGGTACCGGTTTTCCCGGATGAGACGAGTGGCCGTGGCGCTGGTTGACCGGCCCGCCAAGTATCGGCGTGAGGCGTTGTCCCCGGAGTCCGAGCGGGCTGGTTCTCAGGGATGGCGTAAAACTGTACCTTCCGACTGATGCTTGGTCCTGGGTCTCCGCACAGGCAGAACCACATCATCGCCGTAGCCCTTCTTCCGGCAGTACAGGAAGGAGATGGATCACCCGGCGCTTAATTCTCGCCAGTCGGACAACTTTAAAATTCCATCCGGCATACGCGCAGGCCCGATCCGTCGTTCACCCCGGAGCACGTCGTGTCATCCACGCCCTGCCGCCGTGCGGTCTGCGTGCCGTGGCCTGAACTCACCCGTACATCGCGTCATCGCACTTCTATTGATGCGGCCCGCCTCTTGAAGGCATTCGCGCATGTCGTCACAGTTCGTCGAACTGAAAGCCGCAGTGGAACATCAGCCAAACCGCCGCTCCCTCCCGCCCTCCCTTTCAGCCAAAGCCACGCTGCGGAGCATTCGCGCGACACGACTGGAGATATGAAAGGGAGATGGCATCGGCATGGGGCGACGGAGGCAAGGAGCGAATGGTCGAGACGTCCACGGAGGTGCGGACACGGTCCGAGATCTGGAAGGACTTCGAACCGTCGGAACGACGCGAGGTCGCCACGGTCGTCGTATCGACCTTGCAGAGCCAGAGCACCTCAGCACTGCTGCTCCTCCTGCTCTCCCTGCTCGCGCTCGACGTCACCGGGTCTCCCGCGAGCGTTCCGCTGGTCGTCGCGGCCGGCGCCCTTCCGGCACTGCTCCTCGTCCGGTGGGTTCGCAGCGTCAACCGGCTGCTGGACCACCGGTGGGTCATGCTGCTCTCGGACGTCGGTGCATTCACAGTCGCGCTGGTGCTGTATCTGCTGGTGCGCGGCGGCGGACTCCAGGCTTGGCACATCTATGTGGGCATGTTCCTGTTTTCCTCGTTCGGAGCCTTCTACCTGCCGGCCATGCGGGGCTGGGTCGCCGACCAGGCGGTCGGGCTGGAACAACTGACCTGGCTCAACGCGATGCTCTCCGTCTCCACCCAGGCGTCGGTCGTGGTCGGGTGGGCCCTCGGGGGCGCCTTGGCCTCGACAGTCGGAATCGCCGCGTCCCTCGTGATCTGTGCTCTGTCGTACGCGTTCGGTATCGGGCTGCAGTTCGTGGTGTTCGTGCTGGTCAACCGGGCCACTGTCCGCAAGGTCGCGAAGCACGGTGAGTCTTCCGGCGAGGCTGCGGAGGTCGGCCTCCGGGCCACCGCATCGCCGCAGGCGGATTCCGGTGCCTGGCGCAACGTGTTCTCCCCGCGCCTCCTGGGTCTGTTCACCGCCTCGCTGCTCCTGATGGAACTGACCCACACACTGGCGTTCAGTATGTTCGTTCCCCTCCTGACCGAGGGGGCACCGGACCGATCGTGGATCGCGGGCACGGCGAACGCCTGTTTCGCCCTCACGGCGATGGTCAGTGGTGTGTTGGCCTCCGGAGGAGCAGTCGGACGGTGGGCGCGTCGCCGGGCACCGCACATCGTCATCATGGGCTTCTGTGTCCAGGCGCTGTTCGGGCTCAGCGCCGGCCACGCGGTGCTGGCCATCGGCCTCTACGCGGTGGTCGGACTGCTCAGCGGCGGTGACGCCGCTCTGCAGAGCGAGGTCCAGGACCGTTGGCGACCGGTCGGCTCCGCCCAGGCATTCGCCCTGTTCGGCGCGGTGCAGGGACCGGCTCAGCTGATCGGTTCACTCGTCGTGGCGTTTCTCCTGCTGCACCTGCCCGTCACGGCTGTCTACGTCGGCACGATCCTGACGCTCGGTGTGGGCGCGGGACTGTTTCTCCTCCTGGCCAGGGTGCGGACTGCGAGCCCCGCTCCGGAAAGCTGACAACCCCTCGGGCAACTGTACGAAACCGATGAAAGGAACGTCCCGTGTCAGACATAGCCTTGTACGGCCTCGGTGAAATGGGCGCGGACATCGCGCGGTGCCTGTTGGGGCGCGAAGCAGTACTGCACGCCTACGACCCGGTCGCCGAAGTGGGTCTGAAGGCGCCGAACTACCACCGGCACACAACGGTCGAGGAGGCCGCCCGCGCAGCGTCCACGCATCTCGTGGTCGTGAAGCGGCTCCAGGACGTCGAGGCGCTACTCTTCGCCAACAGTGGATTGTGCGCGTCCGCTCCGCCGCGCTCCCTCGTGGTGTTGCACACCACGCTCACCCCCGACACCGTGCGGCAGTTACGCGAGCGCGTGAGCGGAACGTACGGCCATACTCTGCTCGACGCCGCGCTGAGTCGCCGCGGTGGCCCGGTCCGCGAGGGATCGCTGTCCCTGTTCGTCGGTGGCGAGGAGGCCGAGGTCGCGGCCGCGCGGCCGACTCTGGAGTTGTACTCCGACAACGTCGTGCACACCGGGCCGACCGGTGCCGGGATGACCGTGAAGCTCTGCAACAACTGGCTGCTCTACAGCAACCGGCACGCCGCGCTCCAGGCGATCAGAACCGGGCGGGAACTGGGCCTGGATCACGACGTGCTGCTGCAGGCGCTGACGTCGTCGACCGGATCGAGCTGGGCGCTGAACCACTACTCCGAGCTCGACGAGGCGATCGTCACCGGGCAGGGCGCACCGCCGGTGATGCGCGAGCGGACCACGTCCGAACTCCGGATGGCCCGGGACATGGCATCGACGACGGGCGAGGTACCCACAAGCCTTCAGGAGGCGTTCGCCTTGTTGGACGGGATGTAGACGACGCCATCGTTTCGGAGCCCGCTGTCGGCCGGTGCCAAGCGTCGGCCGGCCTGCTCGGAAAGGTGAAGATGTACAGCGATACCGTCTCTCGCGAAGAGCTGGCCGAGATCGTACGAACGCTCCCCGTCCATGTGTGGAACTCGCCTTCAGCGGCGGAGGTCTACGGACGCACGCTCAACATCGTGTGCCGCACCCGGCGTAGCAGCACGGCAGGCGTGTGGGTCTGTCCGCTGGACGAAGACGACGGCGGTCCGGCCGCGCGCCGGGCGTATCGGCTCCTGCCGTACGTCTCGCCGTGGACCGACCCGGCCCTGCACCCCGTCGACCGGCATCGCACGGTCGTCTCGATGGCCGCAGCAGTTATGGAGCGGGTGTACTCGATCGACCTGCCGATGGACCCGCGGTTCAGCGAGGTTGCCGCACTGGCCGAGCTGGGCGCCGAGGTGAGGTGCCGGCACACGCGCCTGCTTGCCCTGGACGGGGCCAAGGAACCTCGGCAGTCGTACGTGCCCACGGCACGCAATCACATACGCGCGGCGGCGCGGCGGCACAGCGTCGCCGGAGTGCCCCCGGAGGACTTCGACTTCTCCCGGGCCATCGTCGGACAGTCGGACGCGGCCGTCGCCGAGCGACGGCGGGCCGGCTTGAGGCTCAGCCGTGACCATCCTTGCCTCTGCCTCGCGGCGCTCGATCAGGGCGGTGTCTGCCGGGGTCAGGTGTTCGTCCTGGAATGTGACGACGCGGCGGTGCTGATGCACTCCTGGTTCGACCGCGAGGGAGCCCGCGGCGTGCCCAGCCTGCTGGTGGACGCGGCCGTCGAGGCTGCGGTTAGGGATCCGGGGATCAGCACGTTCGACTTCGAAGGAAGCGTGATCCCCAGCATCGACCATTTCATGACCGGCTTCGGAGCCCGGGCCTGCGCCTATCCGCACCTGCGGTGGCGTCGGGCGGGCGGACGGCCCGACGTTGCGGAGGAGTTCGGATGACAGCCCTCGGCCCGCCGCCGGGGCCCTTCCCCCACATCGGCTCCTCGCAGCACCGAACCGTTCACGCGCGACCGCACGGCGAGGGTGGGCCAGGCACCTGGATAGGTGGGTGGGAGGAGCTGACCGATGAACAGCAGCGGCGCTGGGAGGAGAGGTACGAGCAATTCGGCACCCGTATTCAGCAGTCTCCCGCTTACACGCGGGCGGTGGCCGCCTCCGGCCGGCGCGTGGTCGTGGTCCTGACGGAAGGCGCGGTCGCGGCTTTCACCCGCGACGGAGCCGTGTGCACCGCCATGTGCGACGACCAGCCACTTCTGGCGGACACTGTCCGCCTGGACCTACTGGCCGATCTGGTGTCGGACGTCCACCGTTTCACAGGTCTCGCGGTGTATCTCCCGTTGGTGGACGCCTCCTGTGCCGGAGTCCGGGCCTACGACGGGTTCGCCGTTTGGGAACGCCCGCCCAACTCCCTGGTCGACTGGTCCCTCGACGGCGAGGACCTGTGGCAGCGCGCCCTGAGCCGTGGCACGTCTCAACTGACCCGCAAACGCCGCTTGGTCGAGCGCGACGGGCTGACCCTGTGCTTCGGTCGGTGGGGGGCACGGGCGGCCGAGGACGTTCTGCGGGTGGACGACCGCTCGTGGAAGGCCGAGCGGGGGCAGAGCATGCGCATGCGAGCGGGCCAGGGCGAGCTCTACCGCCGGCTCGTCGAGACCGGCACGGTGACGGTGTCCTTCCTGAAGGATCACGGCCGGCCGGTCGCCTTCCGGATGGACGCACGGATCAAGGATCGAGTGATGTGCCTGAAGTGGTCCTACGACGAGTCCTACCGGCGCTACTCGCCCGGCCTGTACCTGCTGACCGAGGGATTGCGGAGAGAATGGGCCGGCCGCGGCATTTGCACGGTGGACCTGCACGGCAGCCCGGACGCGCTCAAGGACCTGATCCACAGCGATCGTCCCGCGCGGGTGGACCTCTGGTACGGCGACCCGCAACTGGGCGCTCGCCGGGCCGAGGAGCGCTTGGCCTTCGACGCGGGCGTGACCCGGACGCATGACCAGGGCAGGGGGCTGAGACATGCTTTCGGCTGACCATGCCGCCGGTGCGGCAGTCGCGGGGCTGCTGCGCCGGCTCGGGCAACCAGCGGCCGAGTTCACCGCATCCGGTTCGGCGGCACTCGAAGTCGCCCTCGACGTACTGGGAGCGGGTCCCGGCGACGAGGTGGTGGTACCCGATGTCGGTTGCCACTCGATCGCCGCCGCCGTCGTGCGCGTAGGCGCGGTACCGGTGTTCGTGGGGGTGGGAGAGGAACTGACCCTCAGCTCCGGCGACGTGTCCGCGGCCTGCACGGACCGTACCCGCGCCGTCGTCGCAGCGCACCAGTACGGGCTGCCGTGCGACGTGCGGGGCATTGTGGACGCGGTGCCGCCGGACGTCACGGTGATCGAAGACGTGGCACAAACCTGGGGCTCTTCCGTGCGGGGGGTCCCGGCCGGCGCCACCGGGGCCTTCGCGGTCATCTCGTTCGGCCCGTCCAAACCCGTCTCGCTGGGCGCGGGCGGTGCTCTCCTGGGCCCGGCCGAGAAGGTGGAAGGCACGGTCTCGCGCGGCAACAACACCGACCGCCACCTGCCTCGTCCTCCCTCACCGGCTCGGTTCCCGGCCCCTCTGTTCGACCTGCTGCCGCAGGCCCTGGACCGTGCCGATCTGCGGCTGGCGCAGCGCATGGAGGCCGTCGCGCGCTTCACGAGCAGCTCTCTGTCCGCGCACTTCCGCCTGCCACCCCTGCCGGACCACTCCACTGCGGGCTGGACCCGGATGCCGCTCTACCCGCGCCCCTCGGCCACGGGCGACCACGTCGAGCTGATCAAGGCGGCCTTCGGCTCCGTACAGCCGATGCACACGCTGCCGCCGTCCTCGCTGCCCATGTTCCGGACGAGTGGCAAGCGCATCGTGCGCGGCGGCCACAGGTCCACGGAACCTCTCCTTGTGAAGATTGGATGAGCCCGCTATGACGACGATCAACCCCCATCAGTTCTTCGACCTGTCGCGCGAGGATCCCGACTCCCTCACACACTTCCGTTCCGTACTGAACGACGGTCAGCTCTTCCGCTACGTCGAGGGGGACCGCGAGTCGGCGAACACGCTCATCGAGCGCTATCTCGCCACCTACCTGTACAAGGAAGCGGCGGTGGCGGTGGCCAACGGCACCGTGGGACTGCGGTTGGCGCTCCGCGCGGTCGGGGTCGGGCCGGGTGACCGAGTGCTGGTCAGCGCGTACTCCTTCATCGCCTGTGCCATGGCCATTGCCGCAGTCGGCGCCGTGCCCGTACCGCTGGACATGGACACGGCCCTCACCGCTGACACAGCGGTCCTGGAGTCACCCGGCGGTCCCGTCGCAGCTGTGATGATCGTCCATGTGCAGGGTCACGCCGTGCCCGTGGGGCGGATACGCGCGCTCTGTGACCAACTGGGCGTGCCCTTGATCGAGGACGCCTGCCAGGGACTGGGCGCCCGGTCCTCGGACGGCCTGGCGGGACAGCTTGCCGACATCGCGGTGACCAGCTTTCAGCAGTCCAAGCAGATCGCGTCCGGTGAGGGCGGCCTGGTGGCTGGCCGCGCCGAGGTGGTCGAGCGCGTCTATCGCATGGCCGATCTCGGCGCGGTACGGCACGAAGGTGGGCTCCCCGACTGGGACGACGAGCGCGCGATCGTCGGCGACAACCTGCGCATGACCGAGATGCAGGCGGCCCTCGTCATGGACCAGGCGAATGCGTTGGAGGACACCCTGGCACGTCAGCGCCGCCACCGTGTTCATCTGCGGGAGGCCATCGGCAGCGACGTACCCGTCCTCGACAGTGACATGCCGGAGGGGGATGCCGGTTCGCACACTCTGTTCGAAGCGCTGAGTGAGTCCGATGCCAGGGACTTCTGCGCCGCACTCGCCTCCCGCAACGTGCTCGCACGGACGGTCTGGAAGAAGACGTACCTCGATTACGGTCTCTTTCGGCGGAACGCACCGAGTGGACTGTTCTCCGACGCCCGGCCCAAGAAGGCCATCGCGCTGGCGCCCAGGATCCTCAGCGTTCCCACCTCGAAGTACCTGACGGAGTCCGCCGTCGAAGCGATGGCAGAGGCCATCGTGTTAAACCGTCACCATCTGGCAAGTGAAAGGTAATACGGTCATGAACCGCATCGCGCTGCTGCTGCGCGGTCTGCCCAACTCGGGCAAGACAACCACAGCCGCTCTCCTGCGCAACAAGCTCACCCCCGCCGTCCGGATCTCCAACGACTCGGTCCGCTACATGGCGCAGCCCAGGGACTTCAGCGCCTTCACCATCGAGGCGTCCGAACTCGGCTGTCTGGACCTTGCGATTTCCTACCTCGACAGCGGGTTCACACCGGTGATCGACGGTGTGTTCGAGGACACCGACTTCCTGGATGCCCAGCAGCTGCGCTTTCGAAGGAAGGGACTGCGTCTGGTGACGGTCACTCTGACGGGTGGCCTCGACGACCTCATGGACCGCAACTCGTCCCGTGACCCGCTGGCCCGCATGGACGAGGACAGGATGCGCGAGCTGCACGCACAGTTCCGCCCCGGTGGCCTGCTGCTGGACATCGACGGGAAGCAGCCCGAAGAGGTGGCGGACGACGTTCTGGACCTCCTCGCGCTGACGTCACAGGACGAGGAGGTGGCCGCCGCCGCGATTGATGCGGATGTGCTGTTCCTGCGCCACGGTGCTCCGGACTACCCGCAGGGCGTGTATCCCGATCCGTACGGGATGGGACTGTCCGCGCGCGGACGGGACGAGGCCAGGGCGGCACGGCACGCCGTGAAAAGGTTCGTGCCGCACGTGGTGTACACCTCGGACTTCCTGCGCGCCGAGGAGACCGCCATGCTCGCGGCCGGCTCGCTGGGTCTCGACATCCGCCGCGACGCAGCGCTGCGCGAGCGCGTTTTCCACACGCTCACCGGAACCGAACTCGCCGAGGTACGGATCTTGCTCGGCGAGGAGGCGGACCGGGTCCTGAACGGCAACAGCGATTTCTGCGAGCACGGGGACGAAGAAGCCTACGAGCAGGCCCGGGAGCGCGTGCTCACCTTCTTCGGGAAGCTGGCCGCGCTGCACGCTGGGCAGCGGGTGCTCGTGGTGGGCCACGGCGGGCCCCACGCGTGGCTGATGGAGAAGGCACTCGGCGTCCAGATGCGGGGAATGCGCCGTATGCGATGGGACACCGGCCACTTCTCCCGCTTCCGCGTCGGACCGGACACGGTCTCGGTGGACTTCATGAACCGCTCCCCGGAGGACATCGCTCACAGCTTGCGTCCCGTCAAGGAGGAGCCATGACCTCACCGATCCGCCGCCGGCCCCCTTGCATAGCCGTCGTGGCAACGCCCTTCGGCTTCGGGCCGGCGTCGAAGGCGTACAGCATCGGTCAGGTCCTGGCCCAGGACCACGGCATGGACGTCCGGTACTACGGAGCGGACTCCGCGCTGGACTTCTTCCGCGCCCAGCGCGGCCTGCGCTCCCAGCACCTCGACCCCCGAACGCTGCGCGACGACTCGTCGGTGCTCGAGGCGGCCGACGCCGTGGTCAACGTTCTCGCCCCGGAGCTGATCGCTTCACCCGCGCTGGCCGCCTCGACGTACTACGTGGACAGCCTCGGCTTCATGTGGCAGCGGGCCGACATCCCCGAGGACAGCCCGCTGCAGCAGGTGCGGGCCTACTTCGCGCAGGACCTCTTCGGCAGCGCGGCCAATCTCGCCGGGCTGGGCCTGCCCGGGGTCACTCCGGTCTCCGGAATCGTGGCGCCGACGGCCCCGCCGCCGTCCGCCGGTGCCCGACCAACGGGCCGGACGCGGGCCCTGGTCCAGCTCGGAGGCCTCAGCAACCCGGCCGGGCACGATTCGGCCCACGTGTACCTGGCGCTGGCGGAGCGTCTGCTCGCTGCGGTGCGGGACGACTCGTACGACGTCAGTGTCGCCATGAACAGCGCGAACGGTGCGTTCTCGCTGACCGCGGC
Source organism: Streptomyces sp. AM 4-1-1 (assembly GCF_029167625.1). NCBI lineage: Bacteria > Bacillati > Actinomycetota > Actinomycetes > Kitasatosporales > Streptomycetaceae > Streptomyces > Streptomyces sp. AM 4-1-1. The sequence continues at coordinate 6,277,370 of NZ_CP119145.1, forward strand.
CGGTCCGGTGCGGCACCTGTCCAGGGACGGGTTCCGGGCCGCTCTGGGCGTCTGCGACGTGGTGCTCAGCTCACCGGGCATGACCACCCTGATCGAGGTGTCCCAGGCGAACCTGCCCTACGTGCCGCTGCCCCCGCAGAACTGGAGCCAGGTCCTCATCTCCCGGCACATGGCAGCACGATCGGGACATGCCCTCTGGCCGTTCCTCATCGGCCCCTATGAAGCGATCGACGCGCGGGCGCGCGAGGAGGAGAAGGCCGCGGCGGTACGGGAGGTGAACCGCCGACTCACCGCCGACACCGGATACATCGCGCACTTCGCACAACTGGCGCGACACGCGGTGCATGACCCCGAAACGCCAGATGTGGGCGCCCCTTTCGAAGGTGCCTGGGAGGTGGCCGACGCTGTGGCGGCCGATCTGGACAGCAGAAGCGACTCCTACGAGCTTTCCATGAAAGAGAGCGAGCGATGACCGAGCACACCCAGGGCGCACTTCTCACCACGTTGCAGTCGATCGCACGTGAAGTGGAAGGCGCACGCGCATGGAGCGAGACCTCGCGTGCGCTGGCAGAGGAGGCGCGCGTAGCCACCGTGTTCGGCTCTGCACGGGCCGCACGTGGTCGGCCCGGCTACGAAATGGCCCGTGAGTTAGGCGTGGCGCTCACAGACCTCGGCTGGATGACGGTGACAGGCGGTGGTCCGGGGATCATGCAGGCAGTGCGTGACGGCAGCGGCGAGACCTCCTCGCGCGCGGTCCGTGTCGAGATCGCGGGCGAGGAGCCGGAAACCGTGCTCGACCCCGACCGGTCCATCACCGTCGGCACCTTCGCTCTGCGCAAGCTGCTGATGACTCACGACATCGACGCGCTGTTCGTCTTCCCCGGAGGGGTCGGCACCTTCGACGAGCTCTACGAGGTGCTGGTTCACCACGACACGGACCGGCTCAGCCGCTTCCCGATCGTCCTTATGCAGCCCCGGGGCGACCGGTTGTGGGACGCCTGGCTGAACTTCATGGAGGAGCACCTGGTGAGCAGCGGCCTGGTCAGTCCCTCCGTCATGAAGGGACTGATCGTGGCGCAGTCGGTCGAACAAGCTCTGGCGGCCGTGGAGGAAGGCCCCCCACCGGCGTCGGGCGAGCACGGACACGGCGCGACACGTGCCGACGCGGAACGGCGCTCCGCATGAGGTCCCTCACCGAGGCGCCACGGCCAGGAACGGACGCCGAACGACCCGCGCGGGTCAGCGTCCTCATCCCCGCCTACAACACCCGTACCACACTGCGGGCTTGCCTGCTGTCACTGACCCACCAGACACAGCGAACGCCGTACACGTATGAGGTGATCGTCGTCGACGACGGATCCTCGGACGGCACGAAGGACATGATCGCGGGTTTCCCCGGCCGCCTTGACCTGCACTACACCTACGAGCAGAGGTCCCCGGCCTCCGGGCGGGCCCGAGCGCGCAACATCGGGCTGGCCATGGCGACCGGCGACATCGTCGTCACGCTCGACGCGGACCAGGTAGTGGCGCCGGACTTCCTGGACGAGCATGTCCGGGCCCACGCCGCCGGTCCCGATCTGCTGGTCGTCGGCGGCAGGCTCCAACTGGACGAGGGGGATATCGACCAAGAGGCTCTGGCGGAGAGGTTCGATCTCTCGTCGCTGCCCGAGGTGGTGCGCGGTGACGAGCGAGACCGCGTCTTCCGGAGCCTCGGTTGTGAGCTGGCGGACATGGAAACCGCATGGCACTACCCGTGGACCTGCAACGTCTCCGTGCGGCGTGACCGTCTGATCGCCGTGGGCGGTTTCGACGAGTCGTTCACGGGATGGGGGTTGGAGGACGCCGAGTTGGGCTACCGACTCGTGAAGGACGGCGTCCGGATGCACTACACGACAGGAGCCGCCGTCTACCACGAACACCGGCTTCCGGTCACCGCCGACCAGTACCGTCAGTGGCGGCGGAACCTGGAAAAGTTCATCCGTAAACACCCGGATCCGGTCGTGCGGCTCCAGGAGATGTTCGCACCCGCCATCGACCCGGACACGCTCACCGAAGAGGACTGGGTCGACACCGCCGTTCGGTTCGAACACGCGGCCCGCGCGCTCACCGGTCCTGACCGACCGCTGCCCGTCCACTGAGCCTGCCGCGGTGCCGCCCGCGGTGCGGATCGATCCGCACCGGCCCCCGGTTGCTCCTGGCCGACTCGCTCCGAGAGGTTGCGACACACCACCATGCACACGTCTCCGAAACAGCCCGGCAACGGGTTCCTCGACACATGCGTCCCGCGACTCGTCTACATGCCCACCAACCGGCTCTTCGAGGAAGCCTTCCGCTCCTTGGCTGCCGAGGTGATCTCCCTGCCGGACTGCGCCCGCGAGAACGTCACGCTGCTGGTCGTGGACGACTGTCCGCAAGCGGTGTCCCGTGTGAACCGGCAGGTGACCGACGAGGTCGCCCGAGCCTCCGGTCTCCAGGTACACGTGCTGGACGCGGACGGCTGGAGGCGTCTGGCCGACGACATCGTGGCGGCGTCCGGCCTGTCAGCCAACGACAGCGCCGCCGCCCGGACCGCTCTGCTCCAACCGACCGGGTCGTACGGAGCGGGCCCCAACAAAGCCGCGCTCGTAGCCGCTCTGGTCGGGGCGGAGTCTCTGCATCGGCGCGACAGCGACCAGATCACCCAGGTGGATCCAGCCACCGGCTCCTCGCCTCTGCGCGTCGAGGCGGAGCTACTGGACCGGGCGCGGACCGGAGGCGATGTCGATGTCTACTGCGTCGGCTCCTCGCTGACCGGCCGCCCTACCCGCGACCGCCGGGACCTGGAGCAGCACTCCGCGGAGTTCGTGCGGCGCGTCGACGCCCTCAGCGAACTCCCAGGCGACATCTCTCGGACCCCTCGCGCACCTCGGCCCGGAGCCGCACCCCCCGGGCGGATCGCCGTGCACAACACCGTGTCTGCGCAACGGGACCTCACCGGAATCGTGGAGATGGGCGTCGCCGCCTTGCGCACGGTGCACACATGGATCCCCGAGATGCCGGCCGTCGGTATTCTCGGCAGTGATTACTTCCAGAAGGGCCTCCTCTACCAGTTGGATCTGCCCGTCTACCACCACGACTTGAGAGCCCACCACGTCTACGAGCCTTGGCGGGCGGGGCAGAGCCGACCGGACCATCTCGGCTGGTATGCCAGTGCCGAGATGCGCTATGCCGTGCTTCGCCGGCACTGGAATTTCTTCAACGAGTCCCTGGTGGCCCAGCGAGACCGCCTCTTCACGTCCGCCGGCGAGTTCGACTCGGCGGCCTACGGCGAGCTGTTCCTGGACGCCCGGGAGCGAAGCGAGGAAGGCGCGACAGGCATTCCCCCCGCCTTCCTCACCGCGTACCGCGAAGCGGCGGCCCTCGCCTCGGGTGAGACCGCACGACGGCTCGGCATCCGCATCGCGGCCCTGGAGGCCGAGTCCCTCTCCGTAGCGGCATACGTGTCCCAGGCCATTGACGAGTTCGCCCGCCTCACCCGTGCCTGGCCCGACCTCGTGGCAGCGGCCGACCGGCTGGGGAGGAACACGGACCTCAGTTCCTACACCTCGGCCGCGGCCCGTGTGCCGGCTGCGGATCCGACCGTTTGCGCCACGAACCGCCACGAACCGAGCTGAAGAGCAGCACAGACGAGGAAGAGGTCATCACCATGTGCGGTATCGGCGGAATCCTGTTGAAGCGGCGCACATCGGCAGACCGCGACGGCATGATGCGGAGGCTGGCGCCGTCGCTGGCACACCGTGGAAGAAGCGAGGAGGGCTCGTACACCGACGAACGGATCGCCCTGCACTGCTCTCGGCACGCCGTCATCGCGGTCGACGAGGCACGACAACCGCTGGTCGACTCGCGGGGCGAGTTGGTGATGGTGGGCAACGGCGAAGTGCTCAACCACCGGCAACTCGCCCCCCGTCTTCCCTCCGACCGGCTGGATCGGCTACGGCCGGGAGACCTCCAGGTCGCCCTCGAACTGTACGCGGACCGCGGCGCCGCGGCCTTCGAGGACCTGCGGGGGCCGTTCGCGCTGGCGGTGTGGAGTTCGAGCAGCGGTGAACTGACGCTGGTACGCGACCGGCTCGGCGAGCGCCCGCTCTATTACTACGATTCACCGAACCTCTTCGTTTTCGCCTCGGAGATCCGCTGCATCACCGCGGCACTGGCAACGCACCGCCCGCACCTCGATGAATCGAGCCTCCTGACGTTCCTCGGCCTGGGGCGCGTCATGGACGGCCGTACACCGTACCGGGAGATCCGAGCCGTGACGGCGGGGGCCGTACTGCGTATCGGTGACGGCGACCCGGGATACCTCAGGACGGCCTCACTGACCCCCGTCTCGCAGCTGCGGACCGCTCCGGCGGACGAAGCGGAGGTGGATCACCTCATCGACCAGGCGCAGCGGCGTGCGCTGGTGGCGGACCGGCCGGTGGCGGTCGGCTTCTCGGGGGGCATGGACTCTTCCGCAGTACTCAAGGCCGCACTGGACGGCTCGGGAGCCGCCGCCGCCATCACCGTGTACTCCGACCGCGGACCGGAGACCGACGAGAACCTGCGCCGAGCCCGTGTGCTGGCTCGTGTCCTCGGCGTGGAACTGCTCGAAGTGCCCTTCCGTATTCCCTCGCTCGACGACACGGTGCACCTCCTCAACAGCACTCTCGACGGACCCGCCGCCGAACCCCTCGTCCTGCACAACGATGCCCTGCACTCCGTCGCAGGAGATCACTCCGCCGTGCTGCTGGGCGGCCACGGTGCTGATGAGGTCTTCGGTGGGTACGCCCGGTACACTGCGCTCCGCTCCGACGCCGAGGGAACCACCACCCAGGAGTGGATGACCGCGTCGCTGTGGGAACGATGGAATCGGGCAGTCAACTGGCAGAACTTCGTCAACGAACACGCCAGCCCGGAGCTCGCCCCGCACACCGAGATCCACGGAGCACAACTGGAACTCCCCTTCGCGTACTCAGACTTCGAGGACAGCGATCCGGTCCTCTTCGGCCAAGCCCTCGACCTCTTCCGGCTCATGACCTACGACAACTTCCGCGCCACGGACGAGAACGGCATCGCCCGGGGGGTAGAGGTGAGGTCCCCCTTCTTCGACCTCGACCTCATCGCGGGTGTTTTCAGCCTCCCTGTCGACCGGCGCCTGAGGCCGGGTTCCCCGAAGCATCTCCTTCGGCGGGTGTTCCGGGGAACGGCCCTCGAAGGCGCCTTCACCGAGCGCAAGGTGGGCTTCGACGACCACTTCTCCTACGCGGACTGGATGACCGACAACTGGCCAGGATTCTCCGGAGCCATCATCGACGGTCCTCTGCCAGGAACGGGCGTGCTACGCAACAGCGTCTTCGACGACTTGGAGAAACTGGATTGGCGGCAGCTGTGGCGCCTGTTCAGCCTGTCGACCTGGCTGGACCGCGCGGCACTCTGAGGTGGCGGCTGCCGTCCATCCGGCACCGGACGGCAGGACCGCGACGACCGCACGGCTCTCCGTCCGTATCCGGGAATGGGCTGGCCAACGGCCCCGCCGCGGCAAGCGCGAGCGCACGGCTCGCTACGACCAGGGCTCCCGGTACCGGGTTGCCGACATCCCCGGCGTCCGGGTCAAGTCCTTCGACACGCTCGAAGATGCCAAGACTTGGCTGCGCCAAGCAGGTACCGACAGCGAACGTGGCGAATTCGTCGACCCGCGCGCAGGCTCCATCGCCCTGGCGGAATACGTCGTCCACTACTGGCAGGCGGGGGTCCAGGGCGCCCCCGGCACCGTCAAGCGCATCGACGAGCGGGTCCGCCTCCATGTTCGGCCGCATCTCGGGGCGGTGTCCCTGCGAGACATCACCCCGACGGTACCGCGGGGCTACATCGCCACGCTGGTGAGAGAGCTCTCCCCGCGGTATGCACGGCAGATCCTCTTCACACTCTCGAACATCTTGGACTTCACGCTCCCGAAGGGCGGCAGGAATCGGGTCGTCGACATGCCTGCCTCGGCTGCCTCGGCGCTGGCCGAGTACTTCATGGAGTACCCCGCAGTCGAGGTCGAACTGCCGTGGGCGGTCCGGAGTCCAACCGTGAGAGGGAGTAGTTCCCGCTCATCCTGACCACGACGTACGGCAACGCCATCCGGGCGAACATCTTCGACGTCGACGTGTGGAAGCCTGCACTGGCTGCGGCCGACATGATTCCCATGCGCAAACAGGGCGGCGAGGGCTGGAAAGCGTCCCGCAAAGACGGCTTCCACGCGCTGAGGCGCACGTACGCCTCAGTCATCCCCGAAGCGGGAGAATCCGCCGTCACCCTCGCGCGGTGGCTCGGGCACTCCAGTCGAACCATCACCTTGGACTTCTACGCCCACTTCATGCCCGAGGCCGGCGCGGCAAGGGGCGCGGTGCCATCGACGCCCTGCTCGGCCAGCCTTCCTCGGCTCCGGCGGCCGCATGAAGGAAGCGATTTCTCAATGCGGGAGGCGAGAGGGGCGCAGTACAGCTGCGCCCCTCTTCGGCGTTCTGTTGCCCAACGGGTTGCTCACTCCCCGTGTCGGTTTCCTTCTTCCGGTGGGCAAGGGAGTGGAAGGAATGATCAGGTTGGCGTGCTCACGATGGGGGAGGCCCGCCGAAGTGGGGCGGGTCTCATTCTCCCCAGATTCTTCCCAGGGGGCTGAACGGTGCCTGTGGCATTCGCGCCCACGCCGTCGAACTTGGTACGCGGACGCTCGGGAGGTGATTGCTCAGAGCCAGTCCCGCCGTTTGAAGACGAGGTACAGGCCGCCGCAGACCACCGCCATCAGCCCGATCGCGAACGGATAGCCGAGCCGCCAGTGCAGCTCCGGCATCAGGTCGAAGTTCATCCCGTAGATCGTGCCGACCAGCGTCGGGGCGAACAGGATGGCCGCCCACGCGGAGATCTTCTTGATCTCCTCGTTCTGCTCGAACCCGGCCTCCGCCAACGCCCGCATCTCCGCGTTCTGTTGCTGGGTGACGAGGGTGGCGTTGACCGTGAGGATGTCGGCGAGTGCCTGGCGGAAGCCGTCCACGCGTTCGCTGGTGTGTGTCACGTGGTCGGCGACGTCGCGGAGGTACCGCTGGAGTTCGTCGTCGGTGCCGTACTTGGCGAAACCGGCCATCAGGCCGTTCAGCATGCTGATCAGCGGCCGGGTGGCACGCTGGAACTCCACCACCTCGCGGGAGAGTTCGTAGATGCGCCGGGAGACCGCGGGGTCGCGGCCGAACACCTCGGTCTCGATCTCGTCGATGTCGGTCTGCAGCCCCCCGACGACCGGTGCGTAGCCGTCCACCACGGCGTCGAGAATCGCGTACAGCACCGCCTCCGGGCCCAGCGCCAGCAGCTCGGGCGTGGTCTCCATGCGTCGGCGTACGGCGGAGAGATCGGGCGCAGCCGAGTGGCGGACCGTGATCACGAAGTCCTTGCCCACGAAGATGTGCAGCTCGCCGAAGTCCACCTCCTCCGGGGCGTCGAGATAGCGGGCCGCCCGCAGGACCACGAAGAGGGTTTCGCCGTAGCGCTCCAGCTTGGGCCGCTGGTGGGCCTCCAGCGCGTCCTCCACCGCCAGCTGGTGCAGGTCGAACTCCTCGGCGAGGGCCAGGATTTCGGACTCGGACGGCCGGTGGAGGCCGATCCAGGCCATGCCGTCCGGATGCTCACGCAATTGACGGAACGTCTCGGCGAGGGTGTCCGGCGTGGAGGTGCGGCGCCCGTCGCGGTACAGGGAGGTCTCGACGATCGAGTCGCCGCGCCGGGACTCCGCGCCGGGAGCCGCGGGTACGTCCGCGGACGACGGCGGGACGGCCGCGGCGGTGGACGGGGGCGTGGCCGCCCGGTGGGCGGGGCGGCGCCAGGGGTTCTTCACGACTGGTCATGCCTCCGGGATCGGGCCTGGTGGAACGGGTGCCTATGGCCTTCCGAGGAGGATATACGGACCAAAACACGTGGTCGCGGGCGCATCGGGTGGTCGTCCGGGGCCGACGGTACGAAAGGTCACCTCACCCGCGGTGGGGGCGCGGCGTTGCCCGAGGCCAGCGGGGAGCGGGCCAGTTCGACGCAGCCCGCCGCGATCAGCGCAAGCGCGGTGAGTTCGGGCAGCAGCCACCAGCCGGTACGGAGGTCTTCACCGAACAGCGTCACCCCGTACAGGATGCTGATCAGGGCGTCACCGAGCGTCAGCATCGGCTGGACCGCGACCAGATTGCCCGCCTGGAGGGCGTTCTGGAGGAGGAACAGCGCGCCGACGCCCGCCGCGGCGGTCGCGTACAGCTGCCACGCGGAGAACAGCGCGACCCATCCGCCACCGTCGTCCAGTCGTGCCATCGCGTCCTTCATGAACGCGGCGGTGAGGGCGTAACCGCAGGCCGCGGCCAGTCCGAGCAGCGCGGCCCGGGGATTTCCGCGGGTGCCCAGGGCGGCGGCGATCAGCGTGAACTCGAAGAGTCCGGTGAGGACCAGCGCGGGAACCCAGGCGGCGCCGTGCACCGTGGTGCTGCCGCCGCCCGGCGCGGCGGACGCCATGCCGAGCGCGAGTCCGAGTGTCACCGCCGCGACCCCGAGCCACACCGTGCGGGGCAGCCGGGCCCGCATGAGGAACCCGGCCAGGAGCAGCGTCGCGGGCAGCTCGATCACGAAGATCGGCTGGACCACGGAGATCGGACCGGTGGCGAGCGCGGTCGCCTGACAGACCGCCGCGACGATCACCAGACCGATCCCGGCGAGCCACACCTTCTGGCGCAGCAGATGAGAGAACAGGGACAGACGCATCGCCTCGGTGTCGGGGGCGGTCGCTGCCGCGCGGCGCTGGAGCACCGAAGCGGAGCCGTTGGCCAAGGCGGTCAGAATGGCGAACAGAACACTGATCACCGGACCATGATGAGGGGCGAAACCGTACAAACGGTGAAAACGCGCACTTGCGGCCCGTCGCGTCGGGAAGCGCCGACGGGAGCGATGAGGGGGCGCGGGGAGCGGAAGGGGGGAGTGCCGACGGGGCAGGGGCCGGGGAAAGGGAACCCGGTGCCAGGCAAATAGGACAGTCTCTGTCCGCTTGCCCGCATAGCGTGCCCCCATGGCCTCCACGTCGAACCCCGTCACCCCCACCGCGCTCTCGCCCCGAGCCCTGGGCCGGGCCACCCTGGCACGGCAGCTGTTGCTCCGCCGCACCACCATGTCCGTGAAGGACGCCGTCGCCCACCTGGTCGGTCTCCAGGCGCAGAACACCAGACCGCCGTACTACCAACTCCTCGCCCGGCTCACCGACTTCGACCCGGCCGAGCTGTCCGCGCTGATGGCGTCCCGTGAGGTGGTCCGGCTCGTCACCCTGCGCTCCACCATCCACACCCACACCGCCGACGACGCGCTGACCCTGCGTCCGCTGGTCCAGGCCGCCCGTGAGCGGGAGCTGCGGGCGTTCCGCGCGGGTCTGGTCGGCGTCGACCTCCACCGGCTCGCCGCGGTCGGCAGAGAGCTGGTCGAGGAGCGTCCGCGCACCCCGAAGGAACTGCGCGCGTCCCTGCTCGCCGAGTGGCCGGAGGCCGACCCCCGCGCCCTGGGCGTCGCGGCCCGGTGCGTCCTGCCGCTGGTGCAGGTCACCCCGCGCGGAATGTGGGGCAGGAGCGGCCAGGTCTCGCTGACGACCGTCGAGCACTGGCTCGGCCGGGACCTGCTGCCGGTACCCGCCCCCGACGCCACCGTGCTGCGCTACCTCGGCGCCTTCGGGCCCGCCTCCGTCAAGGACATGCAGAGGTGGGCGGGGCTGACCCGGCTGCGCGAGGTCTTCGAACGGCTGCGGTCGCGGCTGATCACCTTCCGGGACGAGAACGGCGTCGAACTCTTCGACCTGCCCGACGCCCCCCGGCCGCCCGAGGACACCCCCGCCCCGCCGCGCTTCCTCCCCGAGTTCGACAACGTGCTCCTCGGCCACGCCGACCGCACGCGGATCATTCCCGCGCGGTACCGGGGACGCAACGGGAACGGCAACCAGTCGTACGGGTCCGTCCTGGTGGACGGCTTCCTCGCCGCGCTCTGGCGTACCGACGCCTCCGGAGACGGTGTGACCGCCACCGTCCAGCCCCTGGGCACACTCGGCGGCGCCGACCGGGACGCCGTCATCGAGGAGGGCCTGCGCACACTCGCCACCATGGCTCCGAAGAGCACGCCGGACATCCGGTTCGGCACATTCGTCGACTTCTCCCGCTGACACCCCGCCCCACCCGGACCCGCACACACGTGACGGCTCCCGCGCCCCGGTTCCGCCGACGCCTGACCGGCGTCACGGCAGCAGCCCCGCCCGCCGCGCCGCCACCACGGCCTCCAACCGGGTGTGCGCCCCCAGCTTCCGCATCGCCGAGCGCAGATACCCCTTCACGGTCTCGGGCCGCACCCCCAGCCGCTCGGCGGCCCTCGCGTTCGTCGCCCCGGCCGCCACACACGACAGGACGTCCACCTCACGCGGCGCCAGCTCCACCTCACGGGCCGGTGCCGGCCGGGGCCCCGCGGCCGAGGCCAGCCGCCCGCACACCGTCCGCAGCTCGTCGCGCAGCGCCGGGTCGACGATCCTCGGCACCAGGGCGCGCAGTTCGCGGTGCGCCTCGCGCACGTCCTCCCACGCACCCGGCGCGGCCCGGGGATCGGTCACCTGTTCCCGGGAACGGTCGAGGAGCTGCCGCACCTCGTCCCGTACCGCCAGCGCCTGCTCCACGTCACGGGCCGCCGCGACGGCCGCGTCGAACGTCCGGTCCCCGAGCGTCAACGGCTCGCGCAGCGCCCCGTACAGCACGCCCCGCACCCTGCGCCGGACGACGACGGGCACCGCCACCACCGAGCGCAGGCCCTCCGCCGCGACCGCCACGTCGTACTCGTGACTGATGTGGCGCGACGAGGCGTAGTCCGTCACCGCGCACGGACGCGACAGGGCCATCGACTTGCCGCCGAGCCCGCTGCCCGCCGAGATCACGAGCCCCCGCAGGGCGGTGGACCGGGTGCCGTTCAGTTCGGCGATCCGGGTGTGACGGGCGTCGGAGAGCAGCCCGCCGAACGCGACGGGAAGCCCGCTTGACCGGCGCAGCCGCAGCAGCGCCGCTCGCATCTCGACCGCGTCGACCGATTCCGGCACGCTGATGCCCTCCGCCACTGGCTGTCCCCCCATCCGGGGGTGGTGAGACCTGAGTCACTGTTTACATGATGTCAAGCGACCGGTCCGGTCCGCAACGAGGAGGGCACATGTCGGCAACCAGCGCGACGGAGACGTTCCGGGCCGCCCGGGACTTTCTGCTCCGCAACCGCGAGGACTACGCGGCGGCGTACGAGGGATTCCGCTGGCCCAGGCCCGCACACTTCAACTGGGCCCTGGACTGGTTCGACGTCATCGCCGAAGGCAACGACCGCACCGCCCTGCACATCGTGGAGGAGGACGGCCGGCGCACCGAGACGACCTTCGCCCGGATGTCCGCCCGCTCCAACCAGGCGGCCAACTGGCTGCGCGCCCAGGGGGTACGCGAGGGCGACCGCATCCTCGTCATGCTCGGCAACCAGGTCGAGCTGTGGGAGACCGCCCTCGCCGCCATGAAGCTGCGCGCCGTCGTCATCCCCGCCACCCCGCTCCTCGGCGCCGCCGACCTGCGTGACCGGGTGGCGCGCGGCCGGGTCCGGCACGTCCTCGTGCGGGACGCGGACACGGCGAAGTTCGACGGCGTACCGGGCGACTACACCCGGATCGTGGTCGGCGACGCGCCCACGGGCGACACCGCCGGGTGGCGGTCGTACGCCGGCGCGGACGCGTTCCCGGAGACCTTCCGGGCGGACCGGGAGACCGACCCCGACGAACCGCTGATGCTGTACTTCACCTCCGGCACCACCGCCAGCCCCAAGCTGGTCGAGCACACCCATGTGTCGTACCCCATCGGCCACTTGGCGACGATGTACTGGATCGGGCTCAAGCCCGGGGACGTGCACCTCAACATCTCGTCGCCCGGCTGGGCCAAGCACGCCTGGTCCAACCTCTTCGCACCGTGGAACGCCGAGGCGACCGTCTTCATCTTCAACTACACCCGTTTCGACGCGGCCCGGCTGATGGCGGAGATGGACCGCTCGGGCGTGACGAGCTTCTGCGCCCCGCCCACCGTGTGGCGGATGCTCATCCAGGCCGACCTGTCCCAGCTGAAGAGCCCGCCCCGCGAGGTGGTGGCGGCGGGGGAGCCGCTGAACCCCGAGGTCATCGAGACGGTACGGCGGGAGTGGGGCGCCACGATCCGGGACGGTTTCGGCCAGACCGAGACGGCCGTCCAGGTCGCCAACACCCCCTCGCAACTGCTGAAGGCGGGCTCGATGGGCAGGCCCACCCCCGGCTACACGGTGGTGCTGCTCGACCCGGTCAGCGGCGAACCCGGCGCCGCCGAGGGCGAGATCTCCCTCGATCTGTCCAGCGCGCCGGTCGGGCTGATGACGGGCTACCACGGCGACCCGGACCGCACGGCCGAGGCCATGGCCGGCGGCTACTACCGCACGGGCGACATCGGTTCACGCGACGACGACGGCTACATCACCTATGTGGGCCGGGCCGACGACGTCTTCAAGGCGTCCGACTACAAGATCTCCCCGTTCGAGCTGGAGAGCGCCCTGCTGGAGCACGAGGCGGTCGCCGAGGCCGCGGTCGTGCCCGCGCCCGACCCCGTCAGGCTCGCCGTCCCGAAGGCGTACATCGTGCTCGCCGAGGGCTGGGAGCCCGGCCCCGACACCGCGAAGGTGCTGTTCGCGCACTCCCGGTCCGTCCTCGCCCCGTACAAGCGGGTGCGCAGGCTGGAGTTCGCCGAGCTGCCGAAGACCGTCTCGGGCAAGATCCGCCGGATCGAACTGCGCGAGCGCACCGCGCAGGGCCTGGGCACCGAGTACGACGAGGGGGACCTGCGATGACGGGGTCGGCCGCGCCGTCGTACGCGCACGGCACGGGCGCCACCGCACTGCTCGGCGACACCATCGGACGCAACCTCGACCGGGCGGTCGAGTCCTACCCGGACCGCGAGGCCCTGGTGGACATCCCCCAGGGCGTCCGCTGGACCTACGCCCGGTTCGGCGCGGAAGTGAACCGGCTGGCGCGCGCGCTGATGGGCGGCGGCGTCGCCAAGGGCGACCGGGTCGGGATCTGGGCCGTCAACTGCGCCGAATGGGTCCTGGTGCAGTACGCCACCGCGCGGATCGGCGCGGTCATGGTGAACATCAACCCGGCCTACCGGGCACATGAACTCGGCTATGTACTGCGGCAGTCGGGGGTCTCGGTGCTCTTCGCCTCGCTGTCCCACAAGACCAGCGACTACCGGGCGATGGTCGACCGGGTGCGGCCCGACTGCCCCGCGCTGCGGTCCGTCCACTACATCGGCGATCCGTCCTGGGACACGCTCATCGACGCGTCCCGGCTGGTCACGGACGAAGAACTCGCCGCACGCGAGGCGGAGTTGTCCTGCGACGACCCGATCAACATCCAGTACACCTCCGGCACCACCGGCTTCCCCAAGGGCGCCACCCTCTCCCACCACAACATCCTCAACAACGGCTACTCCGTGGGGGAGATGGTCGGTTACACCGAACACGACCGGGTCTGCCTGCCGGTCCCCTTCTACCACTGCTTCGGCATGGTGATGGGTAACCTCGGCACCACCTCGCACGGCGGCTGCGTCGTGATCCCGGCGCCGTCCTTCGAGCCCGCCGCCGTGCTCGCCGCCGTGCAGCGGGAGCGCTGCACCTCGCTGTACGGCGTACCCACCATGTTCCTGGCCGAGTTGAACCACCCCGACTTCGCCTCGTACGACCTCTCCTCGCTGCGCACCGGGATCATGGCCGGATCTCCCTGCCCCGTCGAGGTGATGAAGCGGGTGGTCGCCGAGATGCACATGGACGAGGTGTCCATCTGTTACGGGATGACGGAGACCTCGCCCGTCTCGACCCAGACCCGCCGCGACGACGACCTCGAACGCCGCACCGGCACCGTCGGCCGGGTCCTGCCGCACATCGAGGTCAAGGTCGTCGACCCGGTGACGGGCGTGACCCTGCCGCGCGGCGAAGCGGGCGAACTGCGCACCCGGGGCTACAGCGTGATGCTCGGCTACTGGGAGGACCCGGCGCGGACCGCCGAGGTGATCGACGCCGGGCGCTGGATGCACACGGGCGACCTGGCGGTGATGCGTGAGGACGGCTATGTGGAGATCGTCGGCCGCATCAAGGACATGATCATCAGGGGTGGGGAGAACGTCTATCCGAGGGAGATCGAGGAATTCCTCCACGGTCACCCGAAGATCGCCGACGTCCAGGTGGTGGGGGTCCCGGACGCCACGTACGGCGAGGAGATCCTGGCCTGTGTGATCCCCCGCGACCCGGCCGACCCGCCGACGTCCGACGAGGTGACCGGATACTGCCGCGGGCAGTTGGCGCACTACAAGATCCCGCGGCTGCTGTGGATTCTGGAGGAGTTCCCGATGACGGTCAGCGGCAAGGTGCGGAAGATCGAACTGCGCGAGGGGTACGGGCGGTAGCGGGGAGGACGGGGAGCGCCGGGGCGGGCGGGCGGTACCGGGGTGGGCGGCGGACCCGGTGGACGGGCCCGCCGGGGTCAGGCGCCGGTGCTGAGCAGTTCGTCGGCCGGGCTGTTCACCGGCTGCGGAGTGCCGGTGAGATCCATGACGAAGAGTGGGATGCCCAGGCCGTCCGCGCGGCCCCGGGCCTCCGGGGTGTACCCCGCGAGGGAGAAGAACACGCTGGACACGGAGGCGCTGAGCGCGTTCAGCCAGAGGCATTCGACGTCGCGCAGCGCGGTGGGCCGGGTCGTCGAGTCCACCTGGGCGATCAGCCCGGTGGCCCGCAGATCGATCCGGGACGCGGGCCGCTCCAGCGGCTGCACCACCTCCCGGTAGCCGAGCCACCTGAGATACAGCGCGGCGGCCGTCACGGCGTCACGGGCGGTACGGATCGTCATGGGCCGGAACGAGGGGCGGGGAGCCGCCGCCGTGCGCGGCAGAGGTATGTGGGACGGGGCCTCGGCGCGTCCCGTCCCACCCGCGCGCGAGGTGACCGGGCGGACCGGAATCCGCAGCACCGTGCCGCAGGGGCAGCACAGTTCGGGATGCGGCCACTGGTCGCGCCGGCCGCAGGAGTGGCAGCGCACGCTCACCCAGTCGTCGTTCCAGGTGCGGTGCGTGATCGGCTCGACCGGGGCGCCGCGCATCAGCGGCGGGGCGGTCGGGGCACCGCACGGACAGGGGTACACCGGCGTGACGTACGCGTGGTCGCGACGGCATACCGGGCAGCGCACCGGCACGGACTCCACCATGGTCTCCCTCCGGACGCCGACTGCGTTCCGTGCGCCCATGGTCCACCAGGAGCGAGGTCCTGGGGAGGGACTTGACGCATTTGGCACTCCTCCGGCCGCGAAGCCCGGCACGACCGCACTCGGCCCGGAGGGGCCGGCACACAGGACGGGCCCCCGCACCGAGGACGGAGAGTCCCGGTGCGGGGGCCGTAGGCCGCTGCTACGGCCGGTGGGTCGTGCGCCCCACCGACCGCGCGTGAGCCGTGGGATCAGCGGCGGCCGAAGCCGTTCCAGCCGCGGTGGTGGTCCCAGCGGTTGTCGTGGCCCCAGCGGTGGTGCCGGTTGTTGTCGACCTCCAGCTCGGTGTTCGACCAGTCGGCCACCACGATGTCGCCGACCTTCACCAGGTGGCCGGTCGAGTGCTCGAAGTCGATGTCGGAGGTGGCGGCGGCAGCGGGGCCCGCGGCGAAGAAGCCCGCCGAGGCCATGACGGCGGCGGCGATCGCGATGCGACGAAGCATTACTACTCCTGGTTATTGAGCGAGTACTTACGGTGGAAACCGTGCGTCACGTATCGCTCGCGCGCATGCCGGGCCGCTCACTCGGGTGAGTCCCTCGCCGGGGAGGCGTACCGAAGGCTCCGCGTGCCGAACCGTGGTGCCCGCTCACCCCGTTCGCGCGGATTGCGGAGGGTGCAACCGTAATTGCGCCTCTTGCTGACGAGGGTGGGGAAGGGCCACTCTGGCTGGCACATCCGACGCAGCCGACCCCCTGAGGTGCCTCGCATGAACACCCCCACGAACACCCGCACGAACACCCCCACACCCACCACCCCCACGAACGCCGTCGCCAACCGCCGTGCCTTCATCGGCGCGGTCCTCGCCGGCGCCGCCCTCTCCGTGACGCCCGCGTTCCCCGCGTCGGCGCGCACCGCCCCCGTGGGCCGCGAACCCCGGCCCGGCGCGCGGACCGCCACCCGCCCGCTCTTCCTCGGTACGTACACGACCGGCGGCGGAGGCCGGGGAATCGGCGTGGCCGGGTACGACCCCGTCACGGGCGCGATCACCGCGCGGACCGTCATCACCGGGGTCGCCGACCCCTCGTACCTCGCCGTACATCCCTCGGGCAACACGCTCTACGCCGCCGACGAGCAGAACCCGGGCGCGGTGACCTCGGTCGCCCTCGACCCGGGCGGTACGTTCCGCGTGCTGAACAGCCGGAGCACCGGGGGCGCCGGCCCCTGTCACCTGTCCGTGCACCCGGGCGGGCGGTGGCTGCTGAGCGCCAACTACACCTCGGGCAGCGTCGCCGTGCACCCCGTCGCGGCCGACGGTTCCCTCGGCGAACGCACCGATCTGGTCGCCCACCGCACACCGGCCCCCGGGCCCGGCCAGTACGGACCGCACGCCCACCAGATCGTCACCACCCCCGACGGCGGTCACGTCCTCGCCGTCGACCTGGGCAACGACACCGTGTACACGTACCGCCTGGACCAGACCGCGGGGAAGCTCACCCAGGTCTCGTACGCCGCACTACGGCCCGGAGCGGGGCCGCGCCATCTGACCTTCCACCCCGGCGGCAGGTTCGCCTACCTCGCCTGTGAGGTGAGCAACACCGCGGTGGTCTGCGGTTACGACCCCGCCACCGGCACGCTGACACCGGGCGCCCCGCAGTCCACCGGGACCGGCTCCGGCGTCAGCTACCCCGCGCAGTTCCTCGTCACCGCCGACGGCCGCTTCGCCTACCTCGCCAACCGGGGACACAACAGCCTCACCCGGTACGCGGTCGAGGGCGGCGGGGCCTCGCTGCGGCTGCTCGACACCGTCCCGGTGGGCGGTGACTTCCCCCGGCACATCGCGTTCTCCCCGGACGGCGGGCTGCTCTTCGCCGCCAACCAGAACTCCGGCTCCGTGACGGTCTTCCAGGTCGACCGCGTCAGTGGCGGACTGCGGTCCGCGGGCAGGCCGTTCGCCGCTCCGGTGGCCGTCTGCGCGCTGCCGCTGTAGCACCGCCCGCCGCGGTCTCCACCGGCGCGGCCAAGGACGGTGCGGTTCGGGACATCGGTGAGCGGACGCGCGACGCCCCGGTGTCCCGTACCCGGAACGGCCCCGGGGGCGGTCCCGGGGACGGCCTCCGGGACGGGAGGAGGAGATCGTGCGCGCGGAACCGGGCAGGAGGAACCGTGTCCGGCCGACCCGGAAGCGCGGGCAGCCGACCGGAGCCGCCCGCGCCGCGCGCACGGCGCGGCTCCGGCCAACGTCCCCGTCGGGCCGCGCGGCTCCGGGGAGCCGTGCAGAGCAGCGGAGAGAAGAGTGGAACGCCATGGCAGCACCGGAAACACCGGCGGCAACTGACCGCACCGACCGCATCGTCATCGAGAACTGTTCGATCGCGACGGTCGACGTCCACGACACCGAGTACGCCTCGGGGCACGTCGTCGTGGCAGGCCGTCGCATCGAGTCCGTGGGAGCCGGCCCGGCACCGGAGGGGCTGGAGGACGTCGTACGGCGCGTCGACGGCACCGGGCACCTCGTCACACCCGGACTGGTCAACACCCATCACCACTTCCACCAGTGGCTGACGCGAGGACTGGCGACCGACCACAACCTCTTCGACTGGCTGGCCGCCCTGTACCCGGTCTGGGCCAGGATCGACGAGCCGATGGTCCGGGCCGCCGCCCAGGGCTCACTGGCGATGATGGCCCGCGGCGGGGTCACCACGGCCGTCGACCATCACTACATCCATCCGCGCGGCGCCGGCGACCTCTCCGCGGCCGTCATCGGGGCGGCCCGGGAGACGGGCGTCCGGTTCACGTTCGCCCGGGGCTCCATGGACCTCGGCGAGAAGGACGGCGGACTCCCGCCGGACTTCGCCGTCGAAACCCTCGAAGGGGCGCTCGCCGCCACCGAGGCGACCGTCGACGCCCACCACGACGACTCCTTCGGTGCCATGACCCGGATCGCCGTGGCGCCCTGCGCGCCGTTCACCGTGTCGGAGGAACTGATGCGGCAGGGAGCGGAACTGGCCCGCGGGCGCGGGGTCAGGCTCCACACCCACGGCTCGGAGACGGCCGAGGAGGCGAAGTTCTGCCACGAGCGGTTCGGCATGGGCCCGACCGACTACTTCGAGTCGACCGGCTGGCTCGGCGACGACGTCTGGATGGCGCACTGCGTGCACATGAACGACTCCGACATCGCCGCCTTCGCCCGTACGGGCACGGGCGTCGCGCACTGCCCGTCGTCCAACGCCCGGCTGGCCGCCGGGATCGCCCGGGTCCCCGATCTGCTCGCCGCGGGCGTACCGGTCGGTCTCGGTGTCGACGGAACCGCCTCCAACGAGGCCGGTGAACTCCACACCGAACTGCGCAACGCCCTCCTCATCAACCGTCTCGGCCCCCATGGCGAGCACGCCCTGAGCACCCGTCAGGCGCTGCGCCTCGCCACCCACGGAGGCGCCCAGGTCCTGGGCAGGGCCGACGAGATCGGCTCGCTGGAGCCCGGCAAACTCGCCGACCTGGTGCTCTGGCGGATGGACACCCTCGCCCACGCCTCCATCGCCGACCCGGTGGCCGCCCTCGTGCTCGGCGCCGCCGCCCCCGTCACGCTCTCCCTGGTGAACGGCCGGACCGTCGTCGAGAACGGCCGGCTGACCACCGTGGACGAGGACGCCGTCGCCCGCGCCACCCGCGACGAGGCCCGCCGCCTCGCCCGCGTCGCCGCCGAGGGCTGAGGGCTTCCAGGACCGTGTCCGAGGGGAGCGCCCGGTGGCCGGGCGCGCGTACCGGAGGCGACAGGGCTCAGGGGGCGTCGATGCGGTACGTGTCCCCGTACACCTTCCAGCGCAGCGGCGGACTCAGCTGGAGATTGCCCTCCCGGACGAAGACCCGCTGGGCCGTCTCGACACGGCTGCTGTCGTTGTGCGAGGGCTCCTCGGCGATCGCCGCCACCCGGGCGTCGAGGAAGGCGTTCAGGTACGCCTCCTCGTCGCCGCCGCGCGACGGCGGTTCGGCCTTCGCCAGGGCCTGCTTCCGTATCGTGGTGAAGCCGACCGTGCCCTCGGTGTCGCCATGGCCGTGCATCACGTACGCGTCGTAGTAGATGAACTGGCCCAGCGCGCTCAGACCGTCCTTCTCCGCCCGGCTCACCGCCGGTTCGAAATAGGAGCGGTCCCGCTCCGCGTCCTGCGCGGCCCGGAACGCCGGGTCCTTCGCGGCCCGCGCCCAGGCGGCGGTGAAGGGATCGCCGAGTCCGGTGTGCGCGTCGGTCCCCTTCACGGCGCGGAGCGCGGGCAGGAACCGGGCCAGCGCGTTGCCGGGGCGGTCCGCCGTGTACCGCTCGACGACCGACAGCATGTCGCCGGTACCGGAGCAGAAGCCGATGATGCCCGCGGTGTAGCCGCGACCGTCGCCGATGTCCTCGATGTACTTGTACTCGGCCCGCCAGTCCAGCGAGGAGTTCTCCGCGCTGGACACCAGCTGCATCGCGATCCGCTTCTTCGCCGGGTCGCGGAGATCGGTCTCCGGGTCCTCGGAACCGGAGCACCCGGTCAGCACGGCGAGCGCGACGGCGGCGCAGATCAGGGGACGGACCATGGGCTTCACCTCTACAGCCTGCCATGTCCGTCCGGTGGAGCCGGGGCCGGTCCGGCGGCTGTAGCGTCTTGGGCATGGAAGATCAGTCTGTTGTGGATGTCGGCGACGTGCGGCTCGCGTATCGGACCTGGGGTGACCCGTTCGGCTCGCCGGTCGTCCTGCTGCACGGCCTCGGAGGGTCCGCCGCGAGCTGGGAGGCCACCGGAAGCCTGCTGGGCGAGGAGTGGCGGGTGTACGCGATCGATCTGCGCGGGCACGGGGAGAGCGACTGGCCCGACGAGTACTCCGTCGAGCTGATGCGGGACGACGTCATGGGCTTCCTGGACGAGTGCGAGCTCGACCGGGTCGGGCTCGTGGGACACGCGATGGGCGGTGTGGTCGCGCGTCTGCTGGCCCAGGAGCACTCGGACCGGGTGGAGCGGCTGGTGCTGGTGGAGACCCCGCCGCCGTTCGCCTCGGAGAGCGCGCCGGCCGCGGAGCCCGAGGGGCCGGCGGACCATGACGAGGCCGTCGTCCGCGCGATCCGGGCCCAGTTGGCCGATCCCGATCCGGAGTGGGCGGACGGGCTGGGGGAGATCGTCGCACCCACGATGATCGTTTCCGGCGGTCCGCAGAGCACCATGCCGCAGGAGTACGTCCAGGACATGGCGGCCCTGATCCCGGACTGCCGGACGATCACCGTCCCGGGCGGCCACGACGTGCACGAGACCCGGCCGGACCAGGTCGCCCGGGAGATCACCGAGTTCTTCACCAGCTGACCGGCCCCCGGGCCCAGGAGAACACGTACGGCGGGTGCGGCTCCCCGGCGGGGCGCCGCACCCGCCGCGCGTCTCCCGCCGGTCCTGCCCGCGTTCCTTCCCCGGCGCACACCGGCACAATGCGGAAGGTTCCGCTCCCTCCTCTTGTCGTGGACCCGTCGGCCGTGCCATACAGGTCTGGACCATTGCTGACGGACGGAAGGCAAGACTGTGCAACGCCCCCACGGACACATCGCGTTGGCATGTTCCGCCGCCCTGCTCATCGCGGCCCTCTCGGCATGCGGTCAGGACGAGACGAAGGACACGGAGAAACCGACGGCCCCGAGCGGGGTGACGGCCCAGGCGAGCAGTGCCACCTCCGTGCACGTCATGTGGGAGAAGTCCTCCGACAACAAGGCGGTCACCGGCTACGAGATCTACCGCGCAGGCAAGAAGGTCAAGTCGGTCGCCGCGGTCCGGCAGATGATCGACGTGGACGGGCTCGCCGCCTCGACCGCCTACACCTTCACCGTGCGGGCCCGCGACGCCGCGGGGAACCTCTCCGAACCCAGCGCCACCGTGCCCGTCACCACCCCCGCTCCCACCCCCGCCGACCACGAGGCGCCGACCACCCCCACGAAGCTGCGCGCCAAGGCGGACGGCAGCCGGGCGGCGCACCTCTCCTGGGGCGGCTCCACGGACGACATCGGCGTCACCTCGTACGACATCTACCAGGAGGACTCGCGCATCCACAGCGTGCCCGGCACACAGACCACGGCGCACCTCACCGGTCTGCGGCCCGGCACCGTCTACACCTTCACCGTGCGGGCCCGTGACGCCGCCGACACCTCGTCGGCCGACAGCAACGCCGTCGACCTGACCACCGCGTCCGCCCCCGGCGCCCCGGCCAGCACCGCCCCCACCGATCTGCGCGCCACGACCAGCACCCAGGGCAAGGAGTACGCGGTCGACCTGTCGTGGCAGCAGCCCGAGACGGGCGGTGAGATATCCGCGTATGAGCTCTATCTGAACGGCCGGCTGACCACCACGATCGTCTGGGGCGCGCAGCCTCCCGCGGGCCGCGCGACCTATCAGCTCACCACCGGCGACCCGGCGGGCACCCGCTACTGGGTGAAGCTCCGGGCCAAACTGCCGGACGGGAAGTGGGGCGACTTCTCCGCCCAGCGGACGGTGGTGCTGGGCCACTGAGGGCCGCGCGGGCGGGGGTGCGGGCCGTCGCGCCCTGTGATCCGTTGATCCCGGGGACCTCATGCCGGACCGCGGGCACCGGGCGCCGGACGTGACGAGGAGACGGGGCGCGGGCGGCTGATCCAGGCGGGAAGCCGCCGGGCGGGCGCGTTCCGCTCACCTTCCCCGGCGCGCCGGCCGTCCGCTGAACCTCTGGGTGCCGACGACGGCGGTCTCGGACGGCGGGGTGGCACTGGCGAAGGTCGGCCGCGGCACGCGTCTGCGGTGCGTCCCACCGCTGTTGGCGATTCTCGCCGTGCTGATCAGTGGGTTCGTGGCGGTCGGGACCGTCCTCGTCCGACGGCTGAGGGGACCCGTCGCCCGCTGTGTGCGCCCGCGAACGGGCGCGTGTCCGCCGGGCGAGGACATGGCGGACGAACCACGACCGGAACGGTGCGTTGCCGGTCTCGGCCAATTGGTCTGTACCTCTTGACGTAGTGGTCCAGACCTCTTAGCTTCCCCTGTGCTCCATGGCACAGGCACAGGCATCACGGCACCAGGCACCAAGGCATCAAGGACGCCCCAGGACGTCCTGCTCCCCCCTCAGGACCGGTATCGGTCCCTGCCCGCCAAGGGAGAACCATGTTCACGCACATGCCACTGAGAAGGAGATCGGCGACCGCCCTGATCGCCGCTCTCGGTCTTCTGCTCGCCCTGCTGTCGCTCCAGGCACCCGCCGCGCACGCGGCGGGCAAGCTGACGGCCACCTTCACCAGCGCCGACAACGGCCCCTGGTGGAAAGGGACGTTCGTCATCCGTAACGACGGCGACGCCGCGGTCACCGGCTGGTCCCTCGAATTCGACCTCCCCTCCGGGGTGAAGATCGACTCCTCCTACAACGGGACTGTCACCACCCAGGGCAGTCACATCACCGCGGTCAACGCCCACTACAACGGCACGGTCGCGGCGCACAGCACGACCGAGCCGTACAGCTACTGGTTCGTCGCCACCGGTCCGATCACCGCGCCGACCGGCTGCCGCATCAACGGCGACAAGTGCGACGGTTCCGCGGACGTGCCGCCGACGGCGCCCTCGGGGCTGAAGCAGACCGACGTCACGGCCCGCACCGCCACGCTCTCCTGGACGGCGGGATCGGCGGGCGACTTCCCGGTCGCCTCGTACGAAGTCCTCGCGGGCGGCAAGGTGGTGGGCAACGCGACCGCGACGACCACCACGACCGTCACCGGACTGACCCCCGCCACCGACTACTCCTTCACGGTCCGGGCCAAGGACACCCGGGGCAACGTCTCCGCCGAGAGCGCCCCGCTGACCGTCAAGACCGTCGACCCGGCGAGCGACACCTCCCCGCCGACCGCGCCGGGGAACCTGCGTTCCACCGCCGTCGACTCCAGCAGCGTCACCCTGGCCTGGACGGCCGCCACGGACAACCAGCGGGTCGCCGCGTACGACGTCTACCGCGGCGGAACCCTCGCCACGACCGTCTCGGGCACGACCACCACCGCCACGATCGGCGGCCTGTCGCCCTCGACCCCGTACACCTTCACCGTGAAGGCCCGTGACCCCGCGGACAACGCGTCCCCCGCGAGCAACGCCCTCACCGTGAAGACCGGCGACATCGTCGGCGCGGGCAAGTACGCCAAGGTCGGCTACTTCGTCCAGTGGGGCATCTACGGCCGCCAGTACTTCGTCAAGAACCTCCACGACTCCGGCGCCGCGGCGAAGCTGAACGTCATCAACTACTCCTTCGAGAACATCGACCCGAACAACCTCACCTGCATGAACGGCGTCACCAAGGGCACCACCGCCGATCCGGAGGACCCCGAACAGGGCACCGGCGCCGGTGACGCCGACGCCGACTACGCCCGTCCGTTCAGCGCCTCCCAGTCCGTGGACGGCGTCGCG
This sequence comes from Streptomyces sp. AM 4-1-1, assembly GCF_029167625.1. Lineage (NCBI taxonomy): Bacteria > Bacillati > Actinomycetota > Actinomycetes > Kitasatosporales > Streptomycetaceae > Streptomyces > Streptomyces sp. AM 4-1-1. Next base: position 6,301,128 of record NZ_CP119145.1, read on the forward strand.
GACGACGGCTGGGGCAAGCTGCGCGGCAACTTCAACCAGCTGAAGAAGCTCAAGAAGCTGCACCCCGACCTGAAGATCGTCGTCTCGCTCGGCGGCTGGACGTACTCGAAGTACTTCTCCGACGTGGCGGCCACCGACGCCGCCCGGAAGAAGTTCGTCTCCTCCTGTGTCGACATGTACCTCAAGGGCAACCTCCCCGACTACAACGGAGCGGGCGGACCCGGCACCGCGGCCGGCATCTTCGACGGCTTCGACATCGACTGGGAGTGGCCGGGCAGCGACACCGGGCACCCCGGCAACCACTGGTCCACCAACGACCGGGACAACCTGACCCTGCTGCTCGCCGAGTTCCGCAAGCAGATGGACGCCCTGGGCGGCGAACACCGCCTCCTCACCGCGTTCACCCCGGCCGACCCGCAGAAGGTCACCGAGGGCTGGGACCTGGCCAAGGTCTTCAACTCCCTCGACGTCGCCAACGTCCAGGGATACGACTTCCACGGCTCCGGCAGCGACAACTCCTGGGAACCGAACCGCACCGGCCACCAGGCCAACCTCTACGCGGACGCCCAGGACCCGTACAACTTCCACTTCAGCGCCGACGCGGCCATCAAGGCCTACACGGACGCGGGAGTCGAACCGCGCAAGCTGACCCTCGGCATCCCGTTCTACGGACGCGGCTGGCAGAACGTCGTCGACGGCGGAGCCGCAGGCGAATGGCAGACGGCGGGCGGCGCGGCCCCCGGCCAGTTCGCGGAGGAAGCGGGCACCCGTGGTTACTCCAACCTCATCGGCGCGTATCCGACGATGGCGGTCCACCACGATGAACAGTCGATAGCCACCTACGGATACACCGGCAACCAGTGGTGGTCCTTCGACGACGCCTGGTCCATCGGCAAGAAGACGTCCTATGTGAAGGACAAGGGCCTGCTCGGCGTCATGATCTGGGAAATGTCCGGTGACACCACCCAGGGCACTCTCATGAACGCCCTGGAGACCGGTCTGAAGTAGCACCACCGGTCCGGCGGCCCGCCCCCGGCGCCTCGCGCGGCCGGGGGCGGGCCTCTTCGCCGGACCACTCGTTCCCCGGCGGCGGCCTCGCGGGCCGGACCGGCGGTGGCGTCCACACCGAGCCGGCGAGGGCCGCTTCGGTGAGAGCCGCGTGGGTGACGGCCGCTTCGGTGGACTCCGAGCCGACGAGGGCCGCGTCGGTCGGGGCCGCGTCGGTCAGGACTGTTCGAGACGGGCCAGATCCGCGGGGGTGTCGATGTCGTACGCCTCCGCCACGTCGGAGCATTCGACGAGCGCCAGCGCGTCCCGGTGCGCCCGCAGATACTCCCGGGCGCCCCGGTCGCCCACGGCCCCGGCCGCGATGTCCGGCCACCGCCCGGCCCCGAACAGCACCGGATGACCGCGCGCCCCCTCGTACGCTGCCGCCGCCAGACTCGCCCGCGAGCGGTACGCCGACCGCACCCGCTCCACCGCCCGCGCGCCGATGCCCGGCTGGTCCACCAGCACGACGAGTGCCGCGTCCGCCCCGCTCCCCGCGAGCGCCGCGAGACCCGCCCGCAGGGACGACCCCATGCCCTCGGCCCACCCGGGATTCACGGTCACCTCGCACCCCGACAGATCGGCCCGCTCCCGGACCGCGTCGGCCGCCGCGCCCAGCACCACCAGGACCGGCCCGCAGCCGCCCTCGCGCAGCGCGCGCACCGCGTGTTCGACCAGCGGGCGGCCCCGGTGCTCCAGCAGGGCCTTCGGCCGGCCACCGAGCCGTCGGCCACCCCCGGCGGCCAGCAGCAGACCGGCGACCAGGGGAGGACGCGGCGGCCCCGAGCGTTGTGAGGGACGTGAGGGACGCGGGGCGCCGGAGGTGTGAGCCATGCGCCCTGGATACCCCGGATGCGGACGCGGCGCGCATTTCCCGGGCGGGACCCGTCCCGGTACCGCGTCCCTGGTCACTGCCCCGCCGGCCCACAGTTCACTCTTCGCACAGGAGAATCCAAGGTCACCCTCAGGGTCACCCCGATTTACGTCGGCGTGGTGGCGCCGGACACCTGGCATGGCGTTAACTTGCGTCCGACCCCAGGTACTTGACCACCGTCCGGGACCTGGTCGACACACCGGCACAAAGATGTGTGAGGGGGAGTGCTTTGTTGCGAAGCGTGGGGCAGAAGCGGGTGACCGGCAGCGCCGAGGACCCGAGAGTCACCGGGCTGCGCACGGCCGTCTCCCGGCTCCGCCGTGAACTGGCCGGGAACCCCGGCGACTTCCCGGACCGGGGGATCGCCGAGGAGGAGCTGGCCGCGCTGGACGCGATGGCGGTCGACGGTGTGCCGGAGATTCCCCGGATGCGTCGCTCGCTGCTGCTGATCGCGGGGGCGATCGGCTCGGTGAGCGCGCTGGCCGTCGCGCTCAGGGACGTACGGATCGCCGTCGACCTCTTCGGTGAGCCTCCGCCGCGTCACTGGAACGAGTGATTGTTGCCCGGCGCCCCGGAGGGGGGAGCCGGGCACCATGCGTTCGAGAGGTGCGGCGGGTGTTCGAGAGGGTGGTGCGCGGGGTGGGCCTTCAGCGGCGGATCAGACGGCGGGCGGTGGCCACGGCCACGGCCGAGGTGCGGGAGTCGACGCCGAGCTTCGCGTAGATGTGCACCAGATGGGACTTCACCGTCGCCTGACTCAGGAACAGCCGCTTGCTGATCTGGAGGTTGGAAAGGCCCTCGCCGACCAGGCGCAGCACCTCCAGCTCCCGCTTCGTCAGCGCGTCGGCCGGGGTGCGCATACGGTCCATCAGCCGGTGGGCGACCGCCGGGGCCAGCGCGGACCGGCCCGCCGCGGCCGTGCGGACGGCCGCTGCCAGTTCCTCGGGCGGCGCGTCCTTCAGCAGATAGCCACTGGCCCCCGCCTCGACCGCCGCCAGGATGTCGGCGTCCGAGTCGTACGTGGTCAGGATCAGCACCCGGGGGGCTCCCGGCTCCGCCGTGATCGCGGCCGTCGCCTCCGCGCCGTGCATCCCCCCGCCGAACTGGAGGTCCATCAGGACGACGTCGAACTCACCGGTCGCGGCCAGCGCCACGGCGCGTTCGGCGGTGGCGGCCTCGGCGGTCACCCGGAGGCCGGGTTCGGTGTCGAGGACGGCGCGCAGCCCCGCCCGTACCACCGGGTGGTCGTCGGCGAGCAGCAGCCGGACGGTGGCGGGTTCGGGTTCCGTACTCATACGGCGTCCTCTCCGTGCGGCGGTGGCGGTGGTGACAGCGGCAGGGGCAGGGTGAGCGCGACGGCCGTGCCCTGGCCCGGAGCCGACTCGACGCTCAGCGTGCCGCCCAGCGACCGGGCCCGGGACCGCATCGCGGGCAGCCCGAAGCCGCCGGGGTCGGTTCCCGCGTCCCGCGCGCCCGGGGCCGTTCGCGGGCCGGGCCGGGCCTCCGGCGCGAATCCCCGGCCGTCGTCCACGACGTCCAGCGACACCGAGGTGTCCATGAAGCTGAGGGTGATCTCCGCGCGCCGGGCGTGCGCGTGGCGCACGGTGTTGGCGAGCGCCGACTGCGCGGTGCGGAGCAGCGCCACCTCGTACGGGGTGGGCAGCTCGACCGGGGTCCCGCTGACCGCGAACCGCACGGTGAGGTCCGGGCCGGTGGTGCGGTCCCGGAGTCGTTCGAGCGCGCCCGTCAGCGAACCGTGTTCCAGGTCCGGCGGCGACAGGGCGCGGACGAAGCGGCGGGCCTCGGCGAGGTTGTCCTGCGCGGCCTCGCGGGCCCGCCGGACGTGCGGCGCCGCCGGGGCGTCGTCGGGCAGGGCGCGTTCGGCGGCCCGCAGCAGCAACTGGATGCTGGACAGCCCCTGCGCCAGGGTGTCGTGGATCTCGCGCGCCAGCCGCTCCCGCTCGGCGAGCGTGCCCGCGGTGCGTTCGGCCGCGGCCAGCTCGGCGCGGGTGGAGACCAGTTCCTCGATGAGTTCGCGGCGCCGTTCGCTCTCCCGGAACAGCGCGTCGTACCCGAGCACCGTCGCGACCGCGACGGCCGCCCCCAGCAGCGGGCCGATGAACGCGCCGGGGCTGACTTCACGGCCGTGCCAGACGAAACTGGTGATGGCGGCCGCCGCGGTGACGGCGACGGCGGGCAGGCCCCAGCGGATCGGCAGCAGGTGCAGCTGGAGGAAGTAGAGCGGGAACGCCACCCACAGGGCGTCCGGCGAGACGGTGAGCAGTGCGATCCAGACCGCGCCGAGACCGGCCGTCCAGAGGGCGGCGGCCCGGGTCAGCGGCTGCACGGCGGGGGCCGCCACCCCCGCCGCGTAGACCGCCACCAGTACACCGGCCAGGGCGACGGTGGCGGTGGCGTGCGGCGCGTCGTCGCTCACGGCCCGCGCCACGGCGAGCACCAGCAGACCCACCAGCAGGGCGTGCAGACACAGCCGCAGCGCGGTGGTGACCGGAGTGTGCGAACGCGAATCCATGATCCGGCCAGCGTAACCGCGCCGGGCCGTCGGCCGGTCAATCGAAAGGTTGATGTCAGGCCCCTCCGGCGCGCGATGTTTCGGGGCGGGCGGGGCCGGAGGCTGGAGGCATGTTCGTCGCATGGAGAGATCTACGGTTCGCCAAGGGCCGGTTCGCGCTCATGGGCTCGGTCGTGGTGCTGATCACGCTGCTCGTGGGCCTGCTGTCCGGTCTCACGGCCGGCCTCGCCCGGGAGAACACCTCGGCCGTCACAGGGCTGAGCGCCGATCATCTGGCGTTCGCCGCCCCACCGGACGGCCAGTCGGTGTCCTTCACCAATTCGACCGTCGAGGAGAAGGACTGGCGGGCCTGGGCACAGCGCCCGGGTGTGCAGTCCGCGGAGCCGCTGGGCATCCGTACCCTCGACGCCGCCGCCGGGGACCGCACGACCGCGCTGTCGGCGTTCGGCGTCCGGCCGGACTCCGGCCTCGCGCCGGGCGGTGACGGGCCCGCGCGGGTCGCGCCGGGCCGGGTCGTGCTCTCCGAAGGAGCCGCCGACGACCTGGGGGCCCGGGCCGGCGACCGGATACGGATCGCGGGCGTCGAGGAGACCGTGGCGGCCGTCGCCGGCGACGCCTCGTACAGCCATACGCCGGTCGTGTGGACCTCCCTCGACGACTGGCAGCGGTTCGGCGGCTCCGGCACGGGGCCCGCGCGGGCCACGGTGATCGCCCTCACCACCGGCGACGGAGTGGACCTGGCCGCGGGCGACAGGGCGGCGGGCACCAGCACCCTCTCGCTCACCGACTCCCTCACCGCCATCGGGTCCTACCAGGCCGAGAACGGTTCGCTGCAACTCATGAGGGGCTTCCTCTTCGCCATCTCCGCGCTCGTCATCGGCGCCTTCTTCACGGTCTGGACGATCCAGCGCGCCGGGGACATCGCGGTCCTGAAGGCGCTCGGCGCCTCCACGCCGTATCTGCTGCGCGACGCGCTCGGGCAGGCCGTGGTGATGCTCGCCATCGGTACGGGAGCGGGCACCGCGCTCGCCTCGGGGATCGGCGCGCTGGTCAGCGGAGGGGCCGTGCCGTTCGTCCTGGACGCGTCGACGGTCCTGCTGCCCGCACTCGTGATGATCGTCCTCGGCGCCGCGGGGGCGGCCCTGTCCATCCGACGGATCACCGCCGTCGACCCGCTCACCGCACTCGGGAGTGTCCGATGACCCTCACCCTCGCCGATGTCACCCTCACCTACCCCGACGGCGACGGCCGGCTCACCGCACTCGATCGCGTCAGTCTGGACGTTCCCGAGGGCTCGATGACCGCGGTCGTCGGCCCGTCCGGCTCCGGCAAGTCCAGCCTCCTCGCGGTGGCCGCGACCCTGGTCACGCCGGACGAGGGACGGGTCGTCGTGGCCGGTACGGAGCTCGCCGGACTCGGCCCCGCGCGGAAGGCGGCCCTGCGCCGCGAGCGCATCGGCATCGTCTTCCAGCAGCCCAATCTGCTGCCGTCGCTCACCGCGGCCGAACAGCTCCAGGTGATGGTCAGGCTGGCGAGCCCGTCGCGCGAGGAGAAGCGGGCGGCGCGGGGCCGGGCGCTCGAACTCCTCGACGCGGTCGGCCTCGCCGACAAGGCCGACCGCAGACCGCACCAGCTGTCCGGAGGGCAGCGGCAGCGGATCAACATCGCCCGCGCGCTGATGAACGGCCCGTCGGTCCTGCTGGTGGACGAGCCGACCAGCGCACTCGACCACGAACGGGGCGCCGCCGTGCTGGACCTGCTGGTCACGCTGACCCGGGAGCGGTCGACGGCGACCGTGCTGGTCACACACGACCGCGCACACCTGGACCGGGCGGACCGCACGGTCACCATGGCGGACGGCCGGCTCACCGAGCTCGCGGCGAGATGAGGACGGGCAGCGGACGGTACGGGTGGGAGCCCTGTGCGGACACGGACACCGGGCCCCACCCGCCCGGCCGGTACCGCCCGGCCCCGGTCCGGACGAGACGGCACTCCGCGTCGAATCCTCGGCCGCCTCACGATCGAAGCCGTGGAACGCCGCTCGCCGGTCCACGCCCCGCCGTGGGGAACCCGTTACCGAAGGGGCGTGGCGCCGCCGCTGTTCGCCAGGGCCTCGGACAGCTCCTTCGCGGCCTGCTGGAGGATCGGCACGATCCGCTCCGTCGCCGCCTCCGTCACCCGTCCCGCCGGTCCCGAGATCGAGATCGCGGCCGAGGTCGGGGAGTCGGGTACGGGCACGGCCAGGCAGCGGACCCCGATCTCCTGCTCGTTGTCGTCCACCGCGTAGCCCGCCGAGCGGACCTGTTCCAGCGCTTCGAGGAAGCCCTCGGCAGTGGTGATCGTCTTCTCGGTGGCGGCGGGCATCCCGGTACGGGCCAGCAGCGCGCGTACCTCGTCCGGCGAGGCGTACGCCAGCAGGGCCTTGCCCACGCCCGTGGAGTGCGGCAGCACCCGGCGGCCCACCTCGGTGAACATCCGCATGGAGTGCTTCGACGGGACCTGTGCCACGTACACGACCTCGTCGCCGTCGAGCAGCGCCATGTTCGCGGTCTCGCCGGTCTCCTCGACCAGCCGCGCCAGACAGGGGCGGGCCCAGGTGCCGAGCAGCCGGGAGGCGGACTCGCCGAGCCGGATCAGGCGCGGGCCGAGGGCGTAGCGCCGACTGGGCTGCTGACGTACGTAACCGCACCCCACGAGCGTGCGCATCAGCCGGTGAATGGTGGGCAGGGGGAGGCCGCTGCTCGCGGAGAGCTCACTGAGTCCCACCTCGCCCCCGGCGTCCGCCATCCGCTCCAGCAGGTCGAAGGCCCGCTCAAGGGACTGCACACCACCGCTGGGACCGGCGGGCTTGGAGTCGGCTGTGCTGGCGTGGGACGACGGCACGTCAACGGTCCTTTCGAGGCGGAACAGCAAGGCAGCAGCCTACCGGGCGGCCCCCGGTCGGCACACTGCTCCAAAACGGCGTCCTCGCCGGTCAGGCGCCGTTTGTCCGGGTGTCGGCCGACCCGGCCGCCGCGTTCCGTACTGCCGCGTGCGGCTCGTACCGTGTTCCGCTGCTCGAAAGTGACCTTCTGCTGTGTGGAAGTTTCCGGAGTTCCTGGAGGTCTCCGGTCCCTCAGAACTCCTCGTGCACGTCAGGGTCGCCGCCGAACCGCTTGCGGGGGCCGGCGGAGATCCTGGCCAGTTCGTCCTCGGACAGCTCGAAGCCGAAGATGTCGAGGTTCTGCCGCTGGCGACCCGAATCCGCGGACTTCGGGATCGGCACCGCGCCGAGCTGGGTGTGCCAGCGCAGTACGGCCTGCCCCGGTGTCACACCGTGCGCCTCGGCGATGGCCACCAGCTCCGGGTCCTCCAGCAGCGCCCGGCCACGCCCCAGCGGACTCCAGCTCTCCGTGACGATGCCCTTCTCGGCGTGCACGGCCCGCAGTTCTTCCTGGGGGAAGAGGGGGTGCAGCTCGATCTGGTTGACGGCGGGCAGCACACCCGTCTCCTGCTCCAGCCGGTCGAGGTGTTCCGCGGTGAAGTTGGAGACCCCGATCGAGCGGACCAGCCCCTCCTCGCGGAGCTTGATCAGGGCCTTCCAGGTGTCCACGTACAGGCCGACGCGCGGCAGCGGCCAGTGGATCAGGTACAGATCGACATGGTCGAGCCCGAGATTGCGGCGCGACTCCTCGAAGGAGGCCAGCGTCTTCTCGTAGCCGTGATGCCGTCCGGGCACCTTGGTGGTGACGACGATCTCCTCGCGCGGTACGTCACCGTGGAGGATTCCACGCCCGGTGCCGGTCTCGTTGCCGTAGTTCAGCGCGGTGTCCACGAGCCGGTAGCCGAGGCCGACGGCCCCGAGCACGGCCTTCTCGGCGTCGTCGTCGCCCATCGGGTAGGTGCCGAGGCCGATCGCCGGGAGGGTACGTCCGTCGTTGAGGGTGTGAACCGGGGTCTCGGTCATGATCTCCCTTTTCGTTCGAGTACCTTCCTGGCCAGGGTAACGACCGCCCGCTCCCGGCGCGGGCGGGCACCGGCCGGTGGGGTACCGGGGCCCGCCCGCGCCGGGAGCGGCGGCGTCGGAACGCAGGGCGACGGCGCGGCGGCCCAGTCCCTCGATCCTCCCGACGACCGCCCGGGCCGCCTCCTCGTTCCGTACGTACGTCAGTGCCACATCGACGCCGTCCCGGGCGAGACGGAGTGCGATCGCGGCGCCGATGCCACGGCTGCCGCCGGTTCACGAGCGCGGTCCTGTTCGTCCTGGTCATGAGGGGGCTCCTGGAGGGGCGCGGGTGGTTGCCGGCCGGTTGCCGACACGGGCACGGAAAGTCCCCGGGCGGTGTGAATTCCGGCGGGAATCGGACACCCAGTGCGGCAGGGGCCCGCCCGGCGCCCTGCCCCGGGCCGTCCCCACGGCTGGCCGGAATTCGGCTCTAGCCGGGCGTCAGATGTGGCAGGAGGATGCTCACCGGCCGGGGCGACATGTCGTCGCGACGCCGTGGCGCCTGTGGATGATTCCTGAAATCGCTCTGGAATTAAGGTGGTTGACGATGAAGAGACCGTTCCGGCGTACCGTTCGCGGCGCTGTCGCGGTGGTGCTGGCCTGTGCGGGGGCCGTCGTCTCCGCCCCGGACGCGTCCGCGGCGCCGACGGTGCCGGAGGCGTCAGCGGGTTGCAGCGTGGACAGCGCGGCGCAGGGGGTGGCCGGTGCCCCGGTGGCCGCGCCGGTCTCCGTGCCTCGTGCCGATGGGCGGGTCGACCAGTTCCAGGCGTTCCACGACGCGACCGCGTCGCAGGGGCTGCCCTTCGTCTGGCACCGCGCGCAGACGGTGGCGGGCGGGGCGTACGGCCCCTGGCAGCGCGTCAGCGCGGGGACCGTGGGCCCGAAAGCCACCTTCATCACCGGGATCGAGAACGCGGCGGGCGGGCTGGAGCTGTTCTGGCTCGACCACGGCGGGTTCTGCCACTCGGTGCAGGACGCGGCGGGCGGCGCGTGGTCCGAACCCGAGGGCTTCGGCCTGCAACCGGCCCCGTACCACGGCTTCCTGACGCTCTTCAAGCGGTCGAACGGGACACTCGTCGCCATCGCCTCGTCCAACCTCTACGACCGCTCCATGGAGTCCCGCACCCAGCTGAGCGTGGACGGCTTCTGGGGGCCGGTGTCGAGCATGGGGAAGGTGCCTGAGGTCGATGTCGGCCTCAGCCAGCCGACGAGTGTCACCGAACTCCCCGACCGGCGGCTGGTCGTCACGGCCGACGAGTGGAACCGCGGGGACCGCTACTGGCAGACCTACGAGACGGCGCCCAACGACGGGTATCCGCACGGCTGGTGGTCCGGAGAGTGGCAGCTGAGCACGGCCCCGTGAAGCGTGCCCGGCACGCGCGGTGACGCGGGCCGGGGCGCGAAGGAAGCCGCGCCGGTGGCCGGCCCGGCCCGAGGGAGCGGTGACGCGGGGCCCGCCGGGGGAGTGGTGACGCGGGGGCGGGGGAGTGGTGCTCGCGGAAGCCGGTCCGGGGCCGGGCGGGCGCGGTGCTCGCGGACCCCGGTCCCATGGCTCGTCCACGGCCGGCCGTGCGGCAGGCGCCCGGCCCCACGGCCGGGGCCGGGCGGCCGCTCAGGGGCTCGGGGGCAGCAGGGACTCGTCGGTGGCCAGGGCGCGGAGCCGGGCGAGGATCGCCCGCCCCGCCTTCTGGTACGCGCCGTAGTTGCTGTGGAGCACGGACTCGGCGTTGGCCAGTTCGAGCAGAGCGATGATCTCGAAGGCCAGTTGGGAGACGTCCGTGTCCGCGGCCATCTCACCCTTGGCCCGTGCCTCCTCGATGGTCTCCTCGACGAAGGTCACCCACCCGGTCTGGGTGGCGGCGAGCGCGTCGTGCACCTGGCCGGGCCGGGAGTCGAACTCCGCGATCGTCGAGTAGAAGAAGCAACCGCCCGGGAACACCCGCTTGCGGGAGTACTCGATCCAGCTCTCGCACATGTGCCAGACACGCCCCAGCCCGGCCGGTGCCCGACGGGTCGGCCGCAGCACATGATCGACGTAGATCGCCACAGCGGCCCGTACGGTCGCGAGCTGAAGCTCCTCCTTGGAACCGAACAGAGCGAACACCCCGCTCTTGCTCAGTTTCAGTTCGGTGGCGAGCCGGCCGAGCGACAGCCCCTCCAGCCCCTCGACCGAGGCGACCTGCACCGCGCGCCCGAGAATCAGCTGCCTGGTCTGATTCCCCCGCTCGACCCGTCCGTCCGGCCGCGATCCAGCCATGTGCCAACTCCGTGCTTTCGTGGTTCGAATTCGCCATTGTAGGAGGGCGCTCACGTGTCCCCTCCCGCCCCGTGGATGCGCCCCCTCCCACCCTGCCCGGACGCCGACGAGCGGCGGGTACGGGGGGATGGACGCGCGGAACGCGGCGGCCGGTGGAGACACATGTTCCCGGCCGTGTTCCCGGCCGTGCTTCCCGGTGGTGCGGCCGACGGCCGACCCGATACCGTGATCGCCCCGTGTGAGCCGCCGAAGCCTCCGCCCCGCGCCGTGGAACCCGCCCACCGTAACCGCGCCCCGTCCGGACCGCCCTGCCGGGCCCCCGTCCGGCGCCGGGGACCCGGAGACCGGCGAGGCGGAGAACCAGGAGTACCAGGTGTCGTCGATCGTCGTGCCCACTCTCGCTCCACCGCGCAGGGCCTGGCTCACCGATCTGCCCGTACTGCTGGTCGCGGTCGTCTGGGGAGCCAGCTACCTCGCGGCCAAGGGCATCACCACGACCCACACCGTCGTCGCCGTCCTCGTGCTGCGCTTCGCGATCGTGCTGCCCGCCCTCGCGGTGGCCTGCCGGCGGGGGCTGCGCGCGCTGAACGCCGCTCAGTGGCGGGGCGCCGGGCTGCTCGGGCTCGTCCTGAGCGGCATCTTCCTGCTGGAGACGTACGGCGTCGTGCACACCTCGGCGACCAACGCGGGTCTCGTCATCAGCCTCACGATGATCTTCACCCCGCTCGCCGAGGCGGCGGTGACCCGGGTGCGCCCGTCCGGGGCATTCCTCGCCGCAGCCGGGCTCTCGGTCGCCGGCGTGGTGCTCCTGACCCAGGGTGGCGGCTTCACCGCTCCGTCGTCCGGTGATCTATTGATGCTGCTGGCCGCCATGGCCCGTACCGTCCATGTCCTGGCCATGGCCCGTATCAAAGCCGTCCAGGAGGCGGACTCGCTCTCGCTGACCACCGTCCAACTCGGCGGCGCGGTCGCCGTGTTCGCGGTGCTGGCCGCGGTGCCCGGTACGGGGGACGCCCCCTGGACCACGGCGGCGGACTTCGGCCCCGGCGAGTGGGGCGGGCTGCTCTTCCTCTCCGTGTTCTGCACGCTCATCGCGTTCTTCGTGCAGATGTGGTCCGTGCGCCGCACCTCGCCCTCCCGGGTCAGCCTGTTGCTCGGCACGGAACCGCTGTGGGCCGCGGCCGTGGGCATCGTGATCGGCGGCGAGCGGCTGGGGGCGTTCGGGCTCGCGGGAGCCGCGCTGGTCCTGGCCGGAACGGCCTGGGGCCGCCGGGCGGCGTCCCCGGGGACACCATGAAACCGGCCGGGCGGGCATCCGGGCCCCGCCGGCCGCTGCCGACCATTACCCCGACCGCTGCCGACCACCGGCCCATCGGTGACTACTTCGGTGCCGCCCTCACGCCGCCCCCGTACCGCCTCCACGCCGTTCCCGCGCCGCCCGCACGCGGCCCCCGTGTCGCCCCTCCCGGCGCGGTGATCCGCCCCGAGCGCACCCCCTTCCGCGACACCCGCGCCGGACCTGCCGGGCGGCCACGGGCCGGGCTCGGGGATACTTGGGCAACCGGGCCCGGCCCGTGGCCCACGGACGCGGGCACCGGGCGGCGCGGCGCACAGCGTCCGCCGGCACCGGGCGGTACAGCAGCGATCCACCGACAGCGCCGCGGCAGCGGAGCACCAGCAGCACCGGAAGGGCACGACGTCGTGGCAAGGGTTCGAACAGGGGTACGTGCGATGGGCGCCGTGCTGGCGGCGGTGCTCGCGGTGTCCCTCGCGGGATGCAGCAGCACCGGCGGCAAGCGGGCGGAGGAACGCGCGGCCAGAGCCGAGGCGGAAGGCCGGTCCGCGGTGACCACTCCCCGCTGGACCTTCGCCATGGTCACCCACTCGGGTGATGGCGACAGCTTCTGGGACATCGTCCAGCGAGGCGCCGAGGAGGCTGCCCGCAAGGACAACATCAACTTCATCTACTCGCACAGCGCCGAGGCGCAGCAGCAGTCCCAGCTGATCAGGACCGCCATCGACAAGAAGGTCGACGGGCTGATCGTCACGCTGGCCAAGCCCGACGCCATGAAGGACGTCCTCGCCCAGGCCACCGAGGCGGGCATTCCGGTGATCACCGTGAACTCCGGCTCCGCCGAGTCCAAGGCGTTCGGCGCGCTCACCCACATCGGCCAGGACGAGTCCATCGCGGGCGAGGCCGTCGGCGACGAGCTGAACGCGCGAGGACGCAAGAAGGCCCTGTGCGTCCTGCACGAACAGGGCAACGTCGGCCATGAGCAGCGCTGCGCCGGGGCGAAGAAGACCTTCCACGGCCAGTTGCAGAACCTCTACGTCACCGGCACCAACATGCCCGACGTCCAGGCGTCCATCGAGGCGAAGCTCCAGGCGGACCACGGGATCGACGCCGTCGTCACCCTCGGCGCGCCGTTCGTGGACGCCGCCGTCAAGGCGAAGCGGACGGCGGGCAGCAAGGCCGAGATCGACACCTTCGACCTGAACTCCGGCGTGGTCACCGCCCTGAAGGCGAAGACCCTCGGCTTCGCCGTCGACCAGCAGCCGTATCTCCAGGGATACGAGGCCGTCGACCTGCTCTGGCTGTACCGCTACAACGACAACGTGCTCGGCGGCGGACGCCCCGTCCTCACCGGCCCGCAGATCATCACCGCCGAGAACGCCGACGAGCTGGAGCAGTACACGAAGCGGGTCACCCGGTGACGACGACCGAGCGACCCCCCGCCCCCGCCGGACCCGACGAACGGCTGCTGCGCACCTCACCGCTGCGCAGACTGCTCGGCCGCCCCGAGCTGGGTTCGGTCGTCGGCGCCGTCGCCGTCTTCCTCTTCTTCGCGGTCTTCGCCGACAGCTTCCTGCGGGCGACCAGCCTGGGCACGGTGCTGTACGCGGCCTCCACCATCGGGATCATGGCCGCGCCCGTGGCCCTGCTGATGATCGGCGGCGAGTTCGACCTCTCCGCCGGGGTGATGGTGACCAGCTCCGCGCTGATCTCCTCGATGTTCAGCTACCAGATGACCGCCAACGTATGGGTCGGCGTCCTGGTGTCGCTGCTGGTGACCCTGGCGATCGGCGCGTTCAACGGATTCATGCTGACCCGTACGAAACTGCCCAGCTTCATCATCACCCTCGGCACGTTCCTCATGCTGACGGGCCTCAACCTCGGTCTGACCAAACTGATCAGCGAGGGCGTGTCGACGAAGGCCATCGGCGACATGGAGGGCTACGCGTCGGCCCGTAAGGTCTTCGCGTCCGAGCTGACCGTCGGCGGCGTCGAACTGAAGGTCACCATCCTGTGGTGGGCCGTCCTCGTCGCGGTCGCCACCTGGATTCTGCTCCGCACCCGCTTCGGCAACTGGGTCTTCGCGGTCGGCGGTGAGGAGAGCGCCGCCCGCGCGGTCGGCGTCCCGGTGATCCGTACGAAGATCGGTCTGTACCTCGCAGTGGCGTTCGCCGCCTGGGTCTCCGGACAGCACCTGCTGTTCTCGTACGACGTCGTGCAGTCCGGCGAGGGCGTCGGCAACGAACTGATCTACATCATCGCGGCCGTCATCGGCGGCTGTCTGATCACCGGCGGATACGGCTCCGCCGTCGGCTCGGCGGTCGGCGCCTGCATCTTCGGCATGACCAGCAAGGGCATCGTGTACGCGGAGTGGAACCCGGACTGGTTCAAGTTCTTCCTCGGAGCCATGCTGCTCCTGGCCACCCTGCTCAACGCATGGGTACGCAAGCGCGCGGAGGCGACGAAATGACGGCCCCGGCCTCTCCGGCACTCGTCGAGCTCGACCACGTCAGCAAGTTCTACGGCCACGTGAAGGCCCTGGAGGACGTCTCGCTGGAGGTCCACGCGGGCGAGATCACCTGTGTCCTCGGGGACAACGGCGCGGGCAAGTCCACCCTCATCAAAATCATCGCGGGGCTGCACCGGCACGACTCCGGAAGGTTCCTGATCGACGGCGAGGAGACCGGGCTCGCCAATCCGCGCGACGCCCTCGACCGGGGCATCGCCACCGTGCACCAGGACCTGGCCGTCGTCGCGCTGATGCCGGTCTGGCGGAACTTCTTCCTCGGCTCGGAGCCGACGAAGGGCGCCGGGCCGTTCCGGCGCCTCGACGTCGGACGGATGCGCCGGACGACCCGGTCGGAGCTGCTGCGCATGGGCATCGACCTGCGCGACGTCGACCAGCCGATCGGCACCCTGTCCGGCGGTGAGCGGCAGTGCGTGGCCATCGCCCGCGCGGTCCACTTCGGCGCGAAGGTCCTCGTGCTCGACGAGCCGACGGCCGCCCTCGGCGTCAAGCAGTCCGGTGTCGTCCTCAAGTACGTCGCCGCGGCCAGGGACGCCGGCCTCGGCGTGGTGCTCATCACGCACAACCCGCACCACGCCTATCTCGTCGGCGACCGGTTCGTCCTGCTCAAGCGCGGAGCCATGTCCGGCAGCCACACCAAGGACGGCATCACGCTGGACGAACTCACCCGCCAGATGGCGGGCGGCAGCGAACTCGACGAGCTCAGCCACGAGCTGAAGCGGGCCCCGGCGCCCGCCCCGCCCGGCGCCCACGAGGCGCCGGCGGAGTAGACCACCGGGCCGCCGGGCCGCCCCGCCCGACCGTCGGGAGGGCCCGGCAATGGCAGAATCGACCGGGACGGGCGCCGTCCGCCGCCGGAGAGCCCCACCATCCGGCCCCCCAGACCCCGCAGGGACGATGAGCACGTACCGCGACCTGACCCACCGCGGCTCCGCCCGCGCCACCGTCCTGCGGACCGTGGGCACCCGAGAGCGGCGCTCGCACCTGACGGCGCCACGCGTCCCGACCGTCGGCATCGACATCGGCGGTACGAAGGTGATGGCCGGCGTCGTCGACGCGGACGGCAACATCCTGGAACAGCTGCGCACCGAGACGCCGGACAAGTCCAAGAGCCCCAAGGTCGTCGAGGACACCATCGTCGAGCTGGTCCTCGACCTCTCCGACCGGCACGACGTGCACGCCGTGGGCATCGGCGCGGCCGGCTGGGTCGACGCGGACCGGTCCAAGGTGCTGTTCGCCCCGCACCTCGCCTGGCGCGACGAACCCCTCCGGGACGCCCTCGCCTCCCGGCTGGTCGTGCCCGTCATGGTCGACAACGACGCGAACACCGCCGCCTGGGCGGAATGGCGTTTCGGCGCGGGACGCGGCGAGGACCATCTGGTGATGATCACCCTGGGCACCGGCATCGGCGGCGCGATCCTGGAGGACGGCCGGGTCAAGCGCGGCAAGTACGGCGTCGCCGGTGAGTTCGGCCATATGCAGGTGGTGCCGGGAGGGCACCGCTGCCCGTGCGGCAACCGCGGCTGCTGGGAGCAGTACAGCTCGGGCAACGCGCTGGTCAGGGAGGCCCGGGAACTCGCCGCGGCGGACTCCCCGGTCGCGCACGGCATCATCGAGCGGGTCAAGGGGAGCATCCCCGACATCACGGGACCGCTCATCACCGAGCTCGCCCGCGAGGGCGACGCGATGTGCGTCGAGCTGCTGCAGGACATCGGTCAGTGGCTCGGCGTCGGCATCGCCAATCTGGCCGCCGCGCTCGACCCGTCCTGCTTCGTCATCGGCGGCGGCGTCAGCGCGGCCGACGACCTCCTGATCGGGCCCGCACGGGACGCCTTCAGACGTCAGCTCACCGGCCGGGGCTACCGGCCCGAGGCCCGGATCGCGAAGGCCCAGCTCGGCCCGGAGGCGGGCATGGTCGGCGCCGCCGACCTGGCCCGGCTGGTCGCCCGCAGATTCCGCCGCACCAACCGGCGTCGGGTCGAGCGGTACGAGCGCTACGCGCAGATCTATGACCACGCTACGAGCACCATCCGTAACACCCGCAACACGCGCACCACCTAGGGGTTCTGATCATGAAAGCAGCCGAGCACCCCGTCGTGCCGCGCCAGTCGACACCGCCGGACGAAGGCGGCGGGCCGTCGACGGAGAGCCGCCGCCGGATGATCCGCCGACGCCTGATCACGGCCACCATCATCGTGCTGCTGATCGGGGTCCCGGCCGGATATCTGCTGATCTCGGCCGGGCAGAGCCGCCGCTCCGGTCAGGACAAGGAGGCCGAGGCCGCCGCCCAGGGACTGCACGAGGGCTGGCCGTCCGGGATGCAGCGGCGCATCTTCGAGGTGCCGATCCCGGGCAACTCGGTGGAGGTCCAGTACTACGAGACGAACAACTGGAAGGCCAGCCGGATGTACGTGCAGTTCCGCACGACGTCCGCCGGACTCGACCGGTTCCTGACCGGCGTCGGCACCGGACGCGCCGCCCTGAAGACGGGCGCGGTCACGATCGGTGAACGCGACATCGGGATCGCCGGGTGGTACTTCGGACCCGGTGTCGACTGGGCCGGCACCAGCCACTACCAGGACGATCCGCGTCCCAGCCAGGACATCACCGTGGACATGACCGATCCGGCCCGCCCGGTCGTGTACGTCGTGTCGTCGGCGACCCCCTGACGCGACGGACCCGGCCCCGGCGGGTCTCCAGCACGACTGCCGGACGGGGGCGGTGCCCTGCGGTCACTCGGCTCGTCCCGACACCGGGGGCCGCGGCGCCGGCCGCCGCGCTCGCACGGACACGGACGCGGTCGGCGTGGTCGAGCGGGGCCCGTGCCTCGTCGAGCAGCACGGTGCCCACGGAAGTGAGCGTGACGCCGGTGGGCGAGCGGGTGAGCAGCAGGGCCCCGGCGTCGGCCTCCAACCGCTCGACGGCCCGGCTCGGCGGCGGCAGGCTTTTTCGCGGAGACCGTGAAGATCGTTCAGCGTTGGCCGACGGGACGCGGTGTGAACGGCAGGGGCGGGGTGACGACGGTTTCGAGCAGCTGGGCAAGCTGCCGACGCTGTGGCGCGTCGAGTCGGCTCGTCGCCGGAGCCAGGGTGTCCTGGACCTCCTGATACAGCCGTCCGGTGAGTTCGCGGCCCGCGTCGGTGATCAGGACGTCGACGACCCGCTTGTCGTCCGGGTTGGCGGCGCGCGCCAGGAGCCCTCGTCGTTCGGCGCGGTCGATGAGACCGGAGAGAGTCGACTTGTCCAGCCCGAGGAAAGCCGCCAGGTCGCTCATACGGGGGCGCCGGTCCCGGACGATGCCGAGGACCCGTAGCTGGGTGAGGGACAGGTCGTGCTCGGCACCGATGCGGGTGAGCACGCCCATGATCTGGAACGCGTTGCGCACGAGTCCGTCGACCAGGGCGTCCGTGGAGTCGTCAGTGGTCATACGCACCACTCTACTTGACATTGTTTGCATCACCAATAATCCTAAATTCTATTGGCACTGCAAACTAAACCGAGTGGGAGCCCCTCATGCATGCTGCGGTCATCACCTCGTCCGACGCTCCGCCGGCCTACGGCGAGTACCCCGATCCGGTCGCCACCGGTGAGCACGACATGCTCGTGGAGGTCCTGGCCGCGGGTCTGCACCACCTCACCCGGGCGAAGGCGAGCGGCACGCACTACTCCGGCGCCGGCACCTTCCCGCTCGTGCCCGGCGTCGACGGTGTCGTGCGCGACGGTTCGGGACGACTTCGCTACGCGGCCCTGGACGACACGAATTTCGGTACGTTCGCGGAGCGCACCGTGATCGACGCCCGTCGCAGCGTGCTCCTGCCGGACGACGTCGATCCGGTCCGCATCGCCGCCGCGATGAACCCGGGCATGTCCTCCTGGGTGGCGATGCGTCGACGCATCGCCTTCCGTGAAGGCGGGCGCGTGCTCATTCTCGGTGCCACCGGCAGCGCCGGAGGGATGGCGATCCAGATCGCGAAGCGGTTCGGCGCCGCGCACGTCATCGCCGCAGGCCGTGACACCACCCGTTTCAAGGCCCTGGAAGCCCTCGGCGCGGACCGGACGATCACCTTCGACGAGGCCGGGGTCGCGGCCGACGTCGATGTCGTCCTCGACTTCGTGTGGGGCGAGCCTGCCGCTGGTTTCATGATCCCGATGCTCACCGCCCGCGCTGACCGCTCCGCCCCACTGACCTGGCTCCAGATCGGATCCATCGCCGGCGCGACCGCTCCTGTCCCCTCCGCGGCGCTGCGTGCGGCGCGTCTGCAGATCCTGGGCAGCGGCATCGGCTCGGTCTCGCCCCGCGACTTCATCGCCGAGCTGCCGGAGCTGGCCGAGGCGGTCACCGAGGGCGCCCTCGACGTCCGCGCCCGGGCGGTACCGCTGACCGAGATCGCGCAGGCGTGGACCGAGCGGACCAGCGAGCGCCTCGTCCTCGTCCCGTAGCACTGCTGCTCCGGCGCACCCGCTCCTCCTCCGGCGCGGGCGCCGGAGGTCCCCGCCCTGGACGTGCTGGGGCCTGGCGAGGGCACGCTCCGAGGACCCGCTGTCGAGACGGTCACGAGTACGCGCCGCGGAACCCGTTCCCGGACCCCGAGTGTTCCGGCAGTGCCGGGCCTGTCGTGGTGAGGGGGACAGGAGCCGTTGGGTCAAGGCCGTGGAGTTACGGCTCGGGGGGCGCGAACACGTGGGGTCTGATCTGGTGTAATCCGGGACGTGAGAAGCGGAGCCCCGGTAGAACTGGCAGTCGACCAAGACAGCCGTTCACAGCACCGGAGGCTCCGCTGTCCGATCAGTGTGTCATCACGAGTGACATCACGGTAGCCAAGGGCCTGTTCGCTCCCGGGCATCCGGGGGAGCTCACCCGGATCGTCCCGTTCGAGATGGTCGGTGCCGCCCTTGTCGAAACAGGTGCGGTCCAGCAACGGCTGCGGAAGATCCCCGCACGGGTGGTGGTCTGCCTGCTGCTGGCCGCGGCCCTTTTCGACGATTGCGGCTATCTGGCAGTCTGGCGCAAGCTCACCGCATCGTTGGAGGCGACACCGGTCGCGAAGGTGACCGGTGCGGCGCTCTGGAACGCCCGGAGCCGCCTGGGGGCGCGTCCCATGCAGGCCCTGTTCGACCTGTTGCGCGGGCCGGCGACTGCGATCCGTACCGCCGGCGCCCATTAAAAGGGCCTGCCTGACCGTCGCGATCGACGGCACCTGCCTCGACGTCCCCGACAGCCCACTGCACCGGGCCCGCCTGGGCTCGATCACCAACCAGTACGGGACCTCCGGCTACCCGCAGATCTGCCTGACCGCGCTGGTGGCCTGCGGCACCCGCGCGGTCCTGGACGCCGCCTTCGGCCCCCGCTCCAGCGGCGAGACCGCCTACGGCAAGCGACTGACGCGTTCCCTGCACGCCGGAATGATCGTCCTCCTCGACCGGGGCTTCTCCGGCAATCCGTTCCTGACCGCCGTCGCGTCCACCGAGGCCGCCTTCTGGGCCCGCATCTCGGCCGCCCGCAACCCCCCCGGTCCTGGTCCACTTCGACGACGGCTCCCGTCTCTCCCGCTTCGGCGGCCTCGAAGTCCGCATCATCGAGTGCGAGATCACCGTCATCACCAGCCAGGGCCGCACGAGGGGCCTCTACCGGCCGGCCACCTCAGGGCGAGGGTCTGGGTGACGAGCCCAACGAGCCAGCGGACGACGGAGAAACGGTCCAGGTTCCGGCGGAGGGTTGAGTCATCGTGCGTGTTCCCGTGCGGCGTCAGGCCGGGTGCGTGGCCACGAGACGGCTGCCCACCACGGAGGCCGTGGCGGGCAGCGGTCGTTCGCTGGGAGCGAGTTTCTATGAGGCCGAGAGTGTGGTGCGGGTGCCGCGGCGCCATACGTCACGCAGGTTGAGGGTGTCGCTGATCGTGGTGGTGGGGTCACCGTTTACGAGCAGCAGGTCGGCCCGCAGGCCCTCGGCGATGCGGCCACGGTCCTCCAAGCCGAAGCGGCGTGCCGGGGTGAGGGTCGCCGCGCGCAGGGCCTGGATCGGGGTGAGGCCGGCCCGGACGAGGTACTGGAGCTCCTGGTGGACGCTGGCGCCGTGCACTACACCGCCCAAGAACGGCAGTGGCATGGGAGCCGCGTCGGTGCCCGCAAGGAGTTCGACGCCGGCGTCGTGCAGGGCCTTGACCGAGGCCAGGACGTCCTCCAGCTTGCCTTGCGGGTAGCGGTCGTAGCTGCTGTTCAGGGTGTTCGTCCAGGCCTCGTTGAGGCGTGAACCGACGCGTGGGTCCTCGGTGAGGGACGAGCCGGTGATGCCCATCATGGAGGCGTTCAGGACGACGCAGGGGATGACGAACGCATGGGAGGCGGCGATGAGTTCGATGATCTCGACGGTGTGCGGCCGGTCCATGAACAGGTGGGCGAAGCCGTCGATGCCGGCCTCGATCGCCATCCGTGTCGCGTCGACGGTCAGGGTGTGGGCGATGGTCAGCATCCCGTGCCGGTGGGCCTCGGCGACACCGGCGGTCAGGGTTGCCTGGTCGAGCATGGGCAGACCGGGGTGGCCCTCGACGCTGCCGTCGTCGACCATGAACTTGATGTAGTCGGAGCCCGCCGCGACGAGCTGGGGGATGAAGCCGACGGCTTCTTCCGGCGTGGTGGAGAACGGCATCAGGGGCATCTCGCGCGGCGCGGGCCGATTGCCCCGGTCGTCTGGTCCGCTGTGGCCCCCCGGCTTGAAGCCCTTCGGCATGAGTTCGCTGGGGTGGCCCCCGGGCGGAGTGATGCCGAACCCGGCGGAGCGGACATCGGCGAGGGAGTCGTTCTCCGTGATGTGCGCGCGGCCGGGCTTGGTGTTCATGCCCTGCATCTCCAGTTCGGTGGTGATCCCGAACCGCAGTGCTAGCGCGAGTGCCTCTTCGGAGGTGTGCACATGGGCGTCGAGCAGGCCGGGCAGCAGTGTTCCGCCCCGGGCATCGACGATGCCCGCCCCGGCGGGCGGTTCACCTCCGACCGCAGCGATCCGCGTGCCGTTCAGCACGACGGTGGTGTCCTCCAGTACCTGCTCGCCGTCGAACACACGGCCGTTGATGATGGCTGTGATCATGACTCTCTCCTCCGGGCAGGCCGTCGCTCCGCTGGTGCCGAGTTCTTCTCCCACCGCGATGCCATATTAATGCAACTTGCAATTCCATGTGAACCTGCATGTAACTGCAACTTAGCAGGTACATGCGATAAGCTGCGGAAGTGACCAATACGGATGCCTCCATGCCGCAAGGCCAGGCCCTGCTGGATGCCGTCGGCACGGCCTTCGCCCGGCTGAGGCGGCGCACCATGCAGGCCCCGGTCGACCCCCCGGTGGGACCCAAGGACCTCAAGCGCAACCTGGTCCTCAACATCGTCGACGAGGCAACCGAGGCGGATACGGAGATGACGGTCGGCGGACTTGCCGACCACCTCCTGGTGGACCCGTCCGTGGCCAGCCGCATGGTGAGCGACTGCATCTCGCACGGCTACCTGGTCCGCGCGGCCTCGCAGCAGGACGGCCGCCGTACCGTGCTCCACCTCACCGAAGAAGGCACCGCCCTCCTCGACCGTTTTCGCCATCAGCAGCGGCAGGCGTTCGAATACATCACCCGCGACTGGCCCGAAGCCGAGCGACTCGAATTCGCACGCCTCCTCCTCAAGTACGCGGACTCCACCGCCCAGTTGCCCGCACCAGGCGCCGTCAACGGACCCCCGCTGCCGCCAGTCACGTAAGGCCACCGTGCGACCGGGCCTGCTGTGCCCGAGTCAGCAGGCCCCTACCCCATCGGCCCCGGCTCCGTCATGGGCGGCGCGCCATACGTCATCACGCACGAGACCTCTCCACCTGACAGGCGGGCCAGGGGCGAGTGCCGGCAGACGAACGTCTGCCGGCACTCGCCCCTGCGATCACGGACCCGCAAGTGGGCGCTGTCGGCAACTCGCGTCGGAAATCAACGTCGGCGAACGGTCATTGAGGTAGTTTCCGACAATACTTCTTGGCTACTGCCGCACATCGACAGTCGACCGGAACCTCGATCATCAGATCGACGCACTACTCCGCCACCGCGTCGACCGCGACAACGTCCACGTCGACATCGCCGGCGGCGCGAAAGCCTCCCGCCCCGAATTCGATCTCGTCATGCAGCTGCTGCGCGAGGGCGACACGTTGAAGGTGACCCGACTCGACCGGCTCTCCCGCTCCGTCCTGTACCCGGTCACCCACGGCGCCGAGCTGCGCGAGCGCGGGATCGGCCTGCATCTCATCGAGCAGGGCATCGACACCGCCGCCATGGAGGGCCGCGCCATGTTCGGGATGCTGTCCGTACTGGCGGAGCTCCAGCGCGAACTGATCGTGGCGAACACGAACGACGGGCTCGCCTCCGCGCGGACCCGGGGGCGGGTCGGCGGGCGCCGGCCGAAGCTCACCGAGGACCAGGCCGCGCCCGCCCAACGGCTCCACGGCGAGCGGGAGAAGACCGTCCAGCAGATCGCCGACATGTTCGACGTCCCCCGCTCCACGGTCTACGGGCACCTCGAACGCGAGACAGCCGTCCCCCGTCAGCCGAAGAAGACCGCGGCCATGAAACCCTAGAAGTTACTCGTGGGTTACTTGTCGGTTGGTTCGGCGCTCGTTAACGGCACGCCTACACCGAGGACCCGCGTCGAGCCGAGCACGGGGCGGCGAGGCGGCCCGGCAGGAAGGTGTGGTCCGGGGCCGTTGCCAGTGGTCCGGCCGGACTGGGGCTTCACCACCGCACTCTGAACAGCAGGAGGCACTCACCGATCGCGGTGAGGGCCTCCTGCTGTGCCACGGCGGACCTTCCCCCGGCCCCAGCGCCCGTGCGGCCGTTCTGCGCGCTACCTGCGGTTTGTTGTACTGATCCAGCCAAACGGTCTCTTTGCGTCATCATCCGGTGACCTTGAGGCGCGGTACGAGGGATGCGGATACACAGGGATCGAATCGAGACCGAGGGTGATCCGGGGGCGGAAGAACGTGTTGACGATCCATGTGGGAGTGCTGCTTGCCGTCATCGTCCTGCTGCGGTTACGTCGGCGCACTCAGTCCCGGAGCCGGAACGACGAGAAGCTGACCGTGATCATCGTGCTCGCTCTCGGCGTCGTCATCGCTCCGACCCCTTTGGGTGAGGGCATCGGCGACTTCCTGGGCCAGCTCGCCTCCGGCGTCACCGACTCCTCCCGCTGAAACCGGAGCGCGCCCGATGGCCAACCGCCGCCCACCACCCCGCCGCCGACCCGCGGCACGCCGCCCCGCACGCCGCAGCGCACCCCCGCGCCGCCGCCGCTCGCGCCGGCAGCAGCACCGCGACACCCAGCTGCTCCTGTTCGGGTTCGGTGCCGTCGCAGGCCTCGCGCTGGTCTGGGCGGTGGTCTCCTGGCTGCTGGTGAACTGGTGGGCGCTGGTCGTACTCGGGGCCCTCGCCGCTGTCGGCGGGACGGTCTGGGGCCACCGGTACCGCCAGCAGCAGGCGTGGGACCGGGTACGGCAGCAGGCTCTGCGGTACGGGCTGTCGCAGCTGGATGCCCTGCACCACCGCGACTTCGAATACGCGGTCCGCGACCTGATGCTCCGCGACGGTTGCGCCGATGCCCGGCAGATCGGCGGGGCCGGGGACAACGGCGCGGACGTCCTGGCCACCGACCCGCTGGGCCGGACCTGGGTCATCCAGTGCAAGCACCGCAAGGACGGCGACCGCGGCTCGGCCGTCGGCACCCCCGATCTCCAGCGCGTCAACGGCACCGCTCGCCAGCTCTACGGCGCCGACGTCGTCCTGGTCGTGACCAACGGCCGCTTCACCACCCGCTGCGCACCCTTGGCCCAGCAGCTGCACATGCACCTCGCCGACAGGCGCACCCTCGCGACCTGGGCCAGCGGCGGGCGCCCGTTGTGGGAGCTCCTCCCGAAGATGCCACCGCCCCGCAAAGGTCGGTAGCCCGTGCGGCAGTCGACGAAGCGGTGATGGGGCGGTCGGCCTGCAGTGGCCGACGAGAACAGCAGACGGTGCTGGGTCGGCTCAGGCCGCCCAGCTGACGATCGCTCTGGGGTGATAGGCCGGATGGAACCATGAACTTGGCCTGATATGAACCCATTCATTCCATTGATCACCCTTGTAAGGGCACGTCGAAGGAAGTAAAGGCGGAGATACCCCGTATCGAAAACGAGCGGGATACGGGAAGCTTCGTTGCCCCCAACAAGCTGACAGTCGGGAAATGGCTCGACATGTGGCTTGAGGAGAAGAACGAGGATCTGGAGCCGACCACCATCTACAACTATCGGGTAAGCCTCGACAGGTGCCGTCCGCGACTCGGTCACATTCGGTTGCAGGACTTGACCGAAGGAGACGTAGAAGCGTGGATGCTGTGGTATCTCAAGAGTGACGCATTCGTGGTGAGCGTGCCGGAACTCCGCTCAGCGTGACATCCGTGTACATAACGCTTGCTCGGCTCAAAGACGCTTTGAACCGAGCCGTCACGAAAAGGCTTGTCACTATGAACGTAGCAGCGAATCTGCATATCCCGCGCAAGGCGCGCAAAACGGAGCGGAAGGCCAAGGAAGTAGTTCCACCGTGGGATGTTGCCGAAGTCCAGCAGTTCGTTGAGGCAATGCAGTCGGATCGGCTCGATGCTCCGCTGCCGCTCTCGCTCATGGGCCTCCGTCCGGCAGGAGTCTGCGGAATGCGCTGGGAGGATATCGACCTGGAGAACGAAACCCTCCTGATCGCCAACACCCGAACAATGATGGGAATCTGATCGTGGCGGAGAAGGACACCAAGTCAGATGGTGAGTGAAAGAGCACTCCCGTTGCCCACGATGGTGGCCACCGCTCTCCGGTGGTTCAAGGCGATTCAGGCGGCCGAGAGGCTGGCGCTGGGTGCGGACTACGTCGACTCCTGCCATATGGCCGTGAACGAAATCGGGGCAGTCCTCACCACCAAGCAACTCCGCACACGGGCATATCTGCTCATGACGATTGTGTTGCTGCGTCGAGTGCGTCTCCATGACGCACGTGCGTCATGCTTCACTTATCTCGCTGACAACGGGGTGAAGGATCACATCTTGGCTCGATGGGCGGGACACACTAACGTCAAGACCACCAAGAAGTGGTACGTCAAGCCGAACGTCGAAGACCTGCGGGGGGCCGCTCAGACTTGGAGTGGTCTCGTCATGGCAGAGGGCGGGGTGCGTGAGAAATTGTGAGATGTGGGAGCGTGAGACGCGTGAGTGACACAGAGACGCAGACGATGAAGTACCAGGTAGACGGGCCCGAAGGCGCCCCCTGGCTGGTCCTTGGACCCTCCCTCGGTACCACATGGCACATGTGGGACCGCCAGGTCCCCGAGCTGTCCCAGCACTGGCGGGTCCTCCGCTTCGACCTGCCCGGCCACGGCGGCGCCCCCGCCCACCCCGCCGGGTCCGTCGCGGCTCTCGGCGACCGGCTGATCGCCACGCTCGACGGCCTCGGCATCCAGCGGTTCGGGTACCTGGGCTGCTCCATCGGTGGCGCGATCGGTGCCGACCTGGCCCTCCGCCACCCCCACCGGCTCGCCTCGCTGGCCCTGGTGGCCACCTCGCCCCGGTTCGCCACCGCCGACGAGTTCCTCGGGCGGGCCGCGACCGTCCGGGCCAACGGGATGGAACCGATGGCCCGCGCCGCCCCCGAGCGCTGGTTCACGCCCGGCTTCGCCGCCGCCCAGCCGGCCATCGTCGAATGGGCCGTCCAGATGGTCCGGACCACCGACCCGGGCTGTTACATCGCCGCGTGCGAAGCGCTCGCCGCCTTCGACATCCGCACCGAACTCGCCCGCGTGAGCCCGCCCACCCTGGTGCTGGTCGGCGCCGAGGACCAGGTCACCGGGCCCGGCGATGCCCGCACCCTCGTCGCGGGCATCCCTGACGCGCGGCTGGCCCTGGTGCCCGGCGCGGGACATCTGGCCCCCGTCGAACAGCCGGCCGCCGTCACGGACCTGCTGCTCACCCACTTCTCCGCCGCCTGGCAGGCCACCCCGACGGCCGTCCCGGCGCCGCCCTCCCTCCCCTCGCCGCCCGTCCTCCCTGCGCCGCCCGTCGCCCCGGTACCCCCCGCGCCCCCGGCCCCCGGAATCGTCGCCCCGGTGGCGCCGGTCGAGGAGATCACGTCCGCCGCCGACCGGCCCTCCACGGTGGAACCGGGCCGCCCGGACCCGTACGAGAGCGGTACGCGGGTGCGCCGCGAGGTGCTCGGCGACAACTGGGCGGACCGGGCCGACACCACCCCGGACGACTTCACCGGCGACTACCAGGACCTCGTCACCCGCTACGCCTGGGGAGAGGTCTGGGCGCGTGACGGGCTGGACCGCCGCACCCGCAGTTGTGTGACCCTGACCGCGCTGGTGGCGTCCGGTCATCTGGACGACCTGGCCACGCACGTCCGCGCCGCGCTCCGCAACGGGCTCAGCCCCGACGAGATCAAGGAAGTCCTTCTCCAGACCGCCGTGTACTGCGGCATCGCGGCGGCCGGCGCCGCGTTCGGGATCGCCCGGACAGTGATCCAGGAGGAAACCGCGCCGGATGCGTAGCAGGATGGAACACATGAACGCAGTCCACGACGGTTCACCCACCGGGCCCGGGGCGCCCTCCGCGCCCACGGGCCTCACGCTCACGAAGAAGAAGCACTCCTGCGTCCGTCTGGCCAAGGACGGACGCGTCCTCGTCATCGACCCGGGCGGGTTCTCCGAGGAGGACGCCGCGGTCGGCGCCGACGCGATCCTGGTGACGCACGAGCACGCCGACCACTTCGACGAGGGCCGGCTGCGCGCGGGCCTGGAGGCGTCTGCGGCCACCGAGATCTGGACCCTGCGCAGCGTCGCCGAACGGCTCTCGGCGGCTTTCCCCGGCCGGGTCCACACCGTCGGCCACGGCGACGCGTTCTCCGTCGCCGGATTCGACGTACAGGTGCACGGCGAACTGCACGCGGTGATCCACCCGGACATTCCCCGGATCACCAACATCGGTTTCCTGGTGGACGGTTCGGTGTTCCACCCGGGTGACGCGCTGACCGTCCCCGACCGGGCCGTGGACACGCTGATGCTGCCCGTCATGGCCCCCTGGAACAAGATCTCGGAGGTCATCGACTACGTGCGCGAGGTCCGGCCGCGACGCGCCATCGACATCCACGACGCCCTGCTCACCGACCTCGCCCGTCCCCTCTACGACGCCCAGATCGGCAAGCTCGGCGGCGCCGGCCACGGGCGGCTGGACCCGGGGGACTCGACCGGCCTCTGACCGGCGGGGGCGGTGGCCGGAGACCGGCTGTCAGTGGGAGCCGCTAGGTTGGGAGCCATGCGCATCGCCACCTGGAACGTCAATTCGATCACCGCCCGGCTTCCGAGGCTGCTGGCCTGGCTGGAGCGCACCGGCACGGACGTGCTGTGCGTTCAGGAGACCAAGTGCACGGCCGAACAGTTCCCGGCCGACCGGCTGCGCGAGCTGGGCTACGAGTCCGCGGTCAACGCCACGGGCCGGTGGAACGGCGTGGCACTGCTGTCCCGGGTCGGCCTCACCGATGTCGTCACCGGCCTGCCCGACGGGCCCGACTACGACGGGATCGAGGAGCCTCGGGCCATCTCGGCGACCTGCGGCCCGGTCCGGGTCTGGTCGGTGTACGTGCCGAACGGCCGTGAGGTCGAGCACGAGCACTACGCGTACAAGCTGCGCTGGCTGGCGGCCCTCCAGAAGGCCGTCGCCGTGGACGCGGCCGGTGCGTCGCCGTTCGCGGTGCTCGGTGACTTCAATGTCGCGCCGACCGACGAGGACGTGTGGGACCCGGCCCTGTTCGAGGGTGCCACCCATGTCACCCCCGCCGAGCGCGCCGCCCTCGCGACCCTCCGCGCGGAGGGACTGGCGGACGTGGTGCCGCGTCCGCTCAAGTACGACCACCCGTACACCTTCTGGGACTACCGCGAGCTGCGTTTCCCGAAGAACAGGGGCATGCGGATCGACCTGGTCTACGGCAACGCCCCGTTCACGGGGGCGGTCAAGGACAGCTTCGTGGACCGCGAGGAGCGCAAGGGCAAGGGCGCCTCGGACCACGCTCCGGTCGTCGTCGACCTGGAACTCTGATCCCGGGCCGCCGAACGGGTGAGCGGGCGGGGACGGGCGCCCCCGGAGGGCCGCCCGTCCCCGCCCGTGGACTCAGGAGTCGTCGCGGTTCTTCAGCGAGTCCTTGACGCCCTCGACGCGGCCCTTGGCGTCGTCCGCGGCTCCCTTGGCCTTGGACTTGGCCTGGTCGGTCCGGCCCTCGGACTTGAGCCGGTCGTTGCCCGTCGCCTTCCCGGCCGCCTCCTTCGCCTTGCCCTTGATCTTGTCCATGGCGCTTTCCTCACCCATGCCGAGCTCCTAGCTCTCATTGCGGCGAATGAACCCTGTCAATATATGACAATACGCATATATGGATCGGTGGGGTGTGGGGTCGGACCCGGGCGTACCGGCGAAGCGCGCGCAACCGGGTTCCGGCCCGCCCCCGCCTCCACCCCGGTGCCGGGCAGGTGCGGCGCGGGATCGGCCCCCGGTGCGATGCGGGGCCGGCCGCTCCCTGCCCTGCCGCGGGCCGGACCCGTCCGGCTCCGGCGTCCTTGAGGCCGGTGCGGTGCGACACGGGGGTTCGCGACGGGTGCCCTGTGGTGTGCGCACCGGAGAGGATGCGACCCTGAGTGGCATGCACATCCCTTTCCTGGACAACTGGCGTAAGCGGCACGACGGTACGCGTGGCGCGGCGCTCGCCGCCGCCGTCGAAGCGGACCCCGAGGGCGTCGTCGAACTGCTCTCCGAATGTGAACTGCTCCGGGTGCGGGCGGCGCAGCGCGGACTCGAACTCGACGACACACCGGCCTCGTTGACGGCGTTGGACCAGCTGCCGCCGAGCTGGCGCGAGGACCCCGAGGAACTGCCGTGGCTCGGCAACGACGCGGGCCTCTATCTCGGCACGATTCTGGTCCGTACGGTCCCGGGCGCTGTCTGGCACATCTGGCCGAGCGGTCAGCCCGTGGTGCGGCTCGTCTCCGGCCGGGAGATCGACGTCGTCGAGGCCGGTCTCGACTGGGCGATGTCGGGCAGCCCCGAGCTGTCCCAGGTCTACGCGGAGTCGGCCGAAGGATGACCCAGGTGCCTCGCCCAGATTAAATGCCTTATGCCCCATTTGTGCGTGTCGAGCGTGAAGTCCCTTTCCCGGCTGGATAGTTTGCGCTGACCTCGACACAGCTGAGAGTGGGTAGGGCAGCGTATGGCCGTCGATCCGTTGATCGAGCTGCGGGACGTCAACAAGTTCTACGGCGAGTTGCACGTACTGCGGGACATCGATCTCACCGTCGGGCGCGGGGAGGTGGTGGTCGTCATCGGCCCGTCGGGCTCGGGCAAGTCGACGCTCTGCCGCACGGTCAACAGACTTGAGACGATCGAGTCCGGCCGCATCACCATCGACGGAAGACCACTCCCCGAGGAGGGCAAGGGGCTCGCCCGGCTCAGGGCCGAAGTGGGCATGGTCTTCCAGTCGTTCAACCTGTTCGCGCACAAGACGGTGCTGGCCAACGTCTCGCTCGCCCAGCTCAAGGTCCGCAAACGGAAGAAGGACGCGGCGGACCGGCGCTCCCGGGAACTCCTGGAGCGGGTCGGGCTGGCCCAGCACGCGGACAAGTTCCCCGCCCAGCTCTCCGGCGGCCAGCAGCAGCGGGTGGCCATCGCCCGCGCCCTCGCCATGGACCCGAAGGCCCTCCTCTTCGACGAGCCCACGTCGGCGCTCGACCCCGAGATGATCAACGAGGTGCTGGAGGTGATGCGGCAGCTCGCCCGGGACGGCATGACGATGGTCGTCGTCACCCACGAGATGGGCTTCGCCCGGTCCGCCGCCAACCGGGTCGTCTTCATGTCCGACGGCCGGATCGTCGAGGACCGCACCCCGGAGGAGTTCTTCACCGCCCCGGAGAGCGACCGGGCCAAGGACTTCCTGTCCAAGATCCTCAAGCACTGACGGGAGGTCCCGTGTCACGTACGAGAAGAGTCCTGGGCGCGCTCCTGTGCCTGCTGACGACCGCGCTCGCGGCGGGCTGCGGCAAGGACGGCAGCCCGCCCGTGAAGGGCCCGAAGACCGACCAACTGCCGCGCTACCGGGTCGACACCGGATTCCGGCTTCCGGACTCGCCGACCTGGCGCACGGCGCGCGGCCGTGGTCACCTGGTCGTCGGCGCCAAGGAGGACCAGCCCTACCTCGGCGAGAAGGACCCGGCCGGTGGCGGCTACTCCGGATTCGACATCGAGATCGCCAGGATGATGGCGGCCTCGCTCGGCTTCGGGCCGGGGAGCGTACGGTTCAGGACCATCGCGTCGGCCAACCGCGAGACCGCGCTCCAGAACGGCCAGATCGACTACTACGTCGGCACCTACACCGTCAACGCCCTGCGCAAGAAGCTCGTCGGTTTCGCCGGACCCTACTACCTCGCGGGCCAGGGGCTGTTGGTACGCACGGACGAGAACGACATCAAGGGCCCGCAGGACCTGGCGGGCAGGACGGTCTGCTCGGCCGCCGGATCGACCCCGTACCAGCGCATCGCGGCCGACTACCCCAAGGCCCGCCTCGTCTCCTACGACACGTACTCGATCTGCGTGGACAACCTGCTCACCTACCAGGTCGACGCCGTCACCACCGACGACGCCATCCTGCTCGGCTTCGCCGCCAAGGCGCCCGACGAGATGAAGGTGGTCGGCAAACCGTTCTCCCAGGAGCCGTACGGCATCGGCGTCCCACGCGGTGACGACGCACTGCGGTTCGCCCTCGACGACGCACTCGCCGCCCATGAGAGGAACGGCGACTGGCGGCGGGCCTTCAAGGCCACCCTGGGGCTCTCCGGAGCGCCCGTCCCCAGGCCGCCGCACATCGACCGCTACCCGGCGAACTGAGGAGGCCGGCCACACCATGGACGTACTCACCGACAACTTCTCGCTCTACGGCAAGGGCTTCCTCGGCACCCTCGAACTCACCGTCTACGCCTCGGCCCTGGCGATGGTCCTCGGCTTCCTGATGGCCGCCTTCCGGGTCGCCCCCGTCAGGGCGCTCCGGGCACTCGGCACGGCCTGGGTGACGGTGCTGCGCAACACCCCCCTGACGCTGCTGTTCTTCGCCGTGCTCCTCGGGCTGCCGCGCTTCGGACTGGTCCTGCCGTTCCAGCTCTTCGCGGTCCTCGCACTCGGCTGCTACACCTCGGCGTTCATCTGCGAGGTGGTCCGCTCCGGCATCAACACCGTGCCCACCGGACAGGGAGAAGCCGCCCGCAGCCTGGGTATGACCTTCGGACAGACCCTCAGCGCCGTGGTGCTGCCACAGGCGTTCCGCTCGGTCGTCCCGCCGATCGGCTCGACACTCATCGCCCTCGCCAAGAACTCGGCCATCGCCGGGGCGTTCAGCGTGACCGAACTGCTCGGCACCTACAAGACCCTCAACGAACTCGGCTACAGCATCATCTGGGCCTTCGTCTGGATCGCCCTCGGCTACCTGATCATCACCCTCACCATCAGCGGGCTGTTCGCCGTGCTGGAGCGCCGCTGGGGGACGGCCCGGTGACCCGCTCCGCACCCTCGGCGCCCGCCGCGACCGCGCTGTACGACATCCCGGGCCCGCTCACCCGCAGACGCCACTTCCTGTACGGGATCGCCGCGTCGGTCGTGATCCTCGGCCTGATCGGCTGGGCCGTCCAGCTACTCGTCGACACCGGCCAGTTCGAGGGCCGGAAGTGGGCACCGTTCGAGTACAAGGGCATCCAGGAACTCCTGCTGCGCGGACTCGGCAACACCCTCAAGGCATTCGCGTACGCCGCCGTGCTCTCCCTGGCCCTCGGCGCGCTGCTTGCCGTCGGACGGCTCTCCGCGCACCGCCCGCTGCGCCTGGTCTCGACGGTTCTCGTGGAGTTCTTCCGCGCCATGCCCGTACTGGTGATGATCTTCTTCGTGTTCGTCGCCCTGAAGGTCCAGCCGCTGCCCGCGCTGGTCACCGGACTGACGCTCTACAACGGCTCGGTGCTCGCCGAGGTGTTCCGTACCGGCATCAACTCCGTGGACCGCGGCCAGCGCGAGGCCGCCTACGCCCTGGGCCTGCGCAAGACCCAGGTCACCGCGCACGTACTGGCCCCTCAGGCGGTACGGGCCATGATGCCCACCATCATCAGCCAGTTGGTGGTCGCGCTGAAGGACACCTCGCTCGGCTACCTGATCACCTACGAGGAATTCCTCCACGCGGGCAAACTCATCGCGTCGAATCTCGACTACGATCTTCCCTTCATCCCCGTGGTGATGGTGATCTCGCCGATCTACATCGGGATGTGCATGCTGCTCTCCTGGTTCGCCACCTGGGTGGCCAAGCGGCAGCGGCGCAGTCCGAGGACGGAGGCCGTGGGTGTCGCACCGGCCGACCCAGGAACGCTGCTGCCGGGAGCGCAGTAGCTGAAGGAGCAGTGCCCGCCCGGCGGCAGCCGGAGATCACCTCCCGCCAGCGGGGACCGGACAGCACGTCAGGTTCCCGAAGGCCGGGGGAAGGTCAGCTGCACGCCGGTCGGGTCGTGCTCGGCGCACAGCGGATCGACGGTGTCGATCACTCGTGCCGTGACCGGCAGAGCCTGCCGGGAGCCGCACCCGGGGTGGGCCGGCCGGCTCACCGGCCGGAGCGGCCCCACGCCGTGAAACCACACGACGGGGCGCCGCTCCGGCCGGGCACCCTGCCGCGGGCGCGGCCGGTCCGGACGGGTACGGCGAAAAGCGCACGGATTCTCGTCCGAGGCGGTCCTGACGCACCGCGCGCGGCGGCGTTACCCTGCGCGGACGATCCTGCACTGGAGGTGCGCATGCGACGTCCCGTCGCGCGGAATGTGTCGTTCTTAGGCGTTCTCGCCGTCCTGGCCTCGCTCGGGGCCGCCGCCCCGGCGGCCTCCGCCGCTCCACCGGCCGCCCCACCCGCCAAGCGCCCCGTCGCGGTGGGGTACGGGGGAGCGGTCTCCAGCGTGGACGCGGACGCGTCGGCGGCCGGTGTCGAAGTGCTGCGCAACGGCGGCAACGCCGTCGACGCCGCCGTGGCGACCGCCGCGGCCCTCGGCGTGACCGAGCCGTACTCGGCGGGTCTCGGCGGCGGCGGGTACTTCGTCTACTACGACGCCCGCACGGGCACCGTGCGGACGATCGACGGCCGTGAGACCGCGCCGCGCGGCGCGGACCCGTCGCTCTTCCTGGAGAACGGCAAGCCGATCCCCTTCGACGACGCCGTCACCAGCGGGCTGGGCGTCGGCACCCCCGGCACCCCCGCCACCTGGCAGACCGCGCTCGACGCCTGGGGCAGCAGCTCGCTGCGGCAGGTGCTGAAACCGGCCGAGCGGATCGCCCGCGAGGGATTCGTCGTCGACAGCACGTTCCGCTCGCAGACCGCGGACAACCAGGCACGGTTCGCCGACTTCCCGGCCACCGCCGAGCTGTTCCTGCCGGGCGGCGCGCCGCCCGCGGTCGGCTCCGTCCTGAAGAACCCGGACCTGGCCCGGACGTACGAGACGCTGGGGCGTGAGGGGATGGGTGCGCTCTACCGGGGAGAGCTGGCCGACGACATCGTGCGGACCGTGCGCAAACCCCCGGTCGCCCCCGGCTCGGCGCGCGTGGTGCGGCCCGGCAAGCTGACCGCCGCCGACCTGCGGTCCTACCGGGCGCTGCGGCGGACACCCACGAAGGTCGGCTACCGGGGCCTGGACGTGTACGGCATGGCCCCCTCGTCGTCCGGCGGTACGAGCGTCGGTGAAGCCCTCAACATCCTGGGGTCCACGGACCTCTCCAGGGCGAGCGAGACCCAGTACCTGCACCGCTACATCGAGGCGAGCAGGATCGCGTTCGCCGACCGGGGCCGGTGGGTCGGCGACCCGGCGTTCGAGGACGTACCGACCCAGGGGCTGCTCAGCAGGCGGTTCGCCGCCTCGCGGGCCTGCCTGATCAGGGACGACGCGGTGCTGACCAGTCCGCTGGCACCCGGCGACCCGCGTCGGCCCGGGACGTGCGCACGGGGCACGACGGCCACCCCGACGACGTACGAGGGGGAGAACACCACGCATCTGACGGTGGCCGACAGGTGGGGCAACGTCGTCGCGTACACGCTGACCATCGAGCAGACCGGAGGCAGCGGCATCACCGTGCCGGGGCGCGGCTTCCTGCTCAACAACGAGCTGACCGACTTCTCGTTCGCCCCCGCGAATCCGGCGGTGCACGACCCGAATCTGCCGGGTCCGGGGAAGCGGCCGAGGTCGTCGATCTCGCCGACCATCGTGCTGAGGCACGGCAAGCCGGTGCTGGCCCTGGGGTCACCGGGCGGCGCGACCATCATCACGACCGTGCTCCAGTCGCTGACCGGCCGGATCGACCGGGGGCTGCCGCTGGTCGACGCCATCGCGGCGCCGCGCGCCAGCCAGCGCAACTCGCCCACGACGGAGATCGAGCCGGCGCTGTGGAACAGCCCGTCGCGCGGCCGGCTGGAGGCGCTGGGGCATGTCTTCAGGCTGAACCCGGAGATCGGGGCGGCGACAGGCGTGGAGCGGCTGCCGGACGGCCGGTGGCTGGCGGCGGCGGAGACCGTCCGCCGCGGCGGCGGTTCGGCCATGGTCGTACATCCGAGCGAGAAGTAACGACGGATCGTCAACAAGCGTACGTCCGGGGCCCGTTCATCGCGGTGAATTCGCGGTGCGCGAGCCCCGGAGCCTTGACGGGGGCCGGTCCGGAGCGGGATCTTGACCATTCGACAGGAAGGTTTCCTGATGGAAGGGCAACCCCCGTGCGTACTCGAACGCTCGCCCTCACCGCCGCCTTCGGAGCGGCCCTGCTCGCCACCGCCGCCCTCCCCGCCGACGCGGAGACCGCCGCTCGGACCGCCGCCGGAGTCCAGGAGGGATCGGTCGGCGCGGCCGCCCTGCTCGCCAGGGTGTCGTCCTGTTCGCAGATCTCCGACGGCAAGTACCGCACGGACCGGGAGGCCCCGGCGACCGTGCCGGTGTGCGGCAAGAACGGCGCGGTGTTCTGGAAGGCCGACCTGGACGTCGACTGCGACGGCCAGGTCACCGCGGCCTGCAACAAGGACACCGACCCGTGGTTCCAGGACGACACCGCGTTCCACACCTCGGGCGGCAAACCGCTGAACGCCGAGAAACTGCCGTACGTCGTCGTGCCGAGCGCCAGCGGCATCTGGGACTACGCGAGCGCCGGCATCAAGGGCGGCGGCGTCGTCGCCGTCATCCACAAGAACAAGGTCGTGTACGCCGTCGTCGGCGACACCGGCCCCGACAAGATCATCGGCGAGGCGTCGTACGCCACCGCCAAGGCACTCGGCATCGACCCCGACCCGAGGACCGGGGGCACCGACTCCGACGTCACCTACATCCTGTTCAAGGACTCGAAGGCGTCACCGATCGAGGACCACGCCGCCGCCGTCACCGCCGGGGAAGACCTCGCCGGGAAGTTCCTCCGGAACAACTGAGCGCTCGCGGCGCCCGGGTCAGAGCGCCGTGAGGACGCGTGGTCCGTCGGCGGTGACCGCCACCGTGTGCTCGGCGTGCGCGGCGCGGCTTCCGTCCGACGCGCGCAGTGTCCAGCCGTCCCGGTCCGGGTGGAACGCGTCCCGGCCGCCGGCGATCAGCATCGGCTCGATCGCCAGCACCATTCCGTGCCGGAGCGGCATGCCGCGTCCCGGTCGTCCCTCGTTGGGGACGGCCGGGTCCTCGTGCATCGACCGGCCCACGCCGTGGCCGCCGAAACCCTCCGGGATTCCGTAACCCGCGCCCCGGCAGACCGTGCCGACCGCGTGGGAGATGTCGCCGATCCGGTTGCCGACCACCGCCGCCGCGATGCCCGCCTCCAGCGCCGCGTACGCCGTGTCGATCAGCCGGGTGTCGTCCGGGCGGGCCCGCCCCACGGTGAAGCTGATCGCGGAGTCGCCGACCCAGCCGTCCAGGGTCGCCCCGGCGTCGACGCTCACCAGATCGCCGTCGCTCAGCCGCCGGTCGCCCGGGACGCCGTGCACGATCGCGTCGTTGACCGACACGCAGATCACCGCAGGGAAGGGGGTGGGGGCGAACCCCGGGTGGTAGTCGAGGAAGGGTGAACCCGCGCCCGCCTCGCGCAGGACGCCTCGCGCGACCTCGTCGAGATCGCGGGGTGTGACGCCGGTCCTCGCCTCTTTTCGTACTGCGGCGAGCAGTCGGGCCACGACCCGGCCGGCCTCGCGCATCGCTTCGATGGATGTGTCCGTCTTGAGTTGCACCATGCCAATTACTATACCGGTCGAGGTGGTATTAGAATGACGGCATGGTTCGCACCCCACTGACCCCGGAAGAGCACCGTCGCGGCGAGCGGCTCGGACGGCTGCTGCGTGAGGCGCGCGCCGGGCGCAGCATGGTCGAGATCGCGGCGCGCGCCGGGATCTCCGCCGAGACGCTGCGCAAGATCGAGACGGGCCGGGCCCCGACCCCGGCCTTCTTCACCGTCGCCGCGCTGGCGGGAGCGCTCGGCCTCTCGATGGACGAACTGCTGGCCCGCTGCGCGCCCGAGCCGGACACCGTGGCGCTGGCCGGATGACCGGCGCAGGCCCCGGGCGAACCACGCGCCCGCCCGGGTGGCGGCGGCCGTGTCGACCGCTCGGGTAGGAATCGTGAGCACCGCGCCGGTTCGACGGCGATGGTCTTGCCCCGGTCTGTGGCGGGGCTTACGTTCTCCTCCTACGCACCCCGTCCAGGTGCGTGGAACCGCGTAGAGGCTCTCTGACGCCGCGTCGAAGGAGCAGCTCATGTCTCATGTCGTACGCGCCGCACTCGTCCAGGCGACCTGGACCGGCGACACGGAATCCATGATCGCCAAACACGAGGAACACGCCCGTGAGGCCGCTCGCCGGGGTGCGCGGGTCATCGGCTTCCAGGAGGTGTTCAACGCCCCCTACTTCTGCCAGGTGCAGGAGCCCGAGCACTACCGCTGGGCCGAGGCGGTGCCCGACGGGCCGACCGTCCGGCGGATGCGGGACCTGGCCCGGGAGACCGGCATGGTGGTGGTCGTACCGGTCTTCGAGATCGAGCGGCCCGGCCTCCACTACAACACCGCCGCCGTGATCGACGCCGACGGCACGTACCTCGGGAAGTACCGCAAGCACCACATCCCGCAGCTCAAGGGGTTCTGGGAGAAGTACTACTTCAGGCCGGGCAACGTGGGATGGCCGGTGTTCGACACCGCCGTCGGCGCGGTCGGCGTCTACATCTGCTATGACCGGCACTTCCCCGAGGGTTGGCGCCAACTCGGGCTCAACGGTGCTCAGTTGGTGTACAACCCGTCCGCCACCTCGCGCGGTCTCTCCGGCCATCTCTGGCAGCTCGAACAGCCCGCGTCGGCCGTCGCCAACGCGTACTTCGTCGCCGCCATCAACCGGGTCGGCCAGGAGGAGTACGGCGACAACGACTTCTACGGCAGCAGCTACTTCGTCGACCCGCGCGGGCAGTTCGTCGGCGAGGTGGCCTCCGACACGGAGGAGGAACTGGTGGTCAGGGACCTGGACTTCGGCCTCATCGACGAGGTGCGGCGGCAATGGGCGTTCTACCGGGACCGACGCCCCGACGCGTACGAGGGGCTGATCGAGCCATGAGCGGTCTGCACCAGCGCCATCTGGCCGTCAGCCCTGACTGGCTCGCCCTCTACTACCGGCAGCCCCTGGAGCTCACCCATGGCGAGGGGCGGCACGTCTGGGACGCGGAAGGCCGCCGCTACCTCGACTTCTTCGGCGGCATCCTCACCACGATGACCGCCCACGCCCTGCCCGAGGTGACCGAAGCGGTCGCCGAACAGGCCGGGCGGATCATCCACACCTCGACGCTCTACCTCAACCGGACGGCGGTCGAACTCGCCGAACGGATCGCCGCGCTCTCCGGCATCCCCGACGCCCGGGTCTTCTTCACCACCTCGGGCACCGAGGCCAACGACACGGCGCTCCTCCTCGCCACCGCGTACCGAAGGTCCAACCAGGTCCTCGCCATGCGCAACAGCTACCACGGCAGATCGTTCTCCGCCGTCTCCATCACCGGCAACGCCGCCTGGTCGCCGACGAGTCTGTCGCCGCTCCAGACGCTGTACGTGCACGGCGGCGTCCGCACCCGGGGCCCGTACGCACACCTCACCGACGCGGAGTTCATCGCGGCGTGCGTCGCCGACCTGGAGGACCTGCTCGGTCACAGCCGCGCGCCGGCCGCGCTGATCGCCGAACCCGTCCAAGGAGTGGGCGGGTTCACCTCACCGCCCGACGGGCTGTACGCGGCGTTCCGTGAAGTGCTGTCCCGGCACGGGGTGTTGTGGATCTCCGACGAGGTGCAGACCGGTTGGGGCCGCACCGGGGACCACTTCTGGGGCTGGCAGGCGCACGCGGAGAACGGCCCGCCGGATCTGCTCACCTTCGCCAAGGGCATCGGCAACGGGATGTCGATCGGCGGGGTCGTGGCCCGCGCCGAGGTCATGAACTGCCTCGACGCCAACTCCATCTCGACGTTCGGCGGTTCCCCGGTCACCATGGCGGCCGGGGCCGCCAACCTCTCGTACCTGCTGGAGCACGACCTCCAGGGCAACGCCCGGCGGGTCGGCGGGCTGCTCATCGAGCGGCTGCGGGCCGTCGGCGCGAGCGCGTCCGGTGTACGTGAGGTACGCGGCCGGGGACTGATGATCGGCGTCGAGCTGGTCAGACCCGGCACGGAGGAGGCCGATCCGGCGGCGGCCACCGCCGTACTGGAAGCGGCCAGGGAGGGCGGGCTGCTCATCGGCAAGGGCGGCGGGCACGACACCAGCGTGCTGCGGATCGCCCCACCGCTGTCGCTCACGGTCGCCGAGGCCGAGGAGGGTGCGGAGATCCTGGCCGAGGCGCTGCGCGCGGCCGGGTGAGCGGCGCACGTGGTGAGTGACGCACCGGGTGAGGGGCGCCCGTGGTGAGTGACGCACCGGGTGAGGGGCGAGCGGGTGAGCGGGGGAGAGGGCGCGGTATGGGTCTGTACCCCGTCCCGGTCTTTACCCCCGCCCCGGTCCGTACGGCCGATGAGCCGGGCCCGCTTCCGCGCGGGCCCGGCTCCGTTCCGGTCAGCCCCGGTGGCCGGTGGGGCGGGTGAGGGTGAGGGCGCGGACCGGGTCCAGCTCGCCGTAGTACGCGAGCTGCCGGTACCGCACGTCGGTGAGGGTCAGTGTCGCGCTGCCGACACCCTTGCGGACGGTGGCCCTGAAGCGGACCGAGCCGTCCTTCTTCGTGATGCCGGTCAGCTTCTGGACCTTGTCGCCCGAGACCAGCCGGGCCGTCACCTCGGCGCCGCGCACCGGCTTGCCCTGCGCGGTCTTCACGACACCCCGGGCGTCGACCTTCCAGGCCGCGGTGGAACCGGGTCTGCCGAGCAACTTGGTGTCGGCCTTCAGGGACGCCACGGCGAGCTGTGACGGCGGGTTGGGCTGACCGAAGGCGACCTGGTCGACGGTCCAGAAGGCGCTGTTGGTGCCGGTGTAGCGGAAGCTCAGCCGCGCCGACCTGGCGCCCGCCGGGACGTCGAGCCGCAGGTGCTCGACGGTGTTGACGTTCGTCCGGTAGGACTTCACGAGCTTTGGCGCGCCGCCGTCGTACGCGACGTACACGTCCCCGGTCTGCGGGCCGTCGACCCGGTAGTTCGTGG
This sequence comes from Streptomyces sp. AM 4-1-1, assembly GCF_029167625.1. NCBI lineage: Bacteria > Bacillati > Actinomycetota > Actinomycetes > Kitasatosporales > Streptomycetaceae > Streptomyces > Streptomyces sp. AM 4-1-1. The sequence goes on from NZ_CP119145.1 coordinate 6,341,378, forward strand.
CGTACGAGACGGTGGCCTGCGCGGCGCCGTTCAGCGGGTGGGCCGGGCCGACCAGGGTCGAGTCGAACTGCCCGGCGCCGTGCGCCTTGTCGTCCCACTCGTCGGAGTCGGCGACCGCGAAGACGTCGCGGGCGCGGACGTTGGTCTCACGGCCCTGGCCCAGCTCCGCGTTGGTCCAGAACTCGTCGGTGGCGAAGGACCAGCCACGCCATTCGGTGACCCCGCCGGACGGCATCTTCGAGTTGTCGATGGACCAGCCCTTCGGGGCGGTGTTCGTCCAGCCCCTGGTGGTGGCGGGGAGCTTCGTCTCGTCGACCGGGCCGCGCAGTGAACCGCGCAGCGTGTCGAAGTCGTCGCCCTTGAGGTCGGCGAGCGCCGTGCCGTCGAGGTTCCACGCGGGGTCGGTGGCGACGCCCTCGTGACGCAGGACGGTCGGCGCGATGTCGGTGATCTTGACGTCGTCGCGTACCGACCCCGCCGGGATTCCCTTGCCCCGGGCGATCACGAAGGTGCCCCGCTCGCCGGGAGTGTTGCCGCCGTGGCCGCCGGTCGGGGTGTGGCCGTGGTCGGCGCTGACGACGACGAGCCAGTTCTCCCCGGCGTACGCCGGCCGGGACGCGACGGCGTCGAGCAGCTGCCCGATCTGCCCGTCGGCGACCTTCAGGGCCTTGAGGTAGGCGGCACTGGCCGTGCCGGAGCTGTGACCCGCGCCGTCCACGTCGTCGAGGTGGACGAAGGTGGAGTCCGGATTGCCGTGGGCGAGGTAGTCCATGGCCTTGGCGGTGGTGCCCGCGTCACTGCCGCCCGCGACGCGCAGATCGGTCTTCGCGCCGAACACGGTCTGCGGGATCGGGCTCCAGGTGCCGACGACCAGCGTGGAGGTCGCCGGGTCGGCGGTTTCCAGACGGGTGGCGTAGTCGGGGTACTGCGCGTAGTTGGGCGCGGTGAAGTCGTTGTCCTTCACGTTGTGCTTGTCCGGCCAGACACCGGTCGCGATGGACGACCAGCCGGCGCCCGAGACGGTCGGGGCCATGGGGTTGGCGAAGAGATTGCTGCGGGCCGTCATGCCCTGGGCCATCAGCTGCTTGATACGCGGCACGTCGGCGCGGGCGAAGGTGTCGAACGAGGCGCCGTCGACGCCGATGACCAGGGTCTTCGCCTGCTTGGTGCCGGACGGCAGCCCGGCGTACGAGGACGCGGTGACCGTCGTGCGCGAGGTGTCGGCGTGGGCGGTGGTGGTGACGGCGAGCGGCAGGGCGACAGCGGCGACCGTGGTGGCGGCCAGCGCGGTGCGCGCGGAGCGCGAAAGGGACACGGGGTCCTCCGGGACCGAAGCGGTTCGATACGGATCGTTGGAGCCACCGGAGACCGGGGAGGCTCCGGTGACGTGCCAAAGACTCGCCTTCCGTGGTGAGCGCCCCACGCCCCGTACGGGACGGGCTCATGAACCGTGAACGACATTTGGACCAGACCCGTGACCTTTCCGTGATCATTCGGGGTCAGTGATCATTCGGCGGCGCCGCCCGCGCGGTCCGTTGTGGGCCGGTGGGGTGCGCCGGTCCGGAAACGCCAGTGGCCTTGTCGCCCGGCGGCGACGGTATTGCCACAGTGGGCATCCCGCTTCTACGTTCGTCACCACGCCCCCGGCACGGGTCCTGGGCGCGTGGACCCGTTCCGCCATCGCGAGGAGGGGTACATGAACCGCACTCTCATCCAGGGCGGCCTCGTCATCACCGCAGCCGACGAGATCCACGCCGACGTACTCGTCGAAGGAGGCCGTGTCGTGGCCCTCGCCACCCATGACAGTCATGGGTGGACCGCCGACCGCGTCATCGACGCCACGCGGAAGTACGTGATCCCGGGCGGGGTCGACGCCCATACGCACATGGAGATGCCGTTCGGCGGCACCTTCGCCTCCGACACCTTCGAAACGGGGACCCGGGCCGCGGCCTGGGGCGGCACGACGACCGTCATCGACTTCGCCATCCAGCCCAAGGGCGGTTCGCTCCGCGCGGGGCTCGACGCCTGGCACGAGAAGGCGGAGGGCAGATGCGCGATCGACTACGGCTTCCACATGATCATGTCCGACGTGAACGAGTCCTCGCTCAGGGAGATGGACGAGCTGGTCTCGCTCGGCGTCAGTTCGTTCAAGCTCTTCACCGCCTACCCGGGGGTCTTCCTCTCCGACGACGGCCAGATCCTCCGGGCCATGCAGCGCGCCGGCTCGAACGGCGGGCTGGTGATGACGCACGCGGAGAACGGTCTCGCCATCGACGTGCTGGCGGAGCAGGCACTGGCGCGCGGTGAGCGGGACCCGCGCCATCACGGGGAGGTCCGGAAGGCGCTCCTGGAAGCGGAGGCGACACACCGCGTGATCCGGCTGAGCCAGGTGGCGGGGGCTCCTCTCTACGTGGTGCACGTGTCGGCGCGGGAGGCCGTCGCCGAATTGGCGCGGGCCCGCGACGAGGGACTTCCGGTGTTCGGCGAGACGTGCCCGCAGTACCTCTTCCTGTCGGCGGACAACTTGGCTGAGCCGGACTTCGAGGGCGCCAAGTACGTCTGCTCCACACCGCTGAGGCCGGCGGAGCATCAGGCGGCACTCTGGCGCGGGCTGCGGACGAACGACCTTCAGGTGGTCTCCACGGATCACTGCCCGTTCTGCTTCAAGGGCCAGAAGGAGCTGGGCCGGGGCGACTTCTCGAAGATCCCGAACGGCCTGCCCGGTGTCGAGAACCGCATGGACCTGCTTCACCAAGCGGTCGTCGACGGTCACATCAGCCGCCGCCGGTGGATCGAGACCGCGTGCGCGGCGCCGGCCCGGATGTTCGGTCTGTACCCGAGGAAGGGCACGATCGCGCCGGGGGCCGACGCCGACATCGTCGTCTACGACCCGCACGCCGAGCAGACCATGTCCGCCGGGACGCACCACATGAACGTCGACTACTCGGCGTACGAGGGCAGACGGGTGACGGGACGGGTGGAGACGGTGCTCTCGCGTGGTGTTCCGGTGATCGACAACCGGGCCTACGCGGGTCACGCGGGGCACGGCACCTATCTGCCACGGGGGATCTGCCAGTACGCCGGGTGAGGGGGCGGGTCCGCCCCGGTTGTCGGTGGTTCCGCCGGGCCGGCCCGTTCCGGACGGAGGCCGTGGCCGGTTCCGCCGGCCGTTCGGGCCGCGGGTCCGCGCCCTGTTCGGGCCGCGGGCCCGCGTGGTCGCCGGATCAGCCGTTGACCGGCACGTCGTGGGCGAGCGCGGTCACGTCCAGCCGGCCGTTGTCGACGTAGTCGCTGAAGGCGATGGTGCGGTGCGTGGTGGCCCCGGGCGGAGTGACCTGGAGGAAGGCCGCGTGCCGGGCGTTGCTCCTGGTGTGCGTCCAGGCGAGGTTGGCCTCCGCGGTCCGACCCGGCTCAAGGTAAATGGTCTTCTTCCCCGGGTCCTTGGCGTACCAGGTGCTGCCCCAGTTGGTATCGGTCGACAGCACCTCGTGCCGCGCGTTCTCCAGCGCCAGACCCGGGTAGCCGCGCAGCGCGCAGGTGTGGGAAGAGGTGTTCTTCAGCTGGAGCGTGTAGCCCGCGTGGTTCATGCCTCCGGCCAGAGGCTCCTGGAGCGATGCCTGGAGGTCCGCGGTCCGGCAGGTCGCCACCGAGGACGCGGGAGTGGCCGCCGAGGCCGGAACGGCTCCGAGTCCGCCCGCGGTGAGCAGGACGGCTCCGGTGGCTGCGGCGGCGATCTTCCTGTTGGTGCGAAGCATGGAGCACTCCTTCTGACGAGGTCCGATCCGGCCGGTCGTTCCCGTGGTGTTTCGGAGCCGGATCACGTTCATTCGTGCGCCTTCCCGTCATCCAACGGGTGAATGCGGCCACATGACGACGAAGTATGAACCGAGGTCTGATATACGCCACCGACCCCGGTGAACAGGCCACTGCCTTCCGGTCGGCGGGTGCTGCCGGGCGCAGGGGGTGTGTCAGGAGGCCGCCGGAGCGGAGAATACGGCTCGCAGGAGCGAAGGTCCGGGCCGCTTCGGATCGGGCCCGGACCCGCCCGGCGCGGCGCGGGCCTCTCGCGTCGCCGGACCCCGCAGGAGACTCCATGGCTCACTCGCACAGACCGGCCGGTGCGCGACGGTGGCCGCCGAATCCGCTGACCACGCGCTGGCTCTGGTCGGGGACGGCGGTCTCCGTACCGTTCCTGGCCCTGGGTGGCGGTGTCACGACGGTGGTCACGCTGTGGTGGGGCGGTGCGAGATGGCCGGTGGCAGTGACCGTGCTGGGCACGACCGCCTTGCTCGCCGTGGCGGCCGGACTGACGTGCGGCAGCAGGATCGTCATGGTGGTCGTGGCGTCGCTCTGCCTGATCACCATGACCCTCGGCGCCGTGTCGCTGAGCGCGGAGGCCCTGGCCCGGAACGCGGAGCGGGTCGAGTCCGTCGTTTCCGAGGCGCATCCGACGAGGGGCAGGGCCCCGAGCAGTTGCGTGCTGCGGCGGCCCGGGGGGAACCGGATGATCCCGCACCGGCTGAGTCCGTGCGACGGACACCGGCCGGGGGACCGGATATGGGTGATCGTCGATCGACAGGGGCGGCAGGCACCCCGGGAGGGGTCTCTCCGGGACGTCGACGGAGCTGTGACCGGCCGGTGGGCCGTGGGAGGGGTCGCCGCACTGCTCGCGGTACTGCTCTCGGTGCCACCGATCTTCGCCCGTGCGACCCGCCGGAGCCCTGGAGCGCCTCGGAGGACGGAGACGAACTGATGCCCACGGAGGTCGGAGGCGACCTCGTATCACGGCGGGAGCAAGCTGACGCCACAGAGGGTGACCGATGGTGAGCCTTACGTCATATCCTGGCGTCGGTGCGGCCGGGAGCGCCGGTGGTCACCGCCGGGAACGAGCGGAACGCGAGGTGACCGGAACACCCCCACGGACTCAACCCGGCGATCTGTCAGCACGTGGACCAGGAGAAACCATGGACTTCGGACTCGTCCTCCAGACCGACCCGCCCGCGTCCGCCGTCGTCGGGCTGATGCGCCGCGCCGAGCGCAACGGCTTCCGTTACGGATGGACCTTCGACTCGGCGGTGCTCTGGCAGGAGCCGTTCGTGATCCACAGCCGAATCCTGGACCACACCGAGCGTCTGATCGTCGGCCCCATGGTGACCAACCCGGGGACCCGCGCCTGGGAGGTCACCGCCTCCACCTTCGCCACCCTCAACGAGATGTACGGGAACCGCACGGTGTGCGGGATCGGGCGCGGCGACTCCGCGATGCGGGTCGCCGGGCGCGGCCCGAACACGCTGGCCGCGCTCGGCGAGGCCATCGACGTCATCCGCGACCTCGCCGAGGGACGGCAGGCGACGGTGGAGGGCCGGCCGCTGCGCCTGCCCTGGGTGAAGGACGGCAGACTGCCCGTCTGGATGGGGGCCTACGGGCCCCGGGCGCTCGCCCTCGCCGGACGCAAGGCCGACGGGGTCATCCTCCAGCTCGCCGACCCGTATCTCACCGGATGGATGATCAGAGCGGTACGCGAGGCGGCGGCCGAGGCGGGCCGCGACCCCGGTTCGGTGACCGTCTGTGTCGCCGCCCCCGGCTATGTGGGCGACGATCTCGACCACGCCCGCGAGCAGTGCCGCTGGTTCGGCGGCATGGTCGGCAACCACGTCGCCGACCTGGTGGCGCGGTACGGGGAGCACTCCGGGGCGGTGCCCGAGGCGCTGACCTCGTACATCGCGCGACGCACCGGCTACGACTACAGCCACCACGGCCGCGTGGGGAACCCGGACACGGGCTTCGTCACCGACGAGATCGTCGACCGGTTCTGTCTGCTGGGTCCGGCCGCCGCCCACATCGAGAAGCTGCGGACGCTGCGTGACCTCGGCGTCGACCAGTTCGCGCTGTACGACATGCACGACGCCCGCGAGGCCACGATCGACGCCTACGGCTCCGAGATCATCCCGGCGCTGACCCGCTGACCCGCTGACCCGCTGACCCGCTGACCCGCTGACCCGCTGACCCGCTGACCTGCCGGTAGGGGTGCTCCGTCGGTCCCCGCTCGGAGAGCCGTGGCGTCCGGGCCGTTTGCATCGGCCCGGACGGGAAACCCGCCGCCGTGCAGCACCACACCACAGCGAGGAGCGAAACGATGCGCGCACTGACCTGGCAGGGCAAACGCGACGTGCGGGTGGAGACCGTGCCCGACCCGCGGATCGAGGACCCCACCGACATCATCGTGCGGATCACCTCGACCGGGATCTGCGGTTCCGATCTGCATCTGTACGAAGTGCTCGGCGCCTACCTCGACCCCGGCGACATCCTCGGCCACGAGCCGATGGGCATCGTGGAGGAGGTGGGGCGGGAGGTCACCGCCGTGGCGAAGGGGGACCGCGTGGTGATCCCGTTCAACGTCTCCTGCGGCCACTGCTTCATGTGCGACCAGGGCCTGCACTCCCAGTGCGAGACCACACAGGTGCGTGAACGGGGCACCGGGGCGTCGCTCTTCGGCTACACCAAGCTGTACGGGCAGGTGCCCGGCGGTCAGGCGGAGTTCCTCAGGGTGCCGTTCGGCAACACCCTGCCGATCAAGGTGCCAGACGGCCCGGCCGACGACCGTTTCGTCTATCTGTCGGACGTGCTCCCGACCGCCTGGCAGGCCGTCGACTACGCCGCGATCCCGGAGGGCGGCAGCGTCACGGTCCTCGGCCTCGGCCCCATCGGCGACATGGCGACCCGGATCGCCCAGCACCGCGGAGCCGGACTGGTGATCGGTGTCGACCTGGTGCCGGAGCGGCTGGCGAGGACGGCCGCACACGGTGTGCAGGTGTTCGACCTGCGGCAGTACGGGAAGCATCTGCCGGCCGCGGTCCGCGACCTCACCGACGGCCGGGGCACCGACGCCGTCATCGACGCCGTCGGCATGGAGGCGCACGGAGCGCCGTTCGGCAAGGCCGCCCAGTGGGCGGCGGGTCTGCTGCCCGACGGGCTCGCTCAGACGCTGACCGAGCATGCCGGGGTCGACCGGCTCACCGCCCTGCACACCGCGCTGGACCTGGTCCGCCGGGGCGGCACCGTCTCCCTGTCCGGGGTGTACGGAGGAGCGGTCGACCCGATGCCGCTGCTCATGATGTTCGACAAGCAGATCCAGCTGCGGATGGGACAGGCCAACGTCCACCGGTGGGTCGGCGACATCCTTCCGCTCCTCGTCGACGACGATCCGCTTGGCGTCGACGGCTTCGCCACCCACACCATGCGGCTGGAGGAGGGGCCGAAGGCGTACGCGATGTTCCAGGCCAAGGAGGACGGCATGATCAAGACCCTCCTCAATCCCTGACCACGGCCGACGGGCGTACCGGTGGACCGGTCGAGCAAGCCCGACCACGGCCGACAGGCGTACCCGTGGACCGGTCAAGCACGGGGCGGTGGCGATTTGTCCGTTAGCTTTCCCCCATGGCGAGGGCGGATGAGTTCGTGGACGGGGCGACGGCTTTCGCCGAGCGCGTCGAGGAGCTTCGGATCGCCCGAGCGCGGTCCGCGTCGGACACGCACCTCCTGCTGGACGCGGCGCTCTTCGAACTGGAGCATGTGGCCGAGAGACTGTGGCCCGCGTTCGAGCGGCTGCGCGACCGGGAGAGCGGGGCGTGCCCGGCCGACGGGGCCGAGCAGCGGCTCCTGAGAGCCTTCTTCGAGCGCCTGCCGCTGCCGGTGGCGGTGACCGACCGTGACACGGTCGTACGACGGGTCAACAGGGCCACGGCGCGACTCACCGGCGTCCGGGCCGCCGCGATGACCGGCCGGGAGTTCACGTCCCTCCTGCGGCCGGGCGACCGAGCGGCGCTGCGCACCCGGACCGCCGCCGTGGCCCGCGGCGAGGGGCCACGCGCGCTGCGGGTGCGGCTGGGACACGGACCGCACCCGGCGTTCCGGGCGACGCTCACCGCGCTGCGTCTGCCGGACGAGCCCTACCCGGCGGTGCTGCTGCTCCTCCAGGCCGACCCTCAGGTCCCGGGAAGCACGGTCACGGTGTCCGGGACGCTCGTCGGCGACGACCGGTCGGCCTGCGCGATGCCGGGTCCCGCCACCCCGCTCCCGCACCCGGCGGCTGATCTGCTCGACGCGACCACCACCGCGCTGCTGCGGAGCCCGTCCAGAGGCACGACGGGGGCGCTGGCCGGGGCCGCGGGTGTGCTGCGTGACCGGTTCGCGGACTGGGTGTGCGCCGATCTGACGGTCGGCGGCGCCCTGCGCAGGACGACCGTCCTGGGCCCTCCGGGTGGCCGGGCCGCCGTCCTGTCGAAGACCCTCATGGATCAGGACCCCCGGCACTGCCCGGTCGTACGCGACACGGCGGGAGGTGGAGCGACGACGTTGCTGGTGCGGTCCGGCGAGGACCCCGACCGCTTCGACCCCGACTGCTTCGGCAGGGCCGCCGACGGTGTCTCCGTCCTCCTCAGGGCACGGGCGTCGTCACTGCTCTGCGTACCGCTGGCGGTCCCACCGGACGCCGGAGGGCGGCCGCTGGGGGCGCTCACGTTGATCAGGACCGGTGACCGGCCGCCGTTCTCACCGTCCGAGGCGCGCACCGCCGAGCTGGTCGCCCGCCATATGGCACTGGCTGTTCTGCGCCCCGGAGTGCCTGCTCCCGCAATTGCTCGCAGCAGCGGCTGATCAGTCGCGACACGTGCATCTGGGATATGCCCAGCGCCTCGGCGATGCTGGTCTGCGTCATGTCCCGGAAGAACCGCATGTACAGGATGCGCCGCTCGCGTTCCGACAGACCGCGCAGGCCCGGTTTGACCGCCTCGCGGTTGACCACGGCGTCGAGGGCCGGATCGGGTCCGCCGAGGGCGTCCCCCAGCGTGTACCCGTCCTCCGTGCCCGACAGCTCCGCGTCCAGCGACAGGGCGCTGTAACTGTTCAGGGCCTCCAGGCCGAGCAGCGCGTCCGCCACGGTCATCCCGGCCCGGTCGGCGATCTCGGCGGTGGTGGGGGAGTGGCCCTGGTGGACCTGCCCCAGCTCGTGGAGAGCGGCCCGGACGCCGGTGCGCAGCTCCTGGACCCTGCGCGGCACGTGCAAGTCCCACATGTGGTCCCGGAAGTGCCGCTTGACCTCACCGACCACGGTGGGGACGGCGTAGCTCGCGAAGGCGGTCCCCCGGCAGGGTTCGTAACGGTCGACGGCCTTGACCAGACCGACGGCCGCGACCTGGCGCAGATCCTCCAGCGACTCGCCGCGGTCGCGGAACCGCCCGGCCAGCCGTTGCGCCATCGGCAGCCAGGCGCAGACGAGATCCTGTCGCAGCCGTTCGCGCTCGGGGCCTTCCGGCAGCGCGGCCAGTCTGCGGAAGGCCGCCTCGGTGTCGGGGGCGTCGGTGTGCGGATGCCGGTGTCTGCTGTGTGCGGGGGCAGTGCGCATGGTGCTGTCAGCTCCCTGACGGGGGTGTCCCGTACCGGTACATCGGTCGCCGTGGGAACCCGGCCCGGGCGCCGCGCGCCCGGAGCGGTCCAGCTCCCACGGGCGTGCCTGCTGTCCGAAGCACACCGAGGAATTGCCCCGTATGGCCCGTTTCCAAACAATTTTTCTGATAAGCGTCCCGGGGGCGGTGTGGCGCACGGGGTGTGCCGGGGGGAGCGCCGGGGGGAGCGCCGGGGGTAGTGGTGTACGTGGGCTCGTGGCGGGACCGTCTCGGGCCAGCCGTGGCGTGGGCTCAGCGTCCCGGGGCGTTCCCGCGCATCCGGGCGAGCGCCGCCCGCATCGCGGACCGGACCGCCTCGGGCGGTGGCGGACCGCCGACGCCCTCCACCACCGCCTCCGCGACGTGGCGAAGCTTGATGTTGGTGTGCTGGGAGGTCTCCACGAGGATCTGCCACGCCTCTTCCGGCGTGCACCGTCCGGCCGCCATGACGATGCCGCGCGCCATGTCGAGCAGGGGGCGCGAGGCCAGTGCCTTCCGCAGCCCCTCGATCTCCTCCCTCAGTGCCGCCGACTCCCTCAGCGCCACCGCCTCCCGCAGTCCCTCGGCCTCCTCCCGCAACGCTCCTGCCCCCCGGCCGGGGACGGGGGCGGAGGAAGGAGGCGGCGCCTCGACGGGCATGTTTTGGTGGCCGGACCCGGAACGGCGCGCGGGGTCGGCGGGAGGTGGCGCGTCTCCGTGCCTCATGGCGTTCCCTCTCTTCCTTCCGGCGCGGGTCCGGGACGGGACGGCATTGCCCCAGACCCGCGTGGCGGGGCCGACTCCCCGGGTGACCGGTCCGACATCACCAGTCGAGTGACCGTCCCGACATGACCAGGTTCGGCGGCACGCGCCGCACCGGCCAGTGGCGGAGGCTCATCGGAGTCGTCATCCGTGCCCGGGGCGGGGGCGGGCGCCCGCTGGAGCCGTCTCCGTGCCCGGGTGCGGGTGACGGCCGCCGCTCAGCTGTCACGTACCGCGTCCACGGCCATCAGCCGGGCGCGTCGCCGGGCCGCCCCGCGCCCGTCGGCGGAGAGGCACCAGTCCCACCACCGGTCCAGTGCCGCCGCCGTCACCCCGTCGGCGGGCAGCACGGCGGGCCAGCGCAGTGCCCGTGCCTGGGCCGAGACCTTGGCGCCCCCGCGCACCGGGTCGACGACCAGCGCCGGCGTGCCCGCCCGCAGCGCCAGGACCATGCCGTGCAGCCGGTCGGTCAGCACCACGTCCAGTGCGCCGAGCAGTGCCAGATACTGGTCGGCGGTCCGGCACAGCCGCCAGTCGTCGACGGCCAGCCGGGTCTCCGCCGCCACCCGGGCACAGTCCTTGCCCGAGACCCACTCCGTCAGGGCCGCCGCGACCGCGTCGTGGTCGCGGCGGCCGCCGTACTCCCCCTGCCCGTACGTCAGCGCGATCCCGGCGACCGGTGGCGCCGGGCGGAGCGGGGCCACCGCCGACAGGTCCGGAAGGGACCGTCCGCCGGGTGAGTCACGCGCGACGACCCGGTCGAACCCCGTCACCGCGGGCGCGCCCGGATCGATCACGCTGACCCCGAGGGCCAGCCGTCGGCAGCTGGAAAAACGCTGGTGCAAACGAGTGAACTGATCACCGTGCAGCGGTCCGCAGACGAACAGCACCTGCTCGTACGCGGACGGCTCCGCCGCCTCCAGGGACATCTCACGGGGTGCGAAGCCCGGACTCCACGCCGTGTCGTGCCGGACACCCAGACGGTCCAATGCCGCGGAAACGGCCCGTTGGGCCAGTGCGTCCCCCGCCGTTACCTCGCCGTCGCGGAAACTGAACCATCCGGTCAGCAGCAGCCGTCCGGTCGCGCTGCGCGGTGCGAGCAGTTCGTCCAGAGTGGTGGACAAGGCGTACGGCATCGGCGTCCCCTTCCGCTCGTGTTCGGTGCCGCAAACGTTAGTGCGACGGGAAGCAACTCCGGATCGGTCGGTGAGGTCGATGTGCAGAACCGAGAAGCGGGGGCACTCCGCATCGGTGCCGGGAAATGGCGGCGAACCGAGGACGGGGCAGCCGGGCCGGGAGCGCCCCACGCGTCCGGAACCGGCCCGTCGTGGAGCGGCCGGCAGCCGGCCGGCCCTCGCCGTACGGCCGGGAGAGAACCGGCCCCCGTCCCTCAGGACCCGGATTCGGCACGGCCTGTTCCGAGCCGCGAACAGCCCCGGAGGCCGGCCCGCCGACAGGAAGGTTGTCGCATGACGCCTGTGAGTGAGCGGCGGCAGTGGCGCCGCGCCGCGGTGACCGGAGGCGCCGGATTCCTCGGCTCGCACCTCTGTGAACGCCTCCTGAACGAAGGCGTCGAGGTCGACTGCGTGGACAATCTGTCCTCCGGATCGGCCGACAACGTGGACCATCTCACCGGGCGGCCCGGCTTCACCTTCGTCGACTGCGACGTGTCCGGGCCGGACTGCGTGGACCGGCTGAGCGGGCCCTACGACCTGGTACTGCACTTCGCCTGCCCCGCGTCCCCCGTCGACTATCTGCGGATGCCGCTGGAGACCCTGGACGTCGGCAGCCTCGGCACCCGTAACGCGCTGGCGGTCGCCCACCGCGACGGCGCCCGCTTCCTGCTCGCCTCCACCTCCGAGGTGTACGGCGACCCGCTCGTCCACCCCCAGCGCGAGGACTACTGGGGGAACGTCAATCCGGTCGGGCCGCGCAGTGTCTACGACGAGTCGAAGCGGTTCTCCGAGGCGCTGGTCACCGCCCATGTGAGCGTGAAGGGCACCGACGCGGGCATCGTGCGCCTCTTCAACACGTACGGCCCGCGTATGCGCGCCCACGACGGCCGGGCCGTCCCCACCTTCATCTGCCAGGCCCTGGCGGGCGAACCGATCACCCTCGCCGGGGACGGCAGCCAGACCCGGTCCCTGTGTTACGTGGACGACACCCTGGACGGGGTCCTGCGGGTCGCGGCCAGCCGTTCCGTACGCCCCGTCAACATCGGTGGCAGCGAGGAGACGACCGTACGGGAGATAGCCAGGCGGATCGTGAAGCTGACCGGCTCCACCTCCAGACTCGAATGCGTGGACCGGCCCGTCGACGACCCCGAACGCCGCCGCCCCGACACGACGCTGGCCCGCGAACTGTTCGGCTGGCAGCCGCACATCTCCTGGGAGGAAGGGCTGGAGCGGACCATCGCCCACTTCGCCGCCCGGTACGCCCCCGCCGAACTGACGCGCCCCACCGTGCTCCTGGAGACGCCCCTGCCCGTCGCCGCGTCCGAAGAACCCGCCCCCCAGCCGTAAGGAGGTTTCCGCATGCGTGTCCTCGGCATCAACGCGCTCTTCCACGACCCGGCCGCCGCGCTCGTCGTGGACGGCAAGGTCGTGGCGGCGGCCGAAGAGGAGCGCTTCAGCCGGCGCAAGCACGGGAAACGGCCGCTGCCGTTCTCCGCCTGGGAACTGCCCGAACTCTCCGCCCGCTGGTGTCTGGAACAGGCCGGGCTCACCCCCGCCGACCTGGACGCCGTCGCCTACTCGTACGACCCCGAACTGTCCCTGCCCGCACAGCAGATGGGACTCGACGACCCCTGGGACCCGCTGCGCCAGGAGTACGCGCGCCGCGCCCCCGAATTCCTCGCCGAGGCACTGCCGGGGCTCGACCCGGCGAAGGTGCGCTTCGTCGCCCACCACGTGGCCCACGCGGCGTCGGCCGGACCCGCCTCCCCGTACGCGGACTGCGCGGTGCTCGTCCTCGACGGCCGCGGCGAATGCGCCTCCCAGCTCACCGGGCAGTACACCGACCGCACACTGAACGTCCTCTCCACGCAGCGCCTCCCCGAATCGCTGGGCCTGTTCTACGAGGACCTCACCGAACACCTCGGATTCCTGCGCAGCAGCGACGAGTTCAAGGTGATGGCCCTCGCCTCGTACGGCACCCCCCGCCACGCCGAACGAATCCGCGAGCACGTCCACGCCCGCGCCGACGGCGGGTTCCGGGCGAGCGGGGTGGACTGGGCCTCCCTCACACCCCGCCGCGCACCGGACACGCCGTGGACCCAGGACCACGCCGACCTGGCCGCCAGTGCCCAACTGTGCCTGGAGGACACCATCCTCGACCTGGCGCGCGAACTGCACGGGCGGACCGGCGAGAAGGTGCTGACCATGGCGGGCGGTGTCGCCCTGAACTGCGTCGCCAACACCCGCCTGTACCGCGAGAGTCCGTTCGAGACCGTGTGGGTCCAGCCGGCCGCGGGAGACGCCGGTACGGCCCTCGGCGCGGCCCTCCACGTCGCGGGGGAGGAGCGGGCGGTCACCGAGCCGATGCCCACCGCCGCACTCGGCCGGGGCTGGCGCGACGAGGAACTGCGCGGCTGGCTGGAGAAGGCCGCGCTGCCCTACGAGGAACCCGAGGACATCGCCGCGGCGGTCGCCGAGGAACTCGCCCAGGACGGCATCGTCGCCTGGTTCCAGGGACGCAGCGAGTTCGGCCCCCGGGCGCTCGGACACCGCTCGCTCCTCGCCCACCCGGGCCGCGCCGAGAACCTGGAACGCCTCAACGCCGTCAAGGGCCGCGAGGAGTTCCGCCCGGTCGCCCCGATGGTCCTCGCCGAACGGGCGGCCGAACTCTTCGACGGGCCGCTGCCCAGCCCGTACATGCTCTTCGTCCACGAGGTCGCCGAGGAGTGGCGCTCGCGCATCCCCGCCGTGGTCCACGTCGACGGCACCGCCCGGGTGCAGACCGTCGACAGCGCCACCGAACCCCTGGTGGCGCGCATGCTCACCGCGTTCGAACGGCGCACCGGGCTGCCCGTCGTCGTCAACACCAGCCTGAACACCGCGGGACGCCCCATGGTCGACCACCCACGGGACGCGCTGGAGTGCTTCGGTTCCGCGCCCGTCGACCTGCTGGCCATCGGCCCGTACCTGGTGCGCCGGGCGAAGGCGTTCTCATGAGGCGCGCCGACCCCCCGGAGAACACCGCGTCCCCGGGAAGCACCGCGACCCCGGGTACCACCGCCGGCCCGGCCTACTCGGTGGTGATCCCCACCATCGGCCGCCCCTGCCTCGCGGACTGCCTCCGCGCGCTGGCTGCCGCCGCCGGGCCACGGCCGCACGAGGTGATCGTCGTCGACGACCGGCCCGCGCCCCGAAGCGACCTCGAACTGGCCGCGGCCGGGCCGCTGCGCGGACGGATACGCGGCGCGGTCACCCGGGGGCGCGGCCCGGCCGCCGCGCGCAACGCCGGGCTGCGCCGGGTCACCACCCCGTGGGTGGTCTTCCTCGACGACGACGTACGCGTACTCCCCGACTGGGGTGAGCGGCTGGCCGCAGATCTCGCCGCCGCCACCCCGCGCACCGGCGGCGTCCAGGGCAGGCTGCGGGTCCCGCTGAGCGAGGACCGCAGACCGACCGACTGGGAACGCTGCACGGCCGGACTCGAACAGGCCGCCTGGGCCACCGCCGACATGGCGTACCGCACCGAGGCGCTGATCGAGGTCGGCGGATTCGACGAGCGGTTCGGCCGGGCCTTCCGCGAGGACGCCGATCTCGCCCTTCGCGTCACCGACGCGGGCTGGGCCCTCGGCCGGGGCGACCGCGTCACCCTGCACCCGGTCAGGCCCGCGGACCGCTGGATCTCGCTGCGCACCCAACGCGGCAACGCCGACGATGTGCTGATGAGCCGGCTGCACGGCCCCGGCTGGTGGTCGCGGGCCGAGGCACCGCGCGGCCGGCTGCCCCGACACCTCCTGGTCACCGCCGCCGCGCTCGCCGCGCCGGTGCTCGCCCTGACCGGCCGGCGCGGGCCCGCCGCCGCGGCCGCCGCGCTGTGGGCGCTGGGCACGGCCGAGTTCGCGGGCGCCCGCATCCTGCCCGGCCCACGCACCTCCGAGGAGATCGCCACCATGCTCTGCACGAGCGTGCTCATCCCCCCGCTCGCCGTCCGGCACTGGTGCGCGGGGCTGATCGCGCACCGGAAGGCGACACCGTGGCGAGGTGTGATGTGACGCACCGTCAACCGGACGGTGTCCGGGAACGGTCCGGCGCGTGCGACAGCGCGCCGGAGCCGAGGCGCGTCCTGGCCGCCGTTCTCTTCGACCGCGACGGCACCCTCGTCCACGACGTCCCGTACAACCGCGACCCCGCCCTGGTCAGGGTGGTGCCGGGGGCGCGTGAGGCGGTACGGCTGCTGCGTGAGGCGGGGGTGGCGACCGGCGTCGTCAGCAACCAGTCCGGCATCGGCCGCGGCCTGCTCACCGACGACGACGTGCGCCGGGTGAACCGGCGCGTCGACGAACTCCTCGGCGCCTTCGACACCTGGGCGTACTGCCCCCATCACCCCGACGCCGGATGCGCCTGCCGCAAACCGGCGCCCGGACTGATCGTCCGGGCCGCCCGCACGCTCGGCGTCCCGCCCGCCGACTGCGTCGTGATCGGCGACATCGCGGCGGACACCCGGGCGGCCAGCGCGGCCGGCGCGGACGGCGTCCTCGTCCCCAACGCCGCCACGCTGCCCGCCGAGACCGCCGCCGAACCCCGTACCGCCCCCGACATCCTGACCGCGGTACGCGGACTCCTCGCCGTACGCGACACCCCCGGCCACCTCGCGCGGCCGGGGCCCGTCCGAGCGGGGTGGTCACGATGAGGGCGCTCGTCGTACGCCTCGACAGCTTCGGGGACGTCCTGCTGACCGGCCCCGCCGTACGGGCCGTCGCCGCGCACGCCTCCCACGTCACGATGGTCTGCGGCCCGCGCGGTGAGCCCGCCGCCCGGCTGCTGCCCGACGTGGACGACGTGATCGTCTGGGAGGCCCCGTGGGAGGGCGTCACCCCGCCCACCGTCGACGACGCAGACATCGAGGGCATGGTGCGCCGCCTGCGCGCCGGGGCGTACGACACCGCGCTCGTGCTCACCTCCTTCCACCAGAGCCCGCTGCCCACGGCGCTGCTCCTGCGGATGGCCGGCGTGCGCCGGATCGGCGCCGACAGCGTCGATCACCCCGGCACCCTCCTCGACGTGCGCCACACCCGGCTGCCCGACCGGCACGAGGCCGAGGCCGCCCTCGACACCGCCGCCGCGCTCGGGTTCACCCCGAGAGCCGGGGACGACGGCCGGCTCCGCGTGGTGCCCACCCCGGACACCGCCGCTCTCACCGGCAACGGCCCGTACGTCGTGGTGCATCCGGGAGCGAGCGCCCCCGCCCGCTCCTGGAGCCCCGACCGCTACGCCCACGCCGCGCACCTGCTGGCCGACGACGGCCACCGCGTCGTCGTCACCGGGGGCCCCGACGAGACGGACCTGACCCGGCACGTCAGCGGCGCGGTCGGTGTGGACCTCGGTGGCCGCACCGACCCACGCCGCCTCGCCGGAGTGCTGCGCGCCGCCGACGCCGTGGTCTGCGGCAACACCGGCCCCGCCCATCTCGCCGCGGCGGTGGCCACCCCGGTCGTCTCGCTGTTCGCCCCGGTGGTCCCGGCGAACCGCTGGGCCCCGTACGGAGTGCCGTGCGTCCTGCTCGGCGACCAGTTCGCCCCGTGCGCGGACACCCGCGCCCGGCACTGCCCGGTACCCGGCCATCCGTGCCTCGACGAGGTCACCGCCCAGGACGTGGTGAGCGCCGTGCGGAAACTGCTGAAGGAGAGCGTATGAACATCCTCGTCTGGCACGTGCACGGCTCCTGGCTGACGTCCTTCCTCCAGGGCCCGCACACCTACCTCCTCCCGGTCACCCCCGACCGGGGCCCGGACGGCCTGGGCCGGGCCAGGACCTGGCAGTGGCCCGCGTCGGCGCGTGAGCTCACCCCGCGGGAGCTGCGGGAGAGCGACATCGACCTGATGGTCCTGCAACGGCCGCACGAGGCCGGCCTCGCCCACGAGTGGACCGGCCGCCGCCCCGGCCGGGACGTACCGGCCGTGTACGTCGAGCACAACAGCCCGCACGCCTCAGCCGTCGACACCCGCCACCCGCTCGCGGACCGCACCGACATCCCCGTCGTCCACGTCACCCACTTCAACCGGCTGATGTGGGACAACGGACGGGCCCCCACCACGGTCGTCGAGCACGGCATCATCGACCCCGGCCCGCTCTGGACCGGGGAGGAGCGACGGGCGGCCGTCGTCGTCAACGAACCGGTGCGACGAGGACGGACCACCGGCACGGACCTGCTGCCGGGCTTCGCCGAGGCCGCGCCCCTCGACGTGTTCGGGATGCGCACCGAGGGCCTGGCCGCGCACCTGGGCATCCCCGACGAGAGGTGCCGCACCAGGGACCTCCCGCAGACGGAACTCCACCCGGCGATGGCCCGCTGCCGGGTCTACCTCCACCCCGTCCGCTGGACGTCGCTCGGACTCTCCCTGCTCGAAGCGATGTTCCTCGGCATGCCGGTGGTGGCCCTGGACACCACCGAGATCCGCGAGGCCGTCCCCGAGGACGCCGGAGTCGTGTCCAACCGGCCCGAGGTACTGGCCGACGCGCTGCGGCACTTCCTCGGCGACCCCGAACACGCCAGGACGACCGGGGAACGGGCCAGGGCCGCCGCGCGGGCCCGCTACGGCGCGCAGCGGTTCCTGGACGACTGGGAACGACTCATGAAAGAGGTCACCCGATGACGTACTCAACTTCCGGCCTGGGACGGATCGCCATGGTGTCCGAGCACGCCAGCCCGCTCGCGTCGCTCGGCGGCCCCGACGCGGGCGGCCAGAACGTGTACGTGGCACAGCTCGCCGCCCGGCTCGCCCGGCGCGGACACGACGTCACCGTGTACACCCGTAGGGACCGCCCCGACGTGCCCACCCTGGTCAGAACCCCGGACGGGGTGAAGGTCGTCCATGTGCCCGCCGGGCCGCCCACCACCGTACCGAAGGACCGACTCCTCGCCCACATGCCCGACTTCGGCGCGTACCTGTCCCGGATCTGGGGCCTCAACCGGCCCGACGTGGTGCACGCCCACTTCTGGATGTCCGGCCTCGCCGCGCTGACCGGCGCCCGCGAGCTGCGCATCCCGGTCGTGCAGACGTACCACGCGCTCGGCACGGTGAAGAAGCGTCACCAGGGGGCGGAGGACACCAGCCCGCCCGAACGCGTCCGGATCGAGGCACGCATCGGCCGCGCCTGCGCCCGGATCGTCGCCACCTGCGCCGACGAGGCGGCCGAACTCGTCGCCATGGGCGTGGCCCGGCACCGGATCGACATCGTGCCGTGCGGGGTGGACACCGCCCACTTCGCGCCCGTCGCGGCGGCGGCCCGCCCGGCCTCCGCGCCCAGGCGGCTGCTCGCCGTCGGCCGGCTGGTGCCCCGCAAGGGCTTCGACCGGGCGATACGCGCCCTGGCCTCCGTGCCCGACACGGAACTCCTCGTCGCGGGCGGCCCCGAGGCGGACCTGCTGTTCGCCGACCCGGAGGCGGAGCGGCTGCGCAAGACCGCCGAGGAGTACGGGGTGGCCGGGCGGGTCCGGCTGCTCGGCTGTGTGCCGCACGAGGAGATGCCACGTCTCATGTCCGGCGCGGACCTGCTGCTCTCGCTGCCCCGGTACGAGCCGTTCGGCATCGTCCCGATCGAGGCGATGGCCTGCCGGACACCGGTCGTCGCGACCGCCGTCGGCGGCCAGCTCGACACCGTGGTCGACGGTGTGACCGGGGTACTGGTACCGCCCGTCGACGGCGCCGACCACGATCTCGGCGAGGTGATCCGCAGCCTGCTGGACGCCCCGGACCTGCTCGCCCGCTACGGCGCCGCCGGACGTGAACGGGCCCTGACCCACTACACCTGGGACCGCGTCGCCGACGGCGTGGCCCGGGTCTACGCCGGACTCGCCACCGCCCCCACGCTCTCGGGAGCCGCACGATGAAGCTCATCGCACCCGGTCAGCACTGTGACGACCTGATGAACGCCCTGCCCGCCTTCCGCGAGTCGAGCGCGGTGACCCAGCGCTGGGGGGTCCGGCTGGCCCGCTCCCTCGGCAGGGGCGCCCGGCTGCTGGTCGCGGGCAACGGCGGCAGCGCCGCCCAGGCCCAGCACCTGACCGCCGAACTCGTCGGCCGCTACCGCGACGACCGGCCCGCGTACTCGGCGCTGTCGTTGCACGCGGACACCTCCTCCACGACCGCCATCGCCAACGACTACGGCGTGCACGAGGTGTTCGCCCGGCAGACCTGCGCCCACGGACGGCCGGGCGACATCCTGCTGCTGCTCTCCACCAGCGGCGCCAGCGCCAATCTGCTGACCGCCGCCAGCGAGGCCCGCCGGATCGGCATGGCGGTCTGGGCCCTGACCGGTCCGGCCCCGAACCCGCTGGAGGCGGCGAGCGACGAAGCGCTCTGCGTGGACGCGGCGGTCTCCGCGACGGTCCAGGAACTGCATCTGGTCGCCGTCCACATGATCTGCGAGGCGTTCGACCTGGAACTCGCCCGGTCCACCCCGGCGACCGGGCACGGCGCTCCGGAACTGGACGTGTCACCCACCGTCCGAGGCGCCAGGACACGCCACGGCCGACCCGGGGGCGGCTCCGAGGGGCCGGACGGCGTGCCCGGCGGGCGCGGCGCCGACGCGGAGGAGGCGGGCACCGCATGAGCGGGAGCCATACGAACGGGCGTCGGGGGGAAGGGAGTCGCGTGCGGGGGAGCGATGTGAACGGCCACCGGACGGACGGCAACCGCTCGCGGGGCGGGACGGGGGCAGAGGCGGGCGAGGGCCGTTCTCGCGGTCCCACGCCGCTGCTCGTCGTCGGTGACGCACTGCTCGACCGGGACATCTCCGGACGGGCCGAACGACTGGCCCCGGACGCGCCCGTCCCGGTGGTGGGCCACGCCCGGCGCGACGCACGGCCCGGGGGCGCCGCGCTCGCCGCGTACCTCGCGGCGGCCGACGGCCGGGACGTCACCCTGGTCACCGCGCTCGGCGCCGACGAGGCCAGCGACACGCTGCGCGAACTGCTCCGCGACCGGGTCCGGCTGGTGGAGATCCCGTTGCGCGGCCAACTCTCCTGCAAGACCCGGCTCATGGCCGACGGACGCCCGCTGCTGCGGCTCGACGACGGGGACGGCCGCGCGGGGGGAGCGACGGAAGCGGCCCGCGCGGCCGTCGCGGCGGCGCGCGCCGTCCTGGTCGCGGACTACGGACGGGGCACGGCCGACGCCCTGCGTGACGCCCTCACCCGCCGCGCGGCCCGGGTCCCCGTGGTCTGGGACCCGCATCCGGCGGGCGGGCCGCCGGTACGGGGAACATGCCTGGCCACGCCGGCGGCTTCCGAGGCCCGGCGGTTCGCGGCGGCGCACACGGACACGAACGCGGACACGGGGACGCCCTTGGACACACGTACGGACACGGACACGAACGCGGACACGGGGACGGGGACGCCTTTGGACACACGTACGGACACGGACACGGGGACGGGTACGGACACGGGTACGGACACGGGTACGGACACGGACACGGGTACGGGTACGGACACGGGTACGGAGGCGCCTTCCGGAGCCGCAGGACGGCCCATCGACGATCGGCCCCGGAACGGCGAACGACCGCGGAACAGCAGACGATCGCGGAACGGCGAACGACCCGCTGACGCCGGACGACCCGCGACTGACGCCGGACGACCCGCGACCGCACCGCCGCACGAGCCACGCGGGCGGCTCGGTGAGGCCGCTCACGATGCCCGCGTACTGCTCCGCGCCTGGGACGTCACCTCCGTCGTCGTCACCCTCGGCGAGCACGGCGCGCTCCTGTCCCACGGCGAGACACCGCTGCTCGTCCCCGCCCCCTGGCGGGCCCAGGGCGACCCCTGCGGGGCGGGGGACCGGTTCGCGGTCACCGCGGCCGGGATGCTCGCCGACGGGGCACTGCCCGAGGACGCCGTACGCGGCGCGGTCGACGCCGCGACCCGGTACGTCTCCGACGGCGGCGCCCACGCGCTGATCCACGGCGACGCGCTCGCCACGAGGCCCGGCGTCACCGCCGACGGTGACGCCGAGGACGACGCGCTGGACATGGCCCGGCGGGTGCGGGCCGCGGGCGGGACCGTCGTCGCGGCGGGCGGCTGCTTCGACCTGCTGCACGCCGGTCACGTCGAACTGCTCCAGGCCGCCCGGCGGGTCGGCGACTGCCTCCTGGTGTGCGTCAATTCGGACGCCTCGGTACGCCGGCGCAAGGGCGGCGGGCGCCCCGTCGTACCGGCGGCCGACCGGGTACGGGTGCTGCGCGCCCTGGAGTGTGTCGACGCGGTGGCCGTCTTCGACGAGGACACCCCGGAACGGCTGCTCGACGAACTGCGCCCCCACGTCTGGGCCAAGGGCGGCGACTACGCCCTGTCCGACCTTCCGGAGGCGGCGCTGCTGGAGAGCTGGGGAGGGCAGGTCGTGCTGCTGCCGTACCTCGACGGGCGGTCCAGCACCCGGCTCGTCGAACGCGCCGCCCGTCCGCCCGCCACGACCTCCCGCGGCGGCCACCCGGACGCCACGGCCGACCGGCTCACGAGGTGATGGCCGTGCCGCCCCGGTACACCCCCGAACGGCCCGGGCCGCGCCCCGCCGCCGACCCCGCCCGCACGCGTCGGACCCCGCCCCGCGTCCTCGTCCTCCGGGCGCTGGGGCTCGGCGATCTCCTCGCCGGGATTCCGGCCCTGCGCGGGGTGCGCCGGGCCTTCCCCGGTCACGAGATCGTGCTCGCGGCCCCCGAGTCCCTGCGCGCCCCCGCCCTCGCCACCGGCGCCGTCGACACGCTTCTCCCGACCCGGGCTCCTGGCCGCGCCGTACCCTCCCTGCTGCACTGGCCGGGACCGCCGCCCGACCTCGCCGTCGACCTGCACGGGAACGGTCCGGAGAGCCACGCGGCGCTCGCCGCGCTCCGGCCGCGCCGGCTGCTCTCGTACGCCCGCCCGCAGCCCTCGCACCCCGCGCCCCCCGAGTGGCGGTACGACGAACACGAGCGGGACCGCTGGTGCCGCTTCCTGCGGGCGTACGGGATCGACGCCGACCCCGAGGACGTGCGCCTGCCCCCGCCGGACCGCCCCTCGCCCGTCCCGGGGGCCGTCGTCGTGCACCCCGGGGCGGACTCGGCGGCCCGCCGCTGGCCCGCGGAGCGGTACGCGGCGGTCGTGGCGGGGCTGCGGTCCGCCGGCCACCGGGTCGTGCTGACCGGCGGTCCGGGGGAGGAGCGCCTGAACACGGCCGTCGCCGACCTGGGCGGGCTCGGCCGGCACGACGTCTTCAGCGGCGGACTGCCGTACGGGGAATTCTCCGCGCTCATCGCCGGGTGCGCGCTCCTCGTGAGCGGCGACACGGGGCCCGCCCACCTCGCCGTCGCGCACGGGGTCCCCACGGTGACCCTGTTCGGACCGGTGGCACCACATCTGTGGGGTCCACCGGCCGCACCGCGGCACATCGCGCTCTGGCACCCCGGCCCGCCCGGCGACCCGCACGCCACGGAACCCGACCCGCTGCTGATGCGGATCGGACCCGACGAGGTGCTCCGCGCCGCGCGGGGCGTACTCGGCGTTCCGGACGATCCGGTCCTCGCGACCCGGGCGGCCCGGCATGGC
The DNA here is from genome assembly GCF_029167625.1 of Streptomyces sp. AM 4-1-1. Lineage (NCBI taxonomy): Bacteria > Bacillati > Actinomycetota > Actinomycetes > Kitasatosporales > Streptomycetaceae > Streptomyces > Streptomyces sp. AM 4-1-1. The sequence goes on from NZ_CP119145.1 coordinate 6,364,309, forward strand.
TGACGACGACGCGGCCTCCGCGCGGAACGGCGGCGGCGCGGACCCCGCACCGGACGACGCCCACGACAGCACCCCACCCGACGGGCGGACCTCCGTCGCCGTGATCACCCGGAACCGCAGGGACAGCCTGCTGCGTACGCTGGACCACCTGGCCGCGCTCCCGGAGGCGCCGGAGATCGTCGTCGTCGACAACGGCTCCACCGACGGCACCGCCACGGCCGTGCGCGCGCACCGGTCCGGCGCGAGGCTGCTGGAACCGGGCCGCAACACCGGAGCCCTCGGACGCAATCTGGCGGCGCGCCGGATCACCACGCCGTACGTGGCGTTCAGCGACGACGACTCCTGGTGGGCGCCCGGCGCGCTGCGGACCGCGGCCGATCTGTTCGACGCCTACCCCCGGCTCGGCCTGGTGGCGGCCCGCACCCTCGTGGAGCCCGGCCGCGCCGAGGAACCGCTCGACGCCGTGCTGGCCCGGTCGCCCCTGCCGCGCCACGGCGATCTTCCCGGCAGGCCCGTACTCGGCTTCCTCGGCTGCGCGGCCGTCGTGCGCCGCACGGCGTTCCTCCAGGCGGGCGGCTACCACCAGGTGCTGTTCTTCGGAGCCGAGGAGACCCTGCTGGCCTACGATCTGACCGCACTCGGCTGGGGCGTGGTGTACGAGCCGTCCGTGACCGCCCACCACCACCCCGGCACGGCGGAACGGCCCGGCAGGGCAACGCTGCTGCGGCGCAACGCGCTGCTCACCGACTGGCTGCGCCGGCCGTTGCCGGTCGCGCTGCGCGGCACCGCGCGCCTGCTGTACGAGACGGGCCGGGCCGAACCCGGCGCGGCGGCGGCCCTGCGGGGCACCCTGACCCGGCTCCCCTCGGCGCTCAGGCACCGCAGGAAGCTGCCCCACCGGGTCGAGCAGGCGGTCCGTCTGCTGGAGCGGCGGGCGAACGAGGAGGCGGTACACCCATGACGGAGGAACAGACCGGCACGGCGGCCCGGAGCGCGGCGGCCGACACCGCGGACGACCGCGTCACGGTGGTCGTGATCACCCATGACCGGCGCCCCGAACTGCTCCGCACCCTGCGCATCATGTCCGCGCTGCCCGAGCGGCCCCCGGTCGTCGTCACCGACAACGCGTCCCGCGACGGGACGGCACGGGCGGTGGCACGGGAGTTTCCCGATGTGCGGCTGCTGCGCCCCGGCCGCAACCTCGGCGCGATCGGCCGGAACCTCGCGGTGACCCGGGTACGCACCCCGTACGTGGCGTTCTGCGACGACGACACCTGGTGGGAGCCCGGCTCCCTGCGCCGGGCGGCGGACCTCCTCGACCGCGCGCCGGGACTCGCCGCGGTCACCGCCCGGATCGTCGTGGAGCCGTCGGGGGAGGAGGACCCGGTGGTCGCCGAACTGCGCGATTCACCCCTGACCGGCCCGGACTGGCTGCCCGGGCCCGCGCTCGGATCGTTCCTCGCGGCGGCGACGGTGATGCGCGTGGACGCCTTCCGCGAGGCGGGCGGATTCCATCCGGGGCTGTGGCTGGGCGGCGAGGAGGAGTTGCTGGCCACCGACCTGATGCGGCGCGGCTGGTGGCTCAGCTACGCGGAGGAGCTGACGATCCACCACGCGGCCTCGACCGTGCGGGACAGCACGGGCCGACGGGTCGACGGGCTGCGCAACACCCTGTGGTTCACCTGGCTCCGCAGGCCGTTGACGCCGGCACTGCGCCGGACCGGTCATCTGATGCGGACCGTGCCCCGCGACCGCGCGTCGGTGCGCGCCTTCCTGCGCGCGGCGGCGGGGCTGCCCTGGGTCCTGAAGCAGCGCGACCCCGTCCCGCCGGAGATCGAGGCGCGGCTCGCGGCTCTGGAGAAGGCCCGACGCGCCTCCACGGCCCGCCGGTACGTCGGCTGACGGGGCTTCCGTCAGCCGGCCCGCGGGAATCCGTGAAGGCGCGCCATGAGTCCGCGCGTGGGGCCGCCCGCCCGGTCGCCCCGCTGACGTGTGGCCGCCGGTCAGCTGCCGAGGCCACCGCCGCCGAAGGAACCGCCGCTCTTGTCGTCGCGGTCCGGGTGGGTTCCGGGCGGTGCGGAGCGGGAGCCCATGTTGCCGTAGCCCTTCATCTCGTGCGGAAGGGTGCGCTCGCCGTCCGCACCGAAGTCGTCGGGCTCGCGCACCTCCTCGATGTGCGCGCGGTGCGCGGGACGCCGCGGCTGTTCGTCGGGGCGCGGCGCCCGGGCGCGCTTGCGGCGGCTGTCCCATGCGACCAGCCCGATCAGCACGGCGACCACGACGACCCCGATGACGAGCGGAACGATCCAGCCCGGGGTGGAGGCCGCCGCGGCGAGTTCGGCGGATGCGTCTTGGCGCGTAGAAAGGTCCATACGCTTTCCGTACCCTCCTGGCGCGAAGTATTCCCCGGGTCCGGTGACGGGTGGGCGCGTATTCCCTCGGACGGGGGGAAGTCGAAGCGGGCGGGGCGCGGCACGCCGGGCAGGTGCACGGGGTCGGAGGTGGCCGGTGCCAGAGTTGTGCGGCGGCCGTCGCCGTCGAGCGTATCCACCCGGGAGGATGAGATTTCCACCGATTCAGCGCCCCCAGCGGCCCCCGACGACGATCATCCGGAGCGGACGGAGCCGGAGCGGACGAAGGCGGCGGAGAGAGCGAGAAGGACGGAACGGCGAGCGGGTCGGGGAGAGGTCTTCCTGAAGGTCGTGACCACCACGGACCACAAGGTCATCGGCAACATGTACCTGGTCACCTCCTTCTGCTTCTTCCTTTTCGCGGGTGTGCTGGCGATGCTGATGCGGGCCGAACTGGCCCGGCCCGGACTCCAGATCGTCACCACCGCCCAGTACAACCAGCTGTTCACCATTCACGGCACCATCATGATGCTGCTCTTCGCGACCCCGACCTTCACCGGATTCGCCAACGCCCTGATGCCCCTTCAGATCGGCGCCGCCGACGTCGCCTTCCCGCGACTGAACGCGTTCACCTACTGGGTGTATCTGTTCGGCGGGATCATGGTGGTCTCGGGATTCCTCACGGAGAACGGCGCCGCGTCCTTCGGCTGGTTCGCCTACGCCCCGCTCAACGGTCCGGTCCACTCGCCCGGACTCGGTGGCGACCTCTGGATCATGGGCCTGGTCGTCTCCGGACTCAGTACCATTCTCGGTTCGGTCAACTTCATCACCACCATCATCTGTCTGCGCGCCCCGGGCATGACGCTCTTCCGGATGTCCATCTTCACCTGGAACGTCCTCTTCACATCCATTCTCGCGCTGCTCGCCTTCCCGGTGCTCACCGCCGCCCTGCTGGCCCTGGAGGCGGACCGGAAATTCGGGGCGCACATCTTCGACGCGGCGAACGGCGGCGCGCTGCTCTGGCAGCATCTCTTCTGGTTCTTCGGACATCCCGAGGTCTACATCGTGGCTCTTCCGTTCTTCGGGGTGATCAGCGAGATCATTCCGGTGTTCAGCAGGAAGCCCATGTTCGGATATGTGTCGCTCGTCGGGGCCACCATCGCCATCACCGGTCTCTCGGCAACCGTCTGGGCCCATCACATGTTCGCCACCGGGGCCGTTTTCCTGCCGTTCTTCTCCCTGATGTCGTTCCTCATCGCCGTGCCCACCGGGGTCAAGTTCTTCAACTGGATCGGCACCATGATGAAGGGGTCGCTGTCCTTCGAGACCCCGATGCTCTGGTCGATGGGTTTTCTCGTGACCTTCCTGCTCGGCGGGCTGACCGGAGTGCTGGTCGCCTCACCGCCGCTGGACTTCCACCTCACGGACTCCTATTTCGTGGTCGCGCACCTGCATTACGTACTGTTCGGCACGATCGTTTTCGCCACGTTCGCCGGATTCTATTTCTGGTGGCCCAAGCTCACCGGGAAAATGCTGGACGAACGATTGGGTAAAATCCACTTCTGGGCCCTCTTCGTCGGCTTCCAGCTCACCTTTCTCGTCCAGCACTGGCTCGGTGAACAGGGAATGCCCCGCCGGTACGCGGACTATCTGGCGGCCGACGGTTTCACCCTGCTGAACACGATCTCGTCGATCGGCGCTTTCCTGCTCGGCATCTCCACCCTGCCGTTCCTCTTCAACGTCTGGCGGACCGCGCGCCACGGTGAGCGGGTCACCGTCGACGACCCCTGGGGCTGGGGACGCTCCCTGGAGTGGGCCACCAGTTGCCCGCCGCCCCGGCACAACTTCGAGTCACTGCCACGCATCCGTTCGGAATCCCCCTCCTTCGACCTGCACCACCCCGAGGCCCGCGAACGACCGGTTCCGGCCGGGCCGCCCGATGTCCGCACCGGGACGGGGGTGCGCTGATGAGGGCCGAGGCACTGCTCTTCTCCGGAGTCGCGCTCTTCTTCGCGCTGACCGGCGGCATCTACGGCTGGCTCGCCCGCGAACCCGCCGGCCTCGCCGCGCTCACCGTGTCGTTCCTGATGTCCGCCCTGATCGCCGCGTTCCTGTGGCGACAGCACGGCCGGACCCTCCGCCGACCCGAGGACCGCAAGGACGCGGAGATCCGGGAGAACAGCGGCACCAGGACGTTCTTCCCCGCCCGCAGCTACTTCCCGGTCCTGGCCGGGCTGGGCACCGCCCTGATCGGATCGGGCGTGGCCATCGGCCTCTGGCTCTTCCTGATCGGTGTGGGCGTCCTGATCCCGGGCGTGTTCGGTTTCGTGTACGCGAACGGGCCGCGCACCGACTGAGGCCGCCCGGCGCCCCCGCCCGGCGGGAACGGCCACGGACCGCCGCTCCCGTGGCCGTTCCCGCATACTGCCGATGCCGATGCCGATGCCGATGCCGATGAGCGATCCCATGGACCGTCAGCCGGCGTCGCCCCGCCCGTCGCGTTCGCCCGGCCCGGGGTCGGTGTCCGTCGGTCCGGCGTTCAGCGCCGCGACCTCGTCACGCAGACGCGCGTCGAGCGGCGGCTCCACACGGTCCTGGTAGTACCAGGCACTCGCCGCCGACCGGCTCCGGTCCACCAGCCGCCGCAGCCGTGGCGCGCGGACATCGCGGGTGTCACGGCCGTCTCCGGGACCGCGAGGCTCCGGAAGCGGCCGGGGCCGCTCCGCCGTCAGCGCGACCCACCGGGCCCCGTCGTCCAGCGGCCGGTGTCCCGGACGGTGCGCGCCCTCCACCGTCTGCGTGACCTCACCGGTCTCCTCGCCCTCGGACAGCAACTCCCGCTCGCGCTTCTGCAACGCCAGGCAGAGCCGCTTGGTCAGCCAGAACGCGGCCACCGGCCCGACCACGAACAGCACCCGGAAGACCCAGGTCAGCGGCGGGAACGGCAGATGGAACACATACGAGACGACGTCCTGACCACCCGCCAGCAGCAGCACCCCGTAACAGACGAGCGCCGCCACTCCCAGCCCCGTGCGCGTGGGCCGGTCCCGCGGCCGGTCGCAGAGATGCCGCTCACCGCCGTCGCCCGTCACCCACCGTTCGAAGAACGGGTACAGGTAGAGGATCACGAAGAGCAGACCCGGCAGCACCACCGCGGGAAGGAACACGTTCCACATCACGGTGTGCCCCCACAGGCGGGTCTCCACCCCGGGCATCAGCCGCAGCGCCCCCTCCAGGAAGCCCACGTACCAGTCCGGTTGCGCGTCCGTCGACACCTGATCGGGTCTGAACGGCCCGTACGCCCACACGGGGTTGATCTGCGCCACCGCGGCGAGGACCGCGAGCAGCCCGAAGACGATGAGGAACAGACCGCCCGACTTGGCGGTGTAGTGGGGGAACAGGGGCTGTCCGACGGCGTTCCGGCCGGTCCGTCCCCGCCCGCGCCACTGGGTGTGCTTCAGATGCACCACGAGCAGGAGGTGCAGGGAGATCAGGGCGAGCAGCAGCCCCGGGACCAGGAGGACGTGCATCGGATAGAGACGGCTGACGATGTCCTCGCCGGGGAACTCGGCGCCGAAGACGAAGAAACTGACGTAGCTGCCGATCACCGGGATCGACAGCATGATGCCCTGCGCGGTCCGCAGCCCCGTGCCGGACAGCAGGTCGTCGGGGAGCGAATAGCCCGCGAACCCCTCCAGCAGCGCCAGCAGGAACATCGTCACCCCCACCATCCAGTTCGCCTCCCGGGGCCGGCGGAACGCGCCCGTGAAGAAGACGCGCAGAAGGTGGGCACCGATGGAGGACAGGAACACCAGGGACGCCCAGTGGTGCACCTGACGGATCAGCAGCCCGCCGCGCACCTCGAAACTGATGTCGAGCGTGGAGGCGTACGCCTCCGACATCCGCACGCCGTGCAACGGGACGTACGAGCCCTGGTAGACCGTCTCCGCCATCGACGGATCGAAGAACAGGGTGAGGAAGACGCCGGTCAGCAGCAGAACGACGAAGCTGTAGAGGGCCAGTTCGCCCAGCAGGAAGGACCAGTGCTCCGGGAACGCCTTGCGGAGCAGGGCGCGCGCGGACTCGGCCAGCGGGAGCCGCGCGTCCACCCCTTCGAAACCCGTACGCGCCACCCTGCCGGCCCGCTCACCCGGTCCGGCCTTCCCCGCCTTCCTCATCGACAACCGCACTGGGTCTCCTGTCCGTCGGTTGTGGAGTCCGGTCTCTTCCGTCCATGGCCTTACCACCGCGGCGGGTCCGGATCACGCGTCGGCGCGAGGGTTGACCGGGGCGGCCGACAGACGGCTTCCCCGGACGGACCGGTCCATGCCGGGGGCGTCCGGGCGCACCACGCCCGCCCCGCGGTCATCCGGACCGGGCGAGGCCGCTTCCGGATTCGACCACCACGGGTCACGGCGCCAGGTCGTGCAGCAGCCGCTGGATCTCCGCGACCAGGCCCCCGACGGACGTGGCCGTCTCCGTGTCACCGTCGGGCAGTTCCCGCTTGAGGCGGGAGTGGGCCCCCCACGCCCGGTCCAGCTCCTCGGCCCGCCGCTCGCGGCGTTCCTCGTCGGGGCCGTCCTCCAGGATCTTCTGGTCCATTGCGCACACGTCACCGGCCGCGCGCAGGACCTCCGCCGCGCACTCCAGCGCGGAGGGCGGCGGGGTGGCGAGCCGGCCGCGGTCGACGGCCGCTTCGAGCAGGGTCCGGGTGATGGTCTGCAGGTGCTCGCCGATCCGTTCCCAGACCAGGTCCCACTCCGGAGGCGGGGCGAGCGCCGACGCGCGAAGCCGGTGGCCCGGGTTGAAGCGGTAGCTCTCCGTCGCCCACTGACGTGCGGTCCGCAGCTCCGAGAGGGTGGCGCGCAGCCCCTCCGCCCGGGTGTACCAGGATTCGGCGCGCTCGCGTCCGTAGTCCGCCTCCAGCTCGTCCGCCACCGTGGACAGCAGCTCGGCGCAGTCCCCGGGAAGGCGGCGCGAGAGGCGCTTGACGTCCCTCGACAGGACCGGCGGCAGCACCACCGCGTTCACACCGATGCCGATGACCGCGCCGATGCAGGTCTCTACCAGACGGTGCGCGACATCGAACGCCGAGTACGAGCCGTACGCCAGCACGAACAGTGCCGTGGTGGGGGCGTACAGCCCCTGCTCGCCGACCGGGGCGCAGTTGCCGAGGAGCACCACGACGGGCAGGGCGACGACCATCGCCGCCATCGTGTTCCCCGTGACCACGGCGGCGCCCGCGGCCACCAGCGTGCCGAGGGCGATCATCAGCACCTGCTGCAGCCCGGACCGGAGGGAACGGTAGACGGTGCTCTGCACCAGGGCCACGGCCGCCCACGGCGCCATCAGCGCCATGGGCGCGTGCAGCCACCAGCCGGTCACCGCCCAGGCGAGAGCCGCCGCCGCGGCGGCCTTGAGGGACTGGACCACGTCGATCCGTCCGACACCGGGCCGGGCCCAGCCCCGCACGTGCCGCAGGAGCGCCGGGCCGGCGCGGCCCGGCAGACGATCCCTGCGGGCGGTCCGTGCGGCGTTCATCGACTCTCCCGTTCGCTCGCGTGACTCTCACGTGTCCGGGGTGCCGCGTGGCGCCCCGGACACGCGTGCCCCGGATTCGAACGGCCTATCCGAGGGGAGAAGTGAGGACGGGCGGGCCGGTGAGCGGCAGCCGGTGCACCGGCGGATGCTCGATCGGAAGGTCCGGCCGCCAGGTCGCCAGCACCTGCGCGGAGGGCTCGAACAACGGGCTGGGCAGCTCGTCGGGTGAGGTCCACCACCAGCCGCTGATCAGCTCCGGCTCGGTCACCTCCGGCTCACCCGTCCAGGCGCTCACGACGACGGCCATCGAGACCCGGGTGAGGCCCGCGATCACGTCATGGAGCATCGCCAGCACCCGTACGTCCTCCTCGCGCGCCTCCAGCCCCGTCTCCTCGCGGAGTTCGCGCACGGCCGCCGCGGCCACCGACTCGTTGGTCGGATCGACCTTGCCGCCGGGCAGCTCCCACGTACCGCCCCGGTGTCTGCCCAGCAGGACCCGGCCCCGCTCGTCCAGCACGATGACGCCGACGCCGAGCGTCGCGTGCGGCAGGGGCGGGCGGGCATCGCGCGGCTTGCTGGTGATGATCGCCCGGGGGGCGGTCTCGCTGTCCACGGAACTCCTCGGAAGACGCGTACGGAAGTGAGTGGCCGTGGCCCCGGTCCGGGCTTCCGGACCGGGACCCGGTCTCCGGCGGCGGCCGGGCCGCCGCCGGCCACTGCCGAGGATAGGGAAGCAGCCGGGGAAGGCGCTCGCCGCGCTCACCGCTTCACCGCGCTCACCGCTTCACCGCGGGGGAAGGTGCCCTTGAGCGCGTACGCCCCCGGTCGTTACCCTCCGGTACACGTGCTGCGACGCCCCGGCCGGACCCGTACCGGTACGGAGAACACGAGGGAGGCGAGTGCCCCATGTCCTCGACCGAACGCACCGCGGCACCCGGACTGGCGGACAGCGCCAGAGACCTGATGGGCGGTGGGGTCACGTCCGTCGAGCTGGTGACCCGGACACTGGAACGTGCCGAGGCGAGCCGGAGCACGCTCAACGCCTTTCGCGTACTGCGTACCGACGCGGCGCTCGCCGAGGCGTCCGACGCGGACCGGCGGCTCGCGGCGGGGGAGCGGCTGCCGCTGCTCGGAGTGCCGGTCGCCGTCAAGGACGACACGGACGTCGCCGGACTGCCCACCCACTTCGGCTGCGCGGGCGAACTGCCCCCGGCCACCGCCGACAGCGAGGCCGTCCGCCGACTGCGCGCCGCCGGGGCCGTGATCGTCGGGAAGACCAACTGCTGCGAACTGGGCCAATGGCCCTTCACCGAGGGACCCGCCTTCGGTGTCACCCGTAACCCCTGGCACACCGGACACACCCCGGGCGGCTCGTCCGGAGGCTCGGCGGCGGCCGTGGCGGCCGGACTCGTCCCCGCGGCGCTCGGTTCGGACGGCGCCGGCTCCATCCGCATCCCGGCCGCCTGGACCCACCTCGTCGGCATCAAGCCGCAGCGCGGCCGGATCTCCGTCCACCCGTACAGCGACGCCTTCCAGGGCCTCACCGTCAACGGCCCCCTCGCCAGGACCGTCGCGGACGCCGCCCTGCTGCTCGACGCGGTCGCGGGCGCCCACCCGGAGGACCCGCACCGCCCACCCGCCGTGGACGCCTCGGCCGCCGCCCGCCGCGACCCCGGCAGGCTCCGCATCGCTCTCGCCTGGAGGCCCCCGCTCACCTTCACCGGCGCCGCTCCCCACCCCGAGGTGCGCCGCGCCGTCACCGCGCTCGCCGAGACCCTGGCCCGCCTCGGTCACCACGTGGTGGAGGCCAGGCCCCGCTACGGGCTGATCGGCTTCGGCTTCCTGCCCCGCGCCACCGCCGGGATCGCCGAACTCGCCGCCCTCCACCCCGACCCCTCGGCCCTCGATCCGCGTACCCGGAGCGCCCTGCGTACCGGCACCCGGCTCGGCGGCCGGGTGGTGCGCGCGGCGCGGGCCAGGGAGGCGTGGCAGCGACGGAGGATCGGCGAGCTGTTCCGTACGCCGGGGACATCGGGGTTCGATGTGCTGCTCACCCCGACGACCGCCTCCCCGCCGCCGCGGATCGGTGCCTTCGACGGTCTGAGCGCCCTGCGCACCGACCTGGTGATGACGGCCGCGTGCCCGTACGCCTGGCCGTGGAACGTCCTCGGCTGGCCCGGAGTGAACGTCCCGGCGGGCTTCACCCGCACCGGGCTCCCCGTCGGAGCCCAGCTGCTCGGCCCCGCCCACAGCGAGGAACGGCTCGTCTCGCTGGCGGCGCAGCTGGAGTCCGACCGGCGCTGGTACGAACACCGGCCACCCGCCCCGGGGGCGCCCCCGGCGCCCTGACGGGGCCCGGCGCCCGTCCCGTGGGCAGGGCCCTGTCGAGGTACGGGCGCTCAGGAGATATCTTGATGTCGAGCAATGTTGCAGACGTGGAGCGGAGCACCCGGTGACTGACTCGACCATCATCTATACGCACACCGACGAGGCCCCGGCCTTGGCGACCTATTCGTTCCTGCCCGTGGTCGAGGCGTACGCCTCGACCGCCGGGGTCACTGTGGAGAGCCGCGACATCTCTCTCGCGGGGCGGATCATCGCCAGTTTCCCCGACCACCTCGAAGAGAGCCGGCGGATCGACGACGCCCTCGCCGAGCTCGGCCGGCTGGCCAAGACCCCTGGCGCCAACATCATCAAGCTGCCGAACGTCTCGGCCTCGATCCCGCAGCTGAAGGCCGCGATCGCCGAGCTCCAGGAGCAGGGCTACACGCTGCCGGACTACCCGGACGACCCGAAGACCGACGAGGCCCGGGACATCCGCGCGCGGTACGACAAGATCAAGGGAAGCGCCGTCAACCCGGTGCTGCGCGAGGGCAACTCCGACCGCCGCGCGCCCGCGTCGGTCAAGAACTACGCCAAGGCCCACCCGCACCGGATGGGCGCGTGGACGCCGGACTCGAAGACGAACGTCGCGCACATGACCGCCGACGACTTCCGGTCCACCGAGAAGTCCGTCGTCATCCCCGAGGACGGCTCGCTGCGCATCGAGCTGGCCGGGGACGACGGCAGCACCACCGTGCTGCGCGAGTCGGTACCCGTACTGGCCGGGGAGGTCGTGGACGCGTCGGTGATGCGTGTCGCGGCGCTCCGCGAGTTCCTGACCGAGCAGGTCGCTCGCGCCAAGGCCGAGGGCGTGCTGTTCTCCGCGCACCTGAAGGCCACGATGATGAAGGTCTCCGACCCGATCATCTTCGGCCACGTGGTGCGGGCCTTCTTCCCGAAGACGTTCGCCGAGCACGGCCAGGCGCTCGCCGCGGCCGGCCTCACCCCGAACGACGGACTCGGCGGCATTTTCAAGGGCCTGGAGTCGCTGCCCGAGGGCGCGGCGATCAAGGCGTCCTTCGAGGCCGAGCTCGCCGACGGCCCGGCGCTGGCGATGGTGGACTCCGACCGGGGCATCACCAACCTGCACGTCCCGAGCGACATCATCGTCGACGCCTCCATGCCGGCGATGATCCGCACCTCCGGTCACATGTGGGGTCCGGACGGCCAGGAGGCCGACACCCTCGCCGTCATCCCCGACAGCAGCTACGCCGGTATCTACCAGGTCGTCATCGACGACTGCCGCGCCCACGGCGCCTTCGACCCGTCGACCATGGGCTCGGTGTCCAACGTCGGTCTGATGGCGCAGGCCGCCGAGGAGTACGGCAGCCACGACAAGACCTTCGAGATCCCGGCCACCGGCACCGTGCGGGTCCTGGACCGGGACGGCAACGCCGTACTGGAGCAGGTCGTGAGCGCGGGCGACGTGTTCCGCATGTGCCAGACCAAGGACGTGCCGATCCGGGACTGGGTCAAGCTCGCCGTCGGCCGCGCCCGCGCGACCGGTGACCCGGCCGTGTTCTGGCTGGACGAGAGCCGCGCGCACGACGCCAACCTCATCCAGAAGGTCAGGACGTACCTCCCGGAGCACGACACCGAGGGGCTGCGGATCGAGATCCTGGCACCGGACGACGCCATCGCCTTCTCCCTGGAGCGCATCCGCCGGGGCGAGGACACGATCTCGGTCACCGGCAACGTGCTCCGTGACTACCTGACGGACCTGTTCCCGATCCTGGAGCTCGGCACCAGCGCCAAGATGCTCTCGGTCGTGCCGCTCATCAACGGCGGCGGGCTGTTCGAGACCGGCGCGGGCGGCTCCGCGCCCAAGCACGTCCAGCAGCTCGTCAAGGAGAACTACCTTCGCTGGGACAGCCTGGGCGAGTTCCTGGCCCTCGCGGTCAGCTTCGAGCACCTGGCGCAGACCACGGGCAACGCGCGCGCCCAGGTGCTCGCCGACACCCTCGACCGCGCCACCGGCACCTTCCTCAACGAGGACAAGTCGCCCAGCCGCCGGCTCGGCGGCATCGACAACCGGGGCAGCCACTTCTACCTGGCGCTCTACTGGGCGCAGGAGCTGTCCCGGCAGACCGACGACGCCCAGCTCGCCGAGGCGTTCGCCGGCCTCGCCAAGACGCTGGCCGACCAGGAGACCACGATCGTCGACGAGCTGATCGCGGTGCAGGGTTCGCCGGCCGACATCGGCGGTTACTACAAGCCCGACCCCGCCAGGGCCGAGGCCGTGATGCGCCCGTCGGCGACGTTCAACCAGGCGATCGCGACCCTCGGCTGACGCCCCGGAGTCCCCGCGGCACGGGCGGCCACCCGCTTGCCCGCACCGGAACCGCCCCGGCCGGCACCATGCCCGGCCGGGGCGGTTCCACGTCCGCGGACGGGAGAGTGAACCCCGGACCCGTACGCGCCTCCCGGTGGTGTCAGCCCTCCAGGTCCTCCAGGCCCTCGGACTCGACCATGGCCGACCCGCCGAACGCTCCCTCGATCAGTTCGTTCAGCTCGTCCGTCTTCAGCTCGGTCGCCCCGGCCGGAGCCGTGGTCTTTCCGCCCCTGCCGATGCGCAGGACCAGCCCCAGCTTCTTTACCTTCGGGTTCTCCGCCAACGCGGCCATGTCGACGCCCATCTCGGTCAGCGCGCCGTTCTTGAGCGTGAAGTCGGCCGTGACCTTCTCGTCCGGCACCTCCTTGAGCTGCTTGTCCGTCGGCAGTTCGAACCCGGGCGGCAGGCTCTTGGTCAGTGGACGGATCTCGTGGAAGAGCTCGGTCAGCAGGGTACGGAAGGGAGCGGTGGCGGTGACGTGCTCGACACCGTCCTTGCTCCCGGACTTCTTGAACTCGACCTCACGGGCGATGGTGTTCCGCAGGGCGTCGACGAGCTTCTGCTGCGTCTTGGCGTCCGGCCCGGACGGCGTCTTCGGCTCCTTCTCGGCCTCCGCGTCCAGCTTCTCGTCGCCGATCTTCTTGAGGTCCTTGGTCGCGACCTTCACCCATTCACCGGCGAACAGCTTCTTGAAGGTGCCCGCGCTGTCGGGGATTTCGTCGGCGGACGGCACCGGCTGGCCCGCCATCGTCCCGAAGGCCTTCACGTCGGCGCGTACGTAGCTGTAGTCGCCGACCGTCCGGTACTCGAGCAGGTCTCCGCTCGGGCCGCTGAACTTCACGGCCATGCCGACGACGTCCTTGTCCTCGGACTCGGCGAGCGGCTTCTTGGACTGCACGGAGAGCGAGATCCGTGCGTCACTGATCAGCTTCGCGGCCTCGTCCGGGATCTCCTCGCCGGGCTCGGCGTCGGCGTCCAGTGCCTTCAGCGTCGCGGCGTCGGTGTCGAGGTCGAGTTCCAGGGAGAGCGAGTGCTCCTCACCGAGCTTGTCGAACGCCCGGTCCAGCTTCTGCCCGGCCGACAGGTTCTCCACCGCGCCACAGGCCGTGGTGCCCGCCAGGACGACGGTGGCGATGGCTGTGGCGGTCAGGGTCTTGCGTATGACGGAAATGACGAACTCCTCGTAGGCGTGGCCACAACAGTGGTCAATGTAAAGACCGCGCAAACCCCTGAGAGGTTGTACGACGTACGAGAATTGGCCGACCGTTGTGGACGACGACGACGACGACGCCGACGACGACGCCGCCGACGATCGGTCGTGGTCGAGGGCCGTGACGTCGCTCAGGTCCTCGCCGACAGCGGCCGGTCCGGTCAACCGGGCAGGGAGGCGAGCCAGCCGGTCAGGATTCGGTTGACCTCCTCGCGGCGCTCCTGCTGAATCCAGTGACCGCAGCCGTCGAGGACGTGCGAGGAGACCAGGCCGGGCAGCGTGGTGGGGTAGGCGCGGATCGCCTCGGCCAGCCAGGTGGTGGAGGCGTCCAGGGCCCCGCCGAGGAACAGCGACGGCTGAGTGACGGGCGAGCCGCGGAAGTCGGCGAGGTCGTTCCAGTCCCGGTCCATGTTCCGGTACCTGTTGAGGGCTGCGCTCAGACCGGTCCGCTCGAACTCCCCGGCGTAGACGTCCAGATCGTCCTCGCCGAGCCAGCCGGGCAGCCGGCCGGCGGGGAACCGGTCGCGCAGCGTCCCGCCCCGGCCGACGAAATGGGGATCAGGGGCGCCGGGCGTGGGCATGGTGTCCGCGGAGAAGGCGGCGTAGAAGCCGGCGAGCCAGCCACGGACGCCCGGTTCGATCTCGGCCTCGGCCCGGCCCGGCTCCTGGAAGTAGGAGACGTAGAACTCCTCGTCCCCGCCCATCTCCGCGAAGACCTCGCTCGGCCGCGGACCACCGGGCGGTGTGTACGGAACGCTCAGCAGCGCGACCGCCCGGAAGACGTCCGGCCTGACGAGGGCCGAGCTCGCGGCGATGGTCGACCCCCAGTCGTGCCCGACGACGACCGCCGTCTCCTCACCGAGCGCGCGCACCACGGCGACGTTGTCCTCGACCAGGTCGAGCATGCGGTACGCCGCTGTGTTCCCGGGCCTGGAGGAACGCCCGTAGCCACGCACGTCGATGGCGACCGCGCGATATCCGGCCGCGGCCAGCGCCGGCAACTGATGGCGCCAGGAGTACCAGGACTCCGGGAAACCGTGCACGAGCAGTACCAGCGGCCCGGCGCCCTGTTCCACCAGATGAATCCGGCCGGCGGGAGAAGCGATCATCCGGTGAGTGACGTCCGTGGTCTGCTGAGACATGAATCCTCCAGGGCTTTTGGCCTTACGGGGGGCAGGACCCGATCATGGGGCGGAGCGGTGCCCGGTCGCCAATGTTGGTGCCGCTTCAGCAAAGCGGAGAACCGGCCCAGCGCGCCGGACGCGCGCCGGACCCACTTCCGGCCGGAGGGCCGGGGCACCCTCATGGCCGCTCCTCGCGCGTCCCGGTGAGCGCTCGGACCAGTCGGCAGCGGTACGCGAGCAGCACGTCAGCGCCACATCAGCGGAACGGCGGAGCGCGCGCCGATGCTATGGCCGACCGTACCGACCGAGTCTCACGGGGAGCCCCCACATGCGTACCTCCATCCGCCGTCCTGCCGTACTCGCCGCCACGGCCGTCGCCGCGCTCGGCCTGCCGCTCACGGCCTGCGGGGACGCCGGGGGTACGAGGGACGAGGGGGCCGCCGACCTGCGGAGGTACGACCTCGCGGACGGCGGTGCCGCACAGGGCGGAGCCGGCCCGGACGCCTCGGACCCGGGTGTCACGGGAGCCACCGGGGCCACGGCCTCCGGTTCCGGCGCCTCGGGAGCCACCGGGCCCGCCGTCTCCGCCACGCGGGCCGGTACCAGGGGGGAGGCCGTCGCCGGGGCCCCGGTCTGCACCGTCGACGACCTGAGGATCACGGCGACCGAGCAGGAAGGAGTGCCCACCACACACATCACCCTGACCGCCAAGAACACCTCGGGTCACAGCTGCACGCTGCTCCGGTACCCGCTGATCGCGTTCGGCGACATCCCCCGGACCCCGAAGGACGTCGCACCCGTCGCCAAGAGCAGGCCCGGCGTCCCGATCGTGCTGGACCCGGGCGCCCCGGCCCACGCGTCCGTCCGGATCAACGACGGCGGTACCCACGGGGACGACCGCACCGTCACCTCCTTCCACGTGAACCTCTTCGCCGCCGACGGGCCCACCGGGGGCGGCAGGACCGTCACCGCGCCCAGGGGCGGCATGGCCGTCGACGACGCGGCCGCCAGGACCGGCTACTGGACGTACGAACTCCGCGACGACGCCGACGACTTCTGATCCGCTGTACCTGATCGCCCCCATCGCCCCCGTCCGCTCGGGGGATCACCCGCGACGACCACCAGGACGGAGGCACGCCGGTGGTCCTCCGCCGTCGGGCACCCTCGCGCATCCGGACCGATCCCTCCCGGACCAATCCTTTTCGGCGACGGCTCCGAACAAGTGATGACAACGATCGAACGTAGTTCCGGTCAAGAGCCGGGGCTGCCGGAAGGGGACGCATCTTCATGACAGCCCGTCGTACGACCCGCCTCACCACCCTCATAGTCCTGCCCGCGGCCCTCATGCTCGCCGCGACCGCACCGGCCCTGGCGCACGACGCGCACGACGGCCACGCGGACAGCGCGGCGAAAGCCGTGGACGGCGACACCTACCAGATCGATCTGGAGCAACTGAACGACTCCGGCGCGAGCGGCGCGGCGCTGCTGAGCCTGGACGGCGACAAGCTGACCGTGAAGATCGAGGCCGACGGGCTGGTGCCCGGACAACCGCACGCGCAGCACATCCACGGTTCCACCGACGGCCACGACTTCAGGTGCCCGGACAAGAGCGCGGACAAGGACGGCGACGGAATCGTCTCGACCGCCGAAGGAATGCCGGTCTACGGGGACATCAACATCTCCCTGACGACCAAGGGGGACACGTCCAAGAGCAGTGGCCTCGCCGTCGACCGGATGCCCGTCGCGGACAAGAACGGCAAGCTGACCTACTCCCGGACGATTCCCGTGTCGCAAGCGGTGGTCGACCACATCAAGGACCTGCACGTCGTGCAGCACGGCATCGATCCCAACGGCAACGGTGCGTACGACTTCGGCAAGGGGAAGAGCGAACTCGACCCGAAGCTTCCCCAGGAAGCCACCGCCCCCGCCGACTGCGGCATGGTCAGGGGCGCCGCCGTCGGGTCCATGCCGGTGGGCGGGGTCGAGACCGGCTCCGGTACCACCCAGGGAATCGAGTCACCGGGCCTCCTCGCCGGCGGCGCCGCGTCCGTACTCGCCGCGGGAGGGCTCTTCGTCCTCCGGCGCCGGACGGGCACGACCGGCACCCCGCGCCGCGGCTGAGCCGGACCCGTACGAGAAGACGACGGACCAGGACCGGACGCGGGAGCAGGGGAAACGATGAGCACAGCACAGGACGACGACCACACCGGCACCCGCCGTCGCCGACGGAACGTCCTGCTCGTCGCGACCACCGCCCTGCTCGTGATCGGCGGGCTGCTGCTGGCCCTGGGAACCGGTCGGCAGCGGCCCGCCCCTCCGCGCGCCGTGGAGAAGGGCACACAGGCCGCCGAGCCCCCGTCCTCCCGTACTCCCTCCGGGAACGCCACCACCGGGTCCGGGGGCACGTCGTATCCCACGCCGCTGCCCGCGTCCCGGCCGGTGCGCGTCACCATCCCCGCCCTCCACGTCTCCTCGTCCCTGGAGGAACTGGGGCTCGGCGAGGGACGCGCGATGGAAACCCCGCACGACCCCGACAAGGCGGGCTGGTACCGTCCGGGCCCGGCCCCCGGGGCTTCGGGCCCGGCCGTCATCGCCGGGCACGTCACGTGGAACGGCGTACCGGCGGTCTTCTTCGAACTCGCCGAACTCGACCCCGGCGACCGGATCGACGTGGAACGCCAGGACGGACGCACCGCCGAGTTCACCGTCGACCGCACGGCTGTCTACCCCAAGGACCGGTTCCCCACCGTCGAGGTGTACCGCAACCTCGACCATTCCGGTCTGCGCCTGATCACCTGCGGCGGGTCCTACTCCAAGGCCGAGAGCCGTTACGCCGCCAACGTCGTCGTCTACGCCACACTGACCGGCAGTCACACCTGAGGGTGACCACGAGAAGCGGCGGCGCGGCCGGCCCTGGCGTGGGGCAGGGCGCCCGCCGTGCATGCGGGTGACCACCGGTGGTGCGGCCGCGCACAGCGGGTACAGGTGCCGAATGACTGCTGAACCCGATGGTCCGGACGGTGCGCACCAGCGCCCGGACGGCATGAGTGACAAGACGGTGGAGGCCCTGGGCGCGCTGTCGAAGGCGCTGGAGACCACCGAGAGGGCGCGCGGCGCCCTGTACGCGTTCCACCAGCTGACCGGTGGCGCCGACCGTTGCGTCGGAGACGCGGTCCGGCTCCTGCGCGAGGCCGGCCACGACGAACAGGCCGACCTGGTCGAACGGGAGGTCCTGGGCCGTGACGTCATCCCCGGCCACTGGACCTTCCAGATCGTCGAGGCGTACAACCGCACCTATTACAGGCCCTTCGCCGATGTCGAGCAGCGCCTGGTCCGTGAGCTCGCCGGGGGCCGGGACCACCTGTACGAAGCGGAGATGAAGCGGGCCCGCGCAACGCACGCCCCCGGCCGGCCGCGCGACCGAAGCGGTGAGGAGGGATGAAACCGTCGGGATCGACCGACCGTTCGCACTCCGGGCACGGGAAGAGTCCTTCACCCTGGCTGCGTCTGCTGCCGGGGATCTCCCCGGAGCGCCGCGGATTCATCCTGGCCTGGTGGGGGTTCACCCTCACCTTCGGCGGTATGCGGCTGCTCACCTGGCTCATCCACATCGATGTGGCCGGGGTGGGCGACGTACAGGCGGGCGGAGTGCATATCCACCACTACGTGTGGGGGATTCTGCTTCTCGTGGGGGTGGGCGCGGCGGGTCTGGTCGAACGCTCGGCGCGGGCCCGTGCCTGGCTGGGGCTCGCCTACGGGATCGGCCTGGCGCTCGTCCTCGACGAGGCGGCCCTGCTGATCAGCCTGGAGGACGTGTACTGGGACACCGAGGGCGGGGTCAGCATCGCCCTGGCCATCGGGGTGATCGCCATCGCGGGAAGCGTCCTGGCGGTGACGCGGGAACGGCGTGCCGCCCGGAGGAGGCGGGACGAGGAGTGAACCGGTGCCGCCGCCGCCTCGCGGGTCGTGGAGGCGGGGCGGCGGCCGTGTGCCGGGGCGGGGCGGCGGCCGTGTGCCGGTGGGCGCGCGGGACGTTGAAGTACCACCGGCACCGGCCCCTGGGACCCTTCGTCCGGATCAGGCCGGGCTCGCGGGCTCTACGGCACCCGTGCCGTCCACTCGGCCGTGCCGAACTTGGTGCGTACGAGTTCCTCCGCACGGGCCAGCTCGTCAGCCGTCACGGCACCCCGGGTGAGGCCGTGGCGCCTGCGGAACGAGTCGATCATGTTCTCGATGACGGACTGACGCGGCAGCCCCGTCTGCCGACGGAGGGGGTCGACACGCTTCTTGGCGCTCCTGGTGCCCTTGTCGGACATCTTCTCCTTGCCGATGCGGAGCACGTCGAGCATCTTGTCCGCGTCGATGTCGTAGGACATCGTCACGTGGTGCAGCACGGCGCCGGGCCCGCCCTCGGGGCCCACGACACGCTTCTGGGCGGCGCCCGCGATCTTCCCGATCTCGGTCGCGATGTCGTTGAGCGGCTGGTACCAGGCTTTGATGCCCATGTCACCGAGAGCTTCGAGGACCCAGTCGTCGAGGTAGGCGTAACTGTCGGCGAAGGAGAGCCCGGAGACGAGGGACTGGGGCACGGCGAGCGAGTAGGTGATGGTGCTGGCGGGCTCCGCGAACATCGCCCCGCCCCCGGAGATGCGGCGGACGACAGTGACACCGTGGCGATCGGTGCCGACGGGGTCGACCTCGTTGCGCAGGGACTGGAAGCTGCCGATGATCACAGCGGGGGAGTCCCACTCCCAGACCCGCAGCGTCGGTGGCCGCCGGCCCGCGGCGACCTCGGCGGTGATGATCTCGTCGAGCGCCATGTGGAGGGCGGGGGGCTGCGGGGCCTCGTGGATGAGCTGCCAGTCGTAGTCGCTCCACTCGGTGGCATGTGCGAGGGCGCGGCGCACGGCGACGGCGACCCCTTCGGAGGTGAGTCCGAGCATCACGGTGGAGGCGGGCAGCGCGGCGTCGATCCGGGCGGCGAGGCCCGGTGTGTCGGTGTTGGCCGGGGCGCCCTCCAGCGCCGCGTCGATCGCGAGGATCGCCTCGTCCGGTTCGAGGAAGAAGTCTCCGGCCACTCGCACGTTCCGCAGTGCGCCGCCTTCCGTGTCCAGGTCGACGACCACGAGCTTGCCGCCGGGGACCTTGTACTCACCGTGCACGGTCATGCCTCCACATCCGCCCGACCCGCGTCCGCGAATCGGCTCACCTCACACGTAACCCCGTCACCGTACGGTTTCATCCGCCCGTCCCACCGCGCCCGGGAGGTGGGGGCTTGCCCGTCTCCGCACGGGCGGCCCCCACCTGTCTGCGCCGAGGTGTTTTCGTTCGGGTCGGGCCGGGCTCGCGGGCTCCGGCCCGACCCGAACGGAAGGCCCTACCGCACGAGCACCGCCTCCGGTTCGGTGGGGCTCTGCGGTGCTTCGCCCCCCTCGTGGGCCTGGGTCAGTGCTTCGCCTTCCACGTCCACGCGCGGCAGAACCCTCTGCAGCCATCGGGGCAGCCACCACGCCTTGTCACCGAGCAGTGCCAGAACCGCGGGCACGATCGCCATCCGCACGACGAAGGCGTCGAAGAGGACGGCCGTCGCCATGCTGAAGCCGATCATCTTGATCATGGATGCGCCCGCGCCGATGAACCCTCCGAACACGGCCATCATGATCAGAGCCGCGGCCACGACGACCCTGGCGCTGGTGCGGAACCCGGAGACGATCGCCTCGTCGGGCCGGTCGCCGCGGACGTATGCCTCGCGCATCCTCGTCACCAGGAACACCTCGTAGTCCATCGCGAGTCCGAACACGATCCCGATCATGAAAAGCGGCATCATGCTGAGGATCGGTCCGGTCTGCTCGACGCCCAGGAGACCGGCGAGCCAGCCCCACTGGAAGACCGCCACCACGGCTCCGAGCGCGGCGGTGACCGACAGGAGAAAGCCCAGAGCGGCCTTCACCGGTACCAGGACCGAGCGGAAGATCACCATCATGAGGAGGAAGGCGAGGCCCACCACGACGGCGAGGTAGGGAACGAGGGCGCTCTTCACCTTCTGCGCGACATCGATGTTCATCGCGGTCATGCCGCTGACGAGGACCGTCGCCCCGGTCTCGGACCTGAAGCGGTCCGCCTGCTCGCGCACGTCGTGGATGACCTGGTCGGTCCGACTGTCGGTCGGGGCCGTGGACGGCACCGCGCTCAGCAAGGCGGTGTCGCCCGCCTCGTTGAAGACGGGCGGGGAGACCGAGACGATTCCCTCGGTCTTGGCGACCTCGGCGGCGACCATGTCGGCTGCCGCCTCGGGGTTCTCGGCGCCCCTGGCATCGACGATCACGGTCAGCGGGCCGTTGAAACCGGGGCCGAACCCATCGGCGAGGTCGTCGTAGGCGCGGCGCTCCGTGGTGGAGGTCGGCTTCACCTCGTCACCGGGAAGCCCCAGCTGGAGATCGAGGACGGGCACGGCGATCACACCGAGGCCGACCACGCCGAGGAGGAGCACCGGCAGCGGGCGGCGCAGGACGAACCGCGCCCATCGGGTGCCCGCGTTGGGCTTGCCCGCCCGCGACGCGACCGCGACCGGTTCCTTCGCCTTACGCGTCCCGCGGGGCAGCACGGCGCGGTGGAAGAAGCCGAGCAGGGCGGGAACCAGCGTCAGCGCGATCACGACGGCGATGGTGACGACTCCGGCGGCGGCCAGGCCCATCTTGGCGAGCATCGGAATGCCGATGACGGACAGTCCCGCCAGGGCGATCACCACGGTCAGGCCGGCGAAGACCACCGCGGAACCCGCCGTGCCGACGGCCAGGCCCACCGCCTCCTCGGGGTCGTGGCCCCTGGCCCGCTCCTCGCGGTAGCGGGAGACGATGAACATGGCGTAGTCGATGCCGACCGCCAGACCCAGCATCACGGTCGGCTCCGGCCTCGGCCGGCCTGGTGCCGGAGCACCGTTCCGGCACCAGGGACGTGTCAGCGGGCCACGGCTTCCGTGTCCGCCGACGGGTCGGCCTCCGCCGTCCCGCCCGTGGGGGAGGAGGCGGGGATGAGGAAGGAAGCGATCAGCCCCAGCAGGACGAACCCGGCGGCGAGGTAACCGCCGAGGACGACGCCGTCCGTCATCGCCGCGCGGGCCGCGTCCGCGACGGAGGCCGTCTGCGGGTTGGCGGCCAGGGGCCCGATGGCCGCCCCGGCGCTGTCGGTGACGGCTCCGGTGAGCCGGTCCGCCTCGCCCGCGGGCAGACCGCCGTTGGTGAGCCGGTCGTTCAGCCGGGTACTGAGCGTGGTGAAGAACGCGGTGGTCAGGGCGGCGATGCCGAGGGCGGAGCCGAGCTGACGGAAGGCGCTCTGGACCCCGGACGCCTGCCCGGAGCTGGCTTCGGGCACGTCGTTGAGGACGACGTTGGTGACCTGCGCGGTCGCGAAACCGACGCCGATCCCGTACAGGAAGAGCACCAGGGAGACAGGCCACCAGGAGCTGTCCGGGGAGGCGATCAGCCCGATCCCGGCGAGCCCGACGACCTCCAGCGCGAGCCCTACGCGCAGCTGGCCGAGCGGGGCGACCTTGGCTGCCATGCCGAAGCTGGCGCCGCTGGCGACGAAGGAGCCGATGGCCACGGGCACGAGGGCCAGACCGGCCTGCAGGGCGCTGTAGCCGAGGGTGAACTGCAGCCACAGCGGCAGGATGGCGACGACGCCGAACTCGCCGATGCCGATGATCAGCGTGGCGATGTTGCCGCCCCGGAACGACGCGATGGAGAACAGGCTCACGTCCATCAGGACCCGGTCCGCGTCGCCCTTGCGGCCAAGTGAAATCTGCCGCCGTACGAACGCGTAGAGGCTGACGGCCGAGAGGACCAGGGCGACCAGGACGGGCGAGGGGCCGCCGGACCAGGTGAGTCCGAGGATCTCCAGGGGATGCACGGTGGTGATCCAGCCGTACGTACGTCCCTCGACCAGACCGAAGGCGAGCAGCCCGAGGGCGGCGACGGAGAGCAGCGCTCCCGGTACGTCGACGCGGCCCCGGGTCCGGGGCGAGGGGGCCATGTACAGCAGCACACCGACCCCGACCAGCACGGACAGCGGTACGTTGATACCGAAGGCCCAGCGCCAGGAGACGTGCTCGGCGAGCCAGCCGCCCAGCAGCGGGCCGAGCGCGGCGGCGGCGCCGATGGTCGAGCCCCACACGGCGAACGCCTGACCGCGCGCCTTGCCGGTGAACGTCGCCTTCAGCAGGGACAGCGAGGTCGGCAGCAGCATCGCCGCTCCGGCGCCCTGGAGGAACCGGGCCAGGATGAGAAGTCCGCTGTTGGGCGCGAGCCCGGCGAGCACGCTGGTCGCCCCGAAGACGACGACGCCGCCGACGAAGATCCGGCGGGCTCCGAAGATGTCGGCCAGCCGGCCGGTGAGCAGGAGCAGCGCCGCGAAGACGATGGCGTACGACTCCTGAATCCACTGCGCCTGGGCGGAGGTGGCGTCCAGGTCCTCGATGACCGAGGGAACGATCACGTTCACGATCGTGGTGTCCACCACGATCAGCGCCACCCCCAACGCGATCGCGATCAGGCCGAGCCACCGGCGGGTGGCAGAAGAGCTACGCATGCCAACTCCTTCCATGGTGGAATAATTTGATAGTGGAAGGATAAATTGGGGACGGTAGGTTGTCAAAAGGCATGGCCGGCACGGACGACCGGCCCGGGGTGAGGAAAGGTGGCGCCGGCGGTGGAGGGATCGACACGCGGTGAGATGACCGCGCAGCGTGAACGGCTGATAGAGGCGCTCCGGGCCTACGGCGGCCACTTCACCGAGCTGAGCCGCCTCTTCGCCGACTGGCTGGGCCTGCACTCCACCGACGCGGCCGCCCTGCTGGAGATCGCCGCAGCGGATGAGCGGGGTACCCCCCTCTCACCGGCCCGGCTCAGCGAACGGATCCTGCTCTCCCCGAGCGCGACGACCGCCCTGCTCAACCGCCTCGAACAGGCCGGACACATCATCCGCAGCCGGGAACACACCGACCGGCGGATCGTCACCCTGCGCGGCAGCGCCAACGTCCAGGAGCGCGCCGACGAGTTCTTCCGCCCCCTGGGTGTCCGCCTCGACGCCGTCATGGCCGGGCACCCGCCGGAGGTCGTGGCCGGCTTCGAGGCCCTGCTCACCGACCTGAGCGCGAGCATGGGCACCTATATCGCCGAGCGGGGCCCGAAGACCTGACGCCGGTTCGGCGCGTCCGGTGCCGAGTACCCGCCGAACCGGCCGGCCCCCTCTCGACCTCCCCGAGCCTCGACCACTCGGGTGACCCCCCTCTACCGCGCCACCGGGGCCGACAGGAGCGTCGGCCGTGGCGTCGGGGCGGAGTCCGGGCGAGACCTCGACGGCACGCCGGAAGCTCGGCCGGGGCTTCCCGGCCGAGCGTTGTGCGGGGGCGCTCGTCACGCTCGGCCGCGACGGCGGCCGGTGTCAGCGAGTGCCGGGCGCCGTCGTGGACGTGGCGGACGGGGTGCAGGGGAGTGTGCCCGCGCGCAGCGCGTGCTTGTCGTCGTTGTCGTCGTCGGACCAGAGCACCGGCTTCCGGCCCGCCGCACAGGCCGCTCGCGGCGCGATGGCGAAGCCCTCGTTGTTGTGGTCGGGCATCGCGGCGGGGCGGTCGTACACGGCGGTGACGGTGAACCGGCCCCGCGTGTCGATGCCGAGGGTCGCCGCGCGGCCCGCACAGGTGTTGTCGCAGACCGCCCACAGCCGGCCGGTCTCCGGCTCGAATTCGAGGTCCATCACCGCCGGGAAACCGCTCGGGAAGGTGGCGACCCGGGTGTATCCGCCGCCGGTCCGGTTCAGCGCGTAGGCGTACACCGTGCCGTTGGCCTCCAGACCGACGAAGAACAGCCCGCCGCCGTGATCGGGATAGGCCGCCGGGTCGTACGCGCCGCCCGTGTGCTCGTCATGGAAGCCGTGCGCGGTGAGATAGGTGTCCGGAACCCATGCGATGCCCTCCGGCCCGCTGTTGGCCGGCACGGCGGGCAGGTCGGCGGTGAGGTTCCACTCGGCGGTCGCGTTCAGGGAAGCAGCCGTGGACGAGACGTCGAAGCGGAGGATCTTCGGCAGGCTGATGCCGCCGTGGTCGTTGTCGCGCTCGGTGGCGACGAACACTCCGTCAGGGGTGACGGCCACGCCCTCGGCGTCCGGGTCGCCGCCGCCGTTGCCGTAGCGCAGCGCCTTGCCCGAGGACCAGCCACCGGCCGGGTCGGGGCGCCATGTCGTGCCGTCGGGCACCAGGCGGTAGAGCCTGCCCGGTCCGTTCTTCACCGCCCACAGTACGTCGGGGCTCTGGAAGGAGAGGCCGCTGAGGTTCGTACCGAACGCGTTCGAGCGGTCGGCGACGGTGACCGTGGCGTCGCCCGGCCACCGGGTGCCGGTGCCGGGACTCTGCCCGCCGCACGCGTTCGCCGTACCCCTGGTCGGTGCGGATGTCGTGGTGAACGGCCCGGCGCCGTCGGCGCAGCGGCC
Organism: Streptomyces sp. AM 4-1-1; assembly: GCF_029167625.1. Lineage (NCBI taxonomy): Bacteria > Bacillati > Actinomycetota > Actinomycetes > Kitasatosporales > Streptomycetaceae > Streptomyces > Streptomyces sp. AM 4-1-1. The sequence goes on from NZ_CP119145.1 coordinate 6,389,734, forward strand.
GTACGTGGTCGTGGCGTGGGCGGTCCAGGTGTACGAGTCGACCGGTGTGGAGCTGTCGGGCCGCAGCAGCCGTACCGAGTCCGAGGAGCCCAGTCCGAAGGACGACTCGACGTCGAGCACGAGATGCCCGCCCGGGGCCAGCGAGGTGCCCGACGCGATGGTGTAGGTGTGCGAGTCGTCGTCGTCCTTGACGATCCAGCGGGAGACGTCGGCGGACGCCGAGCCGGTGTTGACCAGTTCGACCCAGTCGCCCGGCGTACCGCCGCTCGACTCGATCTCGTTGATCCGCACCGTGCTCTGCGCCTGGGATTGGGTCTGTGCTCGCGTCTGGGGCTGCGGGAAGGTGCGGGCGCGGCTCTGTTCCGGTGTCGGGGGCTGAGCCGACGCCGACGCGCCGGACAGACCCAGTGCCACGACGGAGAGGGTGGCAGCGGTGAGATGGACTCTTCTACGCCAGTGCGTTCGCAATGCGGCCGGTCCTTGTCTCGGGGAGTCGGTCGGTCGAGCAGCGCATACGCGCTCGTCGCGAAGCCTGCGATACCCGGACGACGGGCGGTTGAACGCACCGGGAACGGAGAACGCCGGGAACACCGTCCGGCGACGCGCCCCGAGCGGCCCGGACCCGTGCGCTCGCGCGGGGTTCCCCGCGGCCGCTGCCGCGGGGAACCCCGCTCCGTCAGAAGGCGCTCCAGGTGAACGCGACCTTGTCGCCCGCCTTCAGCCGGAACTGGCAGCCGCCCACCGGGGTCGGGGCGCCGTTCACCGAGATGTTCCAGTACGCCGTGGCGCCGCCGCTGACGCCCTTGATCGTGTCCACGCTGAAGTCGTCGAAGGACGGGTACCAGGTGCCGTCCCAGGTGAAGTGTCTCTTCCTGGCGGCGTCGTCGAGCGTGGCGGTCGGCGTGGCACCCGCGTTCGGGTTCTGGCCGCCGTTGGTGCCGTCACAGGTGTGGGTGCCGCCGGTTGCGGTGGTGACGTCGTGGCCCCTGGTCCGGACATGGCCCTTGAAGAGGACGCCGTCGGGCCCCTGCACGTTCAGGGATACCGTGATCGGCGCGTTGGCGCGTACGCCGTGGCCGTGCGCGGTGGCGGGAGCGGCGGCGGTGACGGTGAGGCCGAGTACGGCCGTCGATATGGCGAGGGTGCGGGCCAGACGCTGGCGCATGGTGATGCCTTCCGGTGTGTACGGGCCCGGCGCGGGACCCCGTACACCCGGCGCACGGGGATTCCCCGGCCGCGTTCCGGACGGAGGCGGCGGGGACCGGTGAACCAGGGGCCCGGGGCTTCACGCCGCAGACCGTGGCGGTGAGAAGCGGTACGCGTGGCGCGTCGGGATCTCCGGCTCGCGGCGCGTGTCGCGCCGCACACGGTTGCAGGTCAGTGCCGGATTCCCACCGGCTTTCCCCAGTCGCGCACGCATTCGGTTGTGGCTCCGGAATCGTCCGAAGTAGCTGGATCGTATGACAGTACGAGGTGGGGCGGGCGCGAATCCGGGTTTTCGTGTTCCTCGAACTCCCTTGGGGCCGCCTGGTGTTCATCTCACGGTCGGTCGTCGGCGAACCTGACCGGTGCCTGGAAGCGGGCCTTGCGGGCCGCGCGGCGGAAGGTGGCGAGGACGGCGGGTCCGGCCAGGACGACGCAGACGAAGTTGGTGACGGCGCGACCGGTGTCCCAGCCGAGCGAGGTGGCCAGGTCGAACGCGAGATAGCGCTGCCACTGCTCGGTGAAGGGGAGCCCCGGCAGATAGGCGATCGAGCTGTTCGGATCGAGGGAGAAGGGCCAGAAGGAGAGGTTGAGCAGAAAACCGAAGAGGTAGCCGGAGACCGATCCGTATCCGGCCAGCAGCAGGATCTCGCGGCGGCCGGTGGCCCGGGGCAGCAGTCCGGCCAGCATGCCCACGAAGGCGCAGCCGAACATCTGGTACGGCATCCACGGGCCGACCCCGCCGGTGATCAGCGCCGACGCGAACAGCGAGGTGCAGCCGAGGGTGAAGCCGAACCCGGGACCGTACACCCGGCCCGCCAGGACCAGCACGAAGAACACCGTCTCGATGCCCGCCGTGCCCGCGCCGAGCGGGCGCAACGCCGCGTTGACGGCGGAGAGCACCCCGAGCATGGCCAGCGCCTTGGAGCTGATGCCACCCTCGGCGATCTCGGACATCACGACGCAGAGGACGAGGACGAGCAGCACGCCGAAGATGAGCGGCGGCGCGTAGTTCGAGCCGAAGGTGCCCGGTGCGACGAGGAAGGGCCAGAAGAACGCGACCAGTCCCAGGAAGCCCGCCATCGCGATCACCAGGCCGGCGCGCGGAGTGACCCGGATGGCCGTCGTGGCACGCCCGATCATGAACCCGCCTCGTCACGGGTGAGTACGGACGTCACCTGATCTGCCGTCAGGTACGGGAGCGGTGCGAGGATCTTCGCCACCTGAGGGGCGAACACGGGCGAGGCGACGATGACTTCGGCCGTCGGTCCGTCGGCGACGATGTCGCCCTCGGCCATGACGACCACCCGGTCGGCCGCCCGGGCCACGAACTCGACGTCATGGGTGGAGATCACCACCGACCGGCCCTCGGACGCCAGGGCGTCGACGATGGAGATGAGCTGGGTCTTCGCCCGGTAGTCGAGCCCCCGGGTGGGCTCGTCGAGCAACAGGACCCGTGGGGCGGCGGTCAGTTGGATGGCGAGCACCAGGGCCAGCTTCTGGCCCTCGGACAGATCGCGCGGATGCGTGCCGCCGTCGATACCGGGAGCCAGCCGGTCGAGGACGGAGCGTGCGCGGACCCCGCCGCGCGCGCCCGACGACTCGACGTCGGCCTGGTCCAGTTCCTGCTCGACGCTTTCGAGATAGAGCAGATCGGTCGGGGTCTGCGGTACGAGGCCGACCAGCCGCCGGGCCTCCGCGGCCGGCAGGGCCTTCGGATCGGGCCTCTTCGCCCCGGTGTCCGGACCGACCCGCACGGTGCCGGATCTACGGGGCCCCGACCCCTGGAGTGCCCACAGCAAGGAGGACTTGCCCGAGCCGTTGCGGCCCATGAGGGCGGTGATCTCGCCGCCGCGCAGATCGAGATCGACCTCGCGCACGGCCGGGACGCCGTGGTACGCCACCGTGACGCCGCGTGCCGTCAGCAGCGGTGCCGCGTCAGCGACGCCGGCGGTGGTGGGACGGACGGCGGTGGGACGGACGGGTGGCGGCGGGGTGTCGGCCAGGTCGCCGCGCAGCGTGACCGCGGCCCGCCGGGCGTCGCGGACGGAGAGCGGGAGGGGCGACCAGCCGGCGCTTCTGCCCAGCTCCACGATGGGCGGCGCGATCGACGACGTACGGAAGATCTCGGACGGTGTGCCGGACACCACCCGGCCGTCGCCCGGGAGATGGAGGACCCGGTCGGCGTACTGCACGACCCGCTCCAGGCGGTGTTCGGCGAGGAGCACGGTGACCCCGAGGTCGTGCACGAGACGGGTGACGGCGGCCAGGACCTCCTCGGCCGCCGTCGGGTCGAGCGCGGAGGTGGGCTCGTCGAGCACCAGCACACGGGGATGCGCGGTGAGGACGGAACCGATCGCGACGCGCTGTTGCTGGCCGCCGGACAACTCGTACAGGGCCCGGTGGCGCAGATCGGCCAGGCCGAGCAGATCGAGGGTCTCCTCGACGCGTTTGCGCATCACGGCGGCGGGGACGGCCAACTGCTCCATGGCGTAGGCAAGTTCCTCCTCCACGGTGTCGGTGACGAAGCCGTCGAGCGGGTCCTGTCCCACCACGCCGACCACATCGGCGAGTTCACGCGGCGGGTGGTGCGCGGTGTCCCTGCCGTCGACGGTGACCCTGCCGTACAGGGTGCCGCCGGTGAAATGCGGTACGAGACCGTTGACGGCCCCGAGCAGGGTCGACTTGCCGACCCCGGTATGACCGACGACGAGGCAGAGTTCACCCTCGTCGACCGTCAGGTCCACCTCGCGCAGCACCGGCCCGGCGCCGTCGTCGTACTCCACGCCGACCTGGTCGAAAGTGATCACTTGGCATCCTCGGTGCGCCGCGCGGGAACACGCGGGGTGGACGGGCCCGGTGGCGGCGCGAGGAACCCGGCCGCTCCGGCGAGCAGGACCGCCGCGGCGGGGAGCAGCGGCAGGGTCGGCCAACTCAGCGGATAGATCGACGGGTTCAGCTCGGCCGGGTCGTAGCCGACGTCACTGAAGAGCAGCACGGCGGAGAGCACACCGCAGGACGCCACGGCCCATTCGGCGAACCGCCACGGATCGGGCCGGTACGTGGTCCGGGTGATCCGGCGCCCGCCGAACCGCAGACCCGCGACGCACAGCAGGGCGCCCGCCGCCAGGGCCGGCAGCCCGAGCGGCCTCGGCGCCGTCGCGTCCAGCAGGCCGTACGCCCCGGCGCACAGCCCGCACATGCCGAGCAGCATCAGCGTGCCGGTCAGCCGGCGCGAGCCACGGGTCGCGGAGCCCGCCCGGCCGTAGCCACGCGAGTCCATCGCGGCAGCCAGCCGCAAGGAGCGTTCCAGAGCGTCCTCCAGCACCGGGACGACGATGCCGCGCAGTGCCCTCAACCCCCGCCCACGGCCCGCCCGCAACCGCCGGGCACGGCTCACGCGCTGCACGCTCTGCACCAGTTGAGGGGCCACACTGATGGACACCGTAACGGCGACGCCGAGTTCGTACAGCGCGCCGGGCAGGACGCGCAGGGCCCGCTTCGGGTTGGCGAGGGTGTTCGCCGCGCCGACGCAGCAGAGCATGCAGGCGAGGCGGAGCCCGTCGGTGGCGGCCGAGAGCAGCGCTTCGAGGGAGACGGGACCACCGAGCCGGATGCCCGCGTACCAGTCGGGGGTCGGAATGTGCGGCAGCGAGAAGAGGAAATGGTCGCGCGGGGTGATGCCGGTGGCGAAGACGGCGCGGAACGCCACCCGGACCGCGACCACGGTGAGCGCCAGATACAGGTAGTACTTGAACCCCCGCGCCCAGGGGGCCTCGGTGCGCCGCATCGTGATGACGTGACCGAGCACGGCGAGCACGAGGAAGAGCAGCAGCGGGTTGTTGGTGCGGCTGACGGCGGTGGCGAGGGCGAGCGCCCAGATCCACCAGGCCACCGGGTGCAGGGTACGGGGAAGGCGCCGGCCGCCCGTGCTCGGCGCGGAGTCCGACACGGGCGTGGGGACGGGCGGGGCGGTACGCGGCACCGGCCTACTCCGCACGGCGGCGGCGCTTCGCGGCGAACACGGCCGCGCCGCCGATGACGACGACCAGTCCTGTGGTAGCCGCGACGGGCACCAGCGAACCGGAGTCGTGCGGGGCGTCCGAGGCGGGGGCCGCGTCAATGACCTCCGTTCCCGCGCTCGGCGCCGCGACCGCCGACGCCGACGCCGAGGTCACCGGGAGCGACGGGGAAGGGGACGGCGACGCCGGGACGGACGGCGAGGCACTGGCGGACGGGCTCGCGCTCACGACAGGCGGTACGGGAACGGGGGCGGGCGGCGGGGCGGCGGTCGTCGGCCGCCGCACGTCCGGCCCCCGGGTGGTCCGTCCGGGGGCGGGCCTGGAGTCCGAACCACCCCCGGTGCGCCTGGCGTTGTGGGCGCGCAGCTGGTCGGGGGTGACCGTGGGCCGCCCCTTGGTGCCACCGATGTCCGTACCGCCGAAGATCCACAGGTCCACGCTGCCCGGCCTGGGCCGGTAGCTCATGGCGCCCAGCTGGCTGTACTCCCAGGTGTGGTCACCGGGGCCGGCGTGCCAGTACGACCAGTAGGCGGAGGCCGGCGGGGTGAGGACACAGTCCTCCTGCTGCGAGGTGGGGTACTGCCTGCCGCCCTGGTGGCCGCTGTAGCCGATCCGGCAGATGAACGCGGGGCCGTCGTGTCCGGTGCCGGTGGTCGCCCAGCCGCCCTGGTTGAGGAGTTCGTAACCGGTGGTCGGTGTCGTACCGCAGGAGCGGTACACCGGCCCGCCCCAGTGGCTGAAGTCCACGGCGAGCACGACACCGGAGGACGTGGTGCACCGGCCGATCGGCTGCGGGGCGGCGTCGGCCGTCGTGGTGGTCGCGCCGAGCGCGGCCGCCGTCAGGCCGAGCGCGGCGACGACACGGCCGGACGTCCGCCGGACGCGGGAGGTCACCGCGTCCCCCCGGTCGTCGTGCGGTGCCTGCGGGCCACCACGACCACGCACCGGCCGGCCAGGACCAGCGCGACGGCCGCCGCCGCGAGGACGCCGGCCTGGAGTCCGGTCGACGCCAGGCTGCCGTCGCCGGACGCCGAGCCGTCCGCCGCGCCCGCACCGCCGGAGTCATCACCGGGAGTGACGATGACAGGCGCGGAGGCCGACGGGTCGGGGTCGGGCAGAGGCTGCGCGGTGGTGCCGGTCAGGCTGCGGGTCAGCATGCCGAAGGAGATGCCCGTCGATCCGCCGACCGCCTGGGTGGAGGCGCGGATGTCGGAGCCCCGCTGGCCCTCCTCGGCGACGTTGAACCCGCCGTCCGCGTTCTGCTGGGACGCCAGGAACTTACGGGCCCTGGCGATCTGCGGCCCGTACTTCGGCGCGTCCAGGGAGAGACCCTGCACGGCGAGGGCGGCGGAGTTCACGGAGTCGCCCGCGGCGCCGGGGAATCCGCCGTCCGGCAACTGCCGCGACGCGATCCACTTCAGGGCCTTGTCCACGGCCGGCCGGCTCGTGCCGTCCTCGGCCAGGTCCAGGGTCATCGCCGCGATGGCGGTGGAGTCGACGTCGGAGTCGCCGGTCGCCGGGATCAGGCTGGGCCAGGCGCCCGACGGCTGCTGGAGACCAGACAGATAGGTGAGGGGGGCCCGCGCCGCGTCCTTCTCACCGGCCCGCAGCTGTGCGATGACGCCGAGGGACTGGGCGAACACCGAAGGGGCGTAGGTGTAGGCGCCCTTGGCCGGGCAGCTGCGGTCCGGGGCCGTGCTGGGCCGCTCGCAGACCGCGTCGGCGAGCGCGGCGATCAGGTCTCTGCCGCCGAAGTGACGAGGGTCCCGGCCGACGACCTCGGCGAGCACGGCCGCCTTGCCCATCGACCCGCCCGCCGCGTGCGCCGTACCCGCGTTCGTCCAGTCGTGCAGGGTGCGGCCCTCGGCGTCCTTGCCGCCCTGGTCGAGGAAGTCCGTGATCGCGCGCAGGGTGTTGTCGTCGTGTCCGGCCGCCGCCAGGGCGAACGCGCCGTCGATCGTGAGGCCGAAGTCGGCCCGGCCCGTGGCTGATCCGGTGCCGTAGTAGCGGCCCTGCCGCAGCCGGGACGGGTCGGTGAGGTAGGCGACGCCCTTCCTCAGATCGGGCCCCTCGCCGGGAGGAGCCGTGGGAGGCGTCGTCGGGGGAGTGGTGGGCGGCCCGGTCGGCTCGGGCACCTTCGTGGTCAGGGCGGCCAGGCTGGTGCCCGAGCCGGCGAGCACGGCGGGCGAGGTCGCGTACAGGGCCGGTTCGGTGGCGCCCTCCTCGAACCCGAAGCCTCCCCCGGCGAGTTGCTGTCCCGACAGCCAGGAGACGGCGGCGTCGGCGGTGGTGGTGTCGCCGAGCGTCCGCAGTGCCTGCGCGGCGTACGCGGTGGCGGCCACACTGCCGGTGGAGGAGCCGTTGTACCCGGGGAAGCCGCCGCCCTGGAGCTGGGCCTTCCCGAGGTAGGTACGGGCCTTGGCGACGGCGGTGTCATGGCCGCCGGCCTGGCGCAGGACGAGGGCGACGAGCCCGGTCGTCGCCGGGTCGCCGTCGCAGTACTCACCGGGGCGGATCAGGATGCTGGTGAACGACCCGTCCTGGCACTGGAGTTGGGTCAGCCGGTCCACGGCCGGGGCCGGCGGTACCTCGCCGCCGCGCAGGAGGGCCAGCACGGCGAGCGCCTGCGCGTCACCGTACGTGGCGTTCGGGAAGTCGCCCTTGGCGGTGCAGCCCGGGGTGGGGGAGCCGGACTCGGGCCCCGCCGGGCAGACGTTCTTCCTGAGGTCGGCGAGCAGATCGTGGCCGCCGAAGGAGCGCGGATCGTTCTCGGTGATCTCCGCGAGCAGTGCCAGCCGGGCGGCGGCGTTCGCGTCGGGAGCGCTGTCCGGGCCCGCGGGGTAGGCGTAGGCGTCGGTCTGCGAGGCCAGATGGGCCGTGACCTTGTCGAGCGTGGCGCTCCTGCCCCCGGCGGCGAGCGCGTAGGCGGCCTCGGTCGTCAACAGGTGGTTCGGGGCGTCCGCGCCCTCGTCGACGACGTGGTCACCGTCCTTCAGTGTGCCCGTCACCCACCGGAAGGCGGCCGGGAGGTCGATCGCGCCGGGCGGCACGGTCGGGGACGTACCGGGATCGGGCGTACCGCCACCGCCCGCGCGCACCTGGTCGGGGGTGAACGACGGCCTGCCGCTGGTCCCGCCGGTGTCGGTGCCGCCGAACACCCAGGCGTCGACGTCACCGTCCTTGGGCTTGCGGGCCATGGCGCCGAGCGGGCTGTACGACCACTGGTCCTGGCCGGGCGAGGCGATCCAGTACGACCAGTACGCGGTGGGCTGCGGGGTCAGTACGCAGTCCTCCTGGTCCGGGGTCGGGTACTGCGTACCGGAGTTGTACGGTCCGAAGCCGATCCGGCAGATGAACGCCGGACCGTCGTGCCCGGTGCCCGTCGTGGTGAACCCGCCCTCGTGCAGCAGGTCGTAGCCGCTGGTGGGAGTGGTGTCACAGCCGCGCTCCACCGTGCCGCCGAACGGCCCGAGGTCGACCGCGACGATCGCACCCTTCGTCGCCGTGCACTCCCCGATCGGGTCGGCCCCGGCAGGGGAGACCCCCGTGACGAACGCCACGCTCGCGCCGAACGTGAGGACCGCCGCCGATATCAGCGACAGCAGCCCTCTCCTCGACCCGCGCCGGTCCGATTGCTCTGTGGTCCCCACCACGGCCCCTCGTGTCGTCCCCGGGCGGGTCCGTGCGCGGCAGACGGCTCCCGGGCGACCAGGAGGCCGGGCGGGAGCGGGTCGAACCACGCCGTAGTCCGCGACGGCGTATCTCGCTGAAAACCTGGCACCAGGTGTTCCGGCTCGCCCACGCTCTGTCGGGCCTACGGTTGCGGGTCAGCGCCGGTTTCCGACCGGCTTCCCCTGGTGCTGAGTGCGTATCAGCCGGATTGGAACACGCGTATGAACACACCGTCAAGGCAGGCCGGTTCCGGCACCGGGTCCCGTCCGGGCACCTGACGGCCCCGGTCCGGCGGTCCCCGGGCACGGCGGCCGGCCGCGTCTGGCGGACCCCCTGGCCCCTCGGGTAGCGTCCTGGCCTGCCGAGTGGGGGAACCCGGTGCGAATCCGGGGCTGACGCGCAGCGGTGTGGGACGGCAGGGGGCCGTTCCGAGCCCGAATGCCCAGACGGTGACGACAAGTTGGAAGCCGTGCCACGCGTTCGGGCGGCGGTCACCCGCTCTTCCCCGTCCTCGGTCGTGGGAGGGCGGGCGGGGCCGGCGTCCCTCATCCCAGGAGCAGGCCATGTCCCGTTCTCTCACCTCACGCCGCATCGCGCTCACGGTGCCCGCGGTCCTCGGGGCCTTCGCCCTGACCGTGCTGCCCGCGGCCGCCACCTCGACCCCGGCACAGATCGCCACCTCCAAGGCCAACGGTGTGGCGTACCTCAAGTCCCTCCAGGCCGCCGACGGTTCGTACGCGGGCTCCGGACTGTCCAACGAATGGGCGTTCACCGCCTTCGCCGCCACGGGTACGGCGGCCGTCGACGTCACCCCCGGCGGCGACACCACGAAGAACGCCCGCACCGTGTACCGGAACCTGCTGGCCACCCCGGGCTGGCCGTCCGCCACCCCCGTGGTCACCGACTACGAACGCGGCGCGCTCAACGCGAACGCCGCCGGCATCGACCCGGCGCGGGTCTCCGCCTCACGCAACCTCATCGCGGACGTCTACGGCTACTGGCAGACGGCGGAGGGTGGTTACTTCGGCCCGTCCGCCAACTACAACGGCACGGTTTTCGCCGCACTGGCCCTCGGCGGCGCCAGGACCCAGGCCGGTGCGCGGCGCATACCGCAGGCACTCGTCGACCAGGTGGTCACGCGTATCCGCGCCAACCAGCACAACGACGGCGGCTGGAACTACAGCAAGGCCGAGGGCAACCCGACCCAGCTCGCCACCGCGAGCGACATCGACATGACCGGCGCCTCGATGGCCGCGCTCTGTGTCTCGGGTGTGCCGAACACCGACGCGGACATCGTCCGGGCGAAGACATTCCTCAAGGGCAAGCTGGTCAACAACTCCGGTGCGTTCAACGCCATGTTCGGCGTCAACACCGACTCCAACGGCTGGGCCGTCTCCGGACTGAACGCCTGTGGTGTCAACCCGCAGACGGGCGACTTCCTCACCCCTCTGGGCAGGACGCCGGTCGACTTCCTCATCGCCCAGCAGTTCAACCCGGGCGGCGGCTTCAAGTACCTGCCCGGTGACACCTCGCCGTCCGCGTACGCCTCCATCGACGGGCTGCGCGCGGTGGCGGGCGGCGGCTTCACCTTCACACCGCCCGTACCGGCCACCACGGGCGCCCCGCAGTGGGTCGCCACCAGCACGTTCAGCCCCGGCACCGCCACCAGGCTGTCGCTCAGCGTGGACGACGGGACGGGCGCGCTGAAGGTCTGCTCGGTGACCTTCACACCGACCGCCACCACGACCACGCTCGGCGACGTCCTCACCGCCGCCACGACCGCGGCGACCCCGTCCGGCTGCGTCACCGGCGTCACCCCGTCGACCGGAAGCGGCGCCATCACGGCGATCGACGGGAAGGCCAACAGCGGTACTTCGACCTGGAAGGTAGCCGTCGACGGCTCGGCCTCCGCCACCGCCACCCGCGACAGGGTGATCAACGTCGGCGACACGATCGCACTGCGCTGGGGGAGCTGAAGGCGGGCGGGACGGCGTGGGTACCACCCGCATCTCCGTCCCCAGGTTCGTTGCCCAGAGGTCGCGTCCCCCATGGATCACCGCGCGCCTCCCGCGATGAAATCACGGTCCCCGTGCAGCCAGGACACCGCGTCGTACAGTCCGTCTTCGGTGAAAGAGGAGAGCATTGCGTTACGGGCCACGGCCGCCTGTCCCGCCGGATGGTAGAGCAGGCTGCCCATCTCGCGGGCCAGGAGCTGTGCCTTGCGTGTACGGTCACGGCGCCAGGTGTTGTACTTCTCCAGGCGGCCTGGTACCTCGTGCCCCTGACACCCCAATGACTCACCGATCACGACGGCGTCCTCAAGGGCCATGCACGCGCCTTGAGCCGCATACTGCAGCATCGGATGTGCGGCGTCGCCCAGCAGTGCCACCCTGCCGTCCGTCCAGACGTCGACCGGGTCGCGGTCGCACAGCACCCATGTCCGCCAATCCTCGCCGAGTTTCAGTAGTCGTTGTGCCGCGTCCTCGAGCTGCGAGAACTCGTTCAGAACGTACGAAGCCTCGACCGGCCGCCCGGCGACTACCTCTTGAGCGCCGTCGTCCTTGGTCGCGGCGAGATTCATGAGGGCTCCGCCGGCGATCGCGTAGTGCACGAAGTGCCACTTTGGCCCCGCCCACAGAGTGACGCAGTTCCAGCGCAGATCGTCAGGAACCCGGTTCATGGGTACGACGGACCGGTAGATGGTGTGACCGGACACCTGGGGTTCGCCGTCGCCGACGAGCTGGCGCCGGATGGTGGAGCGGATGCCGTCGGCGCCGATCAGAGCGGCGCCGGTGAGCCGTCGGCCGGTGGCGGTGACAGCGGTCACCTCGTCGTCGTTCTGCTCGTACCGGATCACCGAGAGGCCCGTCAGCAGCTCGACGGATGCTGACGTCCGGCAGGCGTCCAGCAGTGGTTGGTAGAGGTCGCTGCGATGGACGACCGCGTACGGGTTGCCGAACCGGGCCCGGTACCGGTCGGTCAGGGGCATCCGGACGATCCTCTCGCCGGTGATGCCGTCCATGAGACGTAGTTCGTCGATGAAGACGGCTTTGTCACGCACCGCGCCACCAACCCCTAGACGATCGAGTGCGCGGAAGGCGTTGGGGCCGAGCTGGATGCCTGCCCCTAACTCCTCAAGGCGGTCCCGTCGTTCGAGTACCACGACGTGGTGACCCTGTCGGGCCGCACTCAGCGCCGTCGCCAGCCCCCCGATACCACCGCCGACCACGATGACACGCGTTGTCCAGTGCATGTTCTGTGTTCCTCGTTCCTCTCGTTCCTGGGCACGCCGAAGGACCAGCCAGGTGAAGACGTCTCAGTTCTCCACCGCCACCCCGCGGCCGGAGAGGCGGGCGAGTGAATAGATACCTTCCGTAGTGGCTTCGATCGTGAAGGAAAAGTGGTGCGAAGGCGGGTATCCGATGAGCTCTGCGGCCCGGCCGGGAATCGGTGCGGCCGCCGCTTCCACCGATTCCCAGAGCAGTACGGCTCCCCATCGGTTGGTGTCCTGGTCGGAGATCCAGAACTTCAGCCGCAGTCCCGTGACGTGACTGAAACGATCGACTGCCTCGGCACGGAGGAATTCACGAAGGGACTCGATTGTCTGTCCGGACTCCTCAAGATTCCACCAGACGATTACAGCGAGCACGGGCGTATCACCTCCCTCAGAAGTCCGCTGATGATTCGGATGCCCTCCTTGGTGAGTACCGACTCGGCATGAAACTGAATGGATGCGAAATCTCTGCCGCGTAACGCGTGAACTTCGCCGGTCCGTAAATCCCGACTGATCTCGATGACACCGTGGGTCGGGTGTTCAAGCTTGTCCCGACAGCTGCGGGCGGCGAATGTGTTGTAGAAGCCGACCTGCTCGGGCGTGCCGAACAGATCGATCCGCCGCTGCACGCCTTGGTTGGGAGTCGGCCGACGTATCACGTCGAGGCCGAGAAGCGTGGAGAGTACCTGGTGGCTCAGACAGACGGCGAAGAACGGTTTGTGCTCCCTGAGCAGCAGGCGGACAGTATCCGTCAGATAGGAGATTTTCCGATGAGCCGTGTCGCGCGGATCGCCCGGTCCCGGTCCCAGAACAACGAGGTCGTGGTCCTCGAAGGAGTGCGCCTCGTCGAAGCGGCGCACGGTGACCTCCAACCCGGCCGATCGCAGTTGCAGCGCGATCATGGAGGTGAAGGTGTCCTCCGCGTCGATGACCAGCACGGAGCGACCGGCCAGCTGAGGATCTGGCCGGATCCGGTCGTCGCTCTCCGTCAGCCAGAACTCCGCGATGTCGTCGTTGCGCTGGTCCAATGACTCGCGCACCCGGTGGTGTGCGGCGAACCGGTCGGGGTCGCCGGTGTCGAGCGAGGCGAGCAGTCCGGCCGCCTTCGCACGCGTCTCGGCGACCTCGCTCATCGGATCGGAATCGCGGACCAGCGTCGCGCCTACCCCTATGCGGACCGTTCCCGCACTGTCGATGTCGGCGGTGCGGATGAGGATGGTGGAATCCATGACACGCGAGCCGTTCATGTCATGGCCGATCAGGGCGATGACACCGCTGTAGTACCCGCGCCCCTCCGGCTCATACCGCTTGATCACCCGGCACGCGCTCTCCAGGGGGCTGCCCGTCACCGTCGGCGCGAACATCGTCTCCAGCAGGATGTCGCGCACGTCGCGATCGGTTCGTCCGCGGATCAGATACTCGGTGTGTGCCAGCCGGGCCATTTCCTTGAGGTATGGACCGACGACCTGTCCGCCGTCTGCGCAGATCCGCGCCATCATCTTGAGCTCCTCATCCACCACCATGTACAGCTCGTCGGTCTCCTTGCGGTCGGCCAGGAAGGCCAGGACGCCGGGCAGGTCAGGACCGGACTCCGGATAGCGATAGGTGCCGCTTATCGGGTTCATGGTGGCGATGCTGTCGGACAGGCTCACGTGCCGTTCCGGGCTTGCCCCCACGAACGTGCGGTCGCCCGTGTGCACCAGGAATGTCCAGTAAGCACCCGACTCTCGCTCCAACAGCCGCTTGAAGAAGGACAGGGCGCTGTCCCGCGTGTACTCCGTGATGTCCGCGACGAACGAACGCCGGATGACGAAATTCGCCCCTTCACCGTTGCCGATCTCCTGGTCCACGACCTTCCGCACCGTGGCCGCGTAGCTGTCGTCGTCCACGTCGAAGTGGTCGCCCGTCACCATCACCGGGATGTCCGGCAAACGCCTCACGGCCTCGGTCAGTGACAGCGCGCCGTGTTGCGTGACGGCCATCGTCAGTAGGGGCTCGCCGTCGTCCGTGGTGGCGAACCCGCGCTCGGAGAGCTGGCGGAACGGGATGAGCACGAGTACCTCGTGCCGTGCGCCGGGCCGTTCGGGCGGCGTGTCGGGCAGGGGTATATCAGCGAGTGTGGCCACACCGGTAACGTCACCGAGCAGGATCTCGACGGTGTCCTGGCCGACCGACTCGGGGCGGTGCAATAGCGCGTACGCTTCTGCCTGCCGCGTCACCACCCGTTCCAGCAATCGCGTTCCCACGGGAACCTCGGGGAGATTCATCGGCCCGAGGCCCCTGCCGGTGCGAGTTGACCCAGCGCGGATCTGGTGGTGGTGACGACCGCGCAGCGCTCCGCCGCGTAGGTGAGGGCCATCCGGTGGTACTTCTCGGAGAAGTCCGCGACCGCGTCCGCGGCCAGAAACGGCTGGATGTTGTGGGTGAAGGCATCCACCGAGGTCATCAGCACGCCGACATGGGCGTACACACCGCAGACGATCAGTTGGTCCCGCCCGTCGGCGCGCATCCGCTCCAGGAGGTCCGACTTGAAGAAGGCGCTGTATCGCCACTTGGTGAAGACCCAGTCATCCGTGCGGGGTTCGAGTGGCGCGACCACTCTGCGGTCGTCCGGGGAGACCCGCATACCAGGCCCCCAGAAGTCGCTGAGCAGACCTCGTTCGTGGTCGGTCATGCCGCCGGGCTGCGCGGTGTAGGCCACCGGCATGCCGAGTTCGGCGCAGCGTTCACGCAACAGCACACAGTTTTCGACGAGTTCGCTACCGGGCGAACCGGCGGACCGGAACGGCCGCAGGAAGTACCGCTGCATGTCGTGGATCAGCAGGACCGCACGCGACGGGTCGATGATCCAGGGCGCGGTATTTGCGGGTAGCGACTCCTCGGCGGGCATCGGATACGGAACGAAGGACGGAAGTCCCCCCATGGTTCAGCCTTCTTTCGGTTGTCGACCTCGGCACGGCCGGCTGCGGACCCTGTGCTGAACGCGCAGGCGGCACCGGTTTTCCGTCGGACGCGGACACACGCGCAGGACGTCAGGCTCCGAGAGCGGCGCCACCATCGACGGTGAGATCGTGGAGTGTGATGTGCGCGGCCTGGTCGGACAGTAGGAAGGCGACGGCGTCGGCTACGTCGGAAGGCTGAGCCAGCCGCCCGAGAGGGATGCCCACCCGGTAGGCCGAGGGGACACCGTCGATCGAGGCACGCTTGCTGCTGTCGCCGTCCCACAAGGAGCTGAGCATCGGCGTGTCGGTTGACCCCGGAGCCACCAGATTGCACCGGATGCCATGGCGGGCGACCTCCAGACCGAGGCACTTGGTGAACATCGTTGTGGCCGCCTTGGACGCGGCATACGCCGCCATCTCGGTCCGCGGCGTACCGGCGGAGTTCGACGCCACCGTCACGACCGCCCCGCAGCGTCGTTCCCTCATACGGCTCACCACGGCGCGGGAGACGTAGAAGACGCCGGTGGTGTTGACCGCGAAGGTGGCGGACCACGCCTCGTCCGTCAGAGCCGTCGCCTCGCCCGTCCGTAGTACGCCCGCTGCGTTGACGAGTTGGTCCAGCGGTCCGAGTTCCCGCTCCACCGTGTCGACCATGAGGTTGACCGCGGCCGACGACGTCACGTCGCAGGGGTACGCGTGAACCTGGAGACTCTCGCCACGGAGTTGGGCGACGACACGGCTGAGCACCTCCGCGTCCCGGTCCACTGCGGCGACCCTCACTCCACGCTCGGCGAGCGTACGGACGATCGCCGAGCCGATACCGCCGGCCGCTCCGGTGACCAGCGCTGTCATTCCTCGCATCGTTGTCTCCATTCGTGTCAGCCGAGCCATGCGGAGGCCACCGAGATGGCCTGGCGCGGATTCAGCCGGGGGTCGCACAGACTCGTGTACTTATCGCTGGCCCGAGCCAACTGCCCCTCGTCCCGCACACACTCGGTGACGTTGTCGGGTGTGGTTTCCAGATGGAGGCCCCCTGCGATGCCGCGCCCTTCGTTGACCGCGTGATGGAACTCCACGACCTCGTGGACGACGGTCTTCACCAGCCGAGTCTTGAGCCCACCGGGGCCGCTGACGGTGTTGCCGTGCATCGGATCGGACAGCCAGACAACCGGATGGCCCGCATCCCGGACGGCGGCGACCAAGCGCGGTAGACGGGCACGTACCGTGTGCGCGCCCATGCGGCAGATCAGTGTGAGGCGGCCCTGAAGACGCTTGGGGTCGAGCTTCCTGCAGAGTGCCAGGAGTTCGTCCGCCGTCACGTCAGGACCGATCTTGCAGGCCACCGGATTGGCCACAGCGGCCAGCAGTGCGACGTGCGCACCGTTCACCTGACGTGTCCGCTCGCCGATCCACGGCCAGTGGGTCGACGTGAGCGCCAGCCGACCGTCGGGCCGCCGCCGGATCATTGGCAATTCGTAGTCGAGCAACAGTGCCTCATGACTGGTCCAGACAGGCGAGTCGGCTCGTCGACGGGGGTGCTCGCTGCCCCAGCCGAGCGCGTGGATCACCTCTCGTGCGCGTCGGTATCCGATCAGCAGACGGTCGGGATCGGGTGTGCGTAACAAGGGGTCGGGCTCCGGAGAGTTGACCATATGGCCCCGATACACGGGAAGCTCCACGCCCCCGACCGTCTCGCTGGTGCGGGATCGGGGTTTGGCGTACTGCCCTGCGATCCTTCCCACGCACACAACGGGCTTCTGCGAATTCATCTTCATGACACCGGCCAGCACTTCGAGCAAGCCGGTCTTACGGGCCACGGTGCCCGGCGTGCATTCGTCCCAGTCCTCGGCACAGTCGCCGGACTGAATGATCTGCACTCGGCCGGCTGCGGCCTCCGAAAGAAGCGAATGGAGATCGTCGGTTTCGCCGGAGCGGACGAGCGGAGGAAGCGAGGAGAGTTCCTCCCTGACCTGGGGGAGCCGTACGTGTGCATTCCAGTCCGGTTGCTGTCCCGCTGGCAACGAGTGAAGGAATTCGTGGACGCTGTGCATTTTTTGACCTCCCGACACGGATCGGTGTGACTCTGGGAAGTGGCTGCCCATCGACTGTGAGGGAAGCATGGGAGAAAAAAGAAGGAACGCGTGAGGACTACGTCAGATGTGTTTCGCACCTCACGGTATTCCGGTGTGGTGTCATCGACCGGCTGATCAGCATCGGATTCCCCGAGGCGACTTGGCCCTCGTGAGCGACGCGTCGCCGGAACCTGACGAAGTCACTCCACATGCTTTGGCGGAGCCACGGTTCGTGTGTGAGGGTCTGAGGGCCAACGGCGGTACGGGGACTCTGATGTTCGGGGGAAGCATGACCACAGCCAGTACGCGCACGACCCGTCTGTGGGGCCAGGGTTCGGTTCTGACCACGGAACTGACGGCAGCGCAGACGGGTGGTGTCCTCGGCGTCACCCGCTTCGAGGCGGTCTGTGGTGAGCGTGGGCCTCGCCACGTCCACTCGCTGGAAGACGAGTTGTTCATCGTGGGTGATGGCGAACTGGTGATCACGGTTGGTGAACGGACCCAGGGGATATCGGGTGCCGGAGCCTTGTTCCTGCCGCGGGGTGTACCGCACTCCTACGAAGTGTTGAGCCGAACCGCGACCTTTCGCGTCGTCACCACTCCAGGAGGCTTCGAGCGCTTCTTCATGGTGGCCGGCTTCCCCGTGGGCGGGGACGAGCAGCCTCCGACCGGTGCACGGTGGTCAGTTCAGCGCACCAAGGAAGTCGCGGAGCGACTCGGACTCGGGCTGACCTGGTGCGAATGAACCGTCAGGTCCTCACCATCACTCCGGGAAGGCATCGAAAAACATGAGCATGATAAGTAGACGCAACGTGCTGGCAAGTGCGGTGGCGGTGGCGGCCACTACTGCGGTCGCGGAGGCGGGACCGTCGTCCGCGTTCGCGGAGACACCTGCCGCAAACGTCTCCCTCCGACGGCGGTCCCTCCCGAACGTGGTCCTGCCTGATGACGCCAGGTACGGCGACCTGATCGTCGGTAACAACGCCCGGTGGCGTGCGCGTCCGGAGTCCGTACACCTCGTGCGTTCCACCAGCGAGGTGGTCCAGGCTGTCCAGGAGGCGGTGGACGGAGACAAACGTTTGTCGGTGAAGAGCGGCGGCCACTGCTACTGCGACTTCGTGTACAACCCCGAGGTCCATGTCGTCATCGACACATCCACACTCAACGATGTCTCCTATGACGAGCTGCGCCGTGCCTTCGTGGTAGAGGCCGGAGCGACTCTGCTGAACGCCTACGAGGCGCTCTACAAGGGCTGGGGCGTGACCATACCCGGTGGCATGTGCTACTCGGTGGGGGCCGGCGGCCACTTCAGCGGTGGGGGATACGGAATGCTGTCGCGCAAGCACGGCCTCTCCATCGACCATCTGTATGCTGTCGAGGTGGTCGTGGTCGACACCACGGGCAAGGCCAGAGCCGTGGTGGCGACCCGTGACGCCGCTGATCCGAACCGAGACCTGTGGTGGGCACACACCGGCGGCGGCGGCGGCAACTTCGGTGTGGTGACGCGGTATTGGTTCCGCACCCCGGGGACCGAGCGCCAGGCACCGGCGCGACAGCTCGTCACTCCGCCGAAGGAGGTCCTGGTGAGTGCGCTCTCGCTGCCTTGGAGCGCACTGGACGAGGACAGCTTCACCGGCATGGTGAGGGCCTTCGGGAACTGGCACGAGCGGAACGCCGCGGTTGGCTCACCGTACGCCTCCCTCTGCAGCTTCCTGATGATGAACCACAAGTCCAACGGCAGTATCGGCCTGCTCACCCAGATAGATGCCACCGTGCCGGGCGCGCAGAACCTGCTCGCGTCGTACCTGCGCGATGTTACTGCGGCTCTGGGGCCGGGAGTGGCGCGTCCGATGGCGGGACCCACCGGCGAGTTCGGGCCATTACCTGAGCTCTTCACACCGCAGCGGTTGCCTTGGCTGACAGCGGTGAGACTGCTCGGTACCAGCAACCCCACACTCAGTAGCCCGGTCATGCGTGGCGCTCACAAGTCGGCCTATCTACGCAAGGGATTCACCGACGCGCAGATCGGCTCGATGTACCGCAACCTCGTCCGCGCGGACCACGCGAACCCCTCCTCAATGGTGGTTCTGCTCTCTTTCGGCGGCCGGATCAACAGCGTTCCCCCTAGTGCCACCGCGTCCGCCCAGCGTGATTCCATATTCAAGGGATTGTTCCAGAGCTTCTGGGCCGAAGAGCAGCACGACGCCGAGAACATCGCCTGGACCCGGGATGTCTATCGCGAGGTCTTCGCCGCCACGGGAGGTTATCCGGTGCCCGGTACCGACACGGACGGCTGCTACATCAACTACCCGGATACCGACATCACAGATCCGGCGCAAAACACCTCCGGTGTCCCGTGGCAGGCGCTGTACTACAAGGGCAACTACTCCCGGCTCCAGCAGATCAAGGCCATGTACGACCCACGCGACGTGTTCCGGCACGCGCAGTCGATCAGGCTTCCGGAGTGATCCGGACCGTCCTGTTCTCATGAGAAGGCGATAACCATGCAGCCGGACACCGTACCCACCTGGCCCGGACCACGCCAGGGCACCTCCGTGGTCGGGGGTGTAGCTCGGCGGAATGCGGCCTTCACCTTGCTGGCATCGGTGCAGTTCGTCCTGATCCTGGCCATGAGTGTGCTCAACGTGGTGCTTCCGGAGATTCAGGAGGATCTCGGCCTGACTACCCCGCAACTGGCTCTGCTCAACGCCGCCTACGGGGTGTCGTTCAGCGGACTGCTGCTGCTCGGAGGGAGGTTGGCGGATCTGTACGGCGCCCGCAGGGCATTCATGGCCGGTACGGCACTGTTCGGTGTCACCTCGGCGGCCGCGGGCCTCGCTCCCGAGGTGTGGACCCTGCTGGCGGCCCGGTTCGGCCAGGGCGCAGGAGCGGCACTCGCCGTACCGGGGGCGATGGTACTGGTCGGAGTCGTCCATCCGGAACCTGCCAGGCGGGCTCGGGTCATGGCGCTCTGGGGCGGCCTCGCTGCGTTCGGCGGGACCGCGGGCATGCTGCTGTCCGGCGCCGTTGCGCTCTCGAACTCTTGGCGGTGGGCCTTCGTCGTTCCTGTGGTCGTTGCTGCCCTGGCCGTCGGCTCGGCGCGCAAGCTACTGCCCGTCGGCCGAGTCGAAGGCGGCGCTGGAGAATTGGACGTCCCCGGAGCGGTGCTCGCGACGGCGTCCGTCTCGCTCCTCAGCTACGGTCTGGTCCAGACACCTGACCGCGGATGGGTCTCCTGGGCAGCGCTCGTACCACTCTCCCTCGGGGTCGTCCTGCTGATCGCGTTCGTTCTGGTCGAGCAGCGGGCGCCACGACCGCTCCTGCCGCTCTCCTTTCTGAGGTCACCACACAGGGTTGTTGCGCTGGTGGCGGTGTTTCTCGGCTCCGCCGGGATCACCAGTCTGTTTTTCCTGCTCTCGCTGTACTTCCAGCAGGTGCGGGAATATTCGGCACCGGAGGCGTCCGCCGCGTTCCTTCCGTTCGGGGTGGCGCTGGTCATCGCCGGAGTAGGTGTCGGTCGCCTGGTGCACCGCTTCGGCCCGCGCGTCGTCATGCTGGCCGGTCTGGCTCTCGCGGCGCTGGGGCTCGGGACGTTCGGTGGAATCGGACTGCGGACACCGTACACGGGAGTGGTAGTCGGCCTGTTGTTGTTTGCCGTCGGCGTCGGGTTCTTGTTCGCGGGCGCGACGGTCTCCGCGATGGCAGACGTGGCACCGGGGCAGGCGGGCATGGCCGGCGCCGTGGTCACCACCGCTCTGGAAGCCGGACCCGCGCTCGGACTGTCGATGCTGGTCACTCTGGCCGCAGTGCGTACTGGGCACATGGAGGGAGCGGGGCATTCCGTGCCTTCGGCCCTGGCCGCGGGATACGCCCTCGCGTTCACCGTTGCCGCTCTGGCCTTCGCCGTCGTCACCGTGGGAGCGGCCGCCCTGCTCCGGGTGAAACGACACTGACGTTCTGTCATGTTGGATAAGAATAAGAACTGAGAAGGAATTGCCGAATGACTGATCGCTTCACAGACAAGATCGTGCTGGTCACCGGTGCAGGCGCAGGCATCGGCCGTGCCAGCGCGCAGGCATTCGCCCGTGAAGGGGCCACCGTCGTGGTTTCCGGTGTCCGGTCCGCGTCGATCACGGAGACCGTGCGACTGATCGAGGAGGACGGCGGCACGGCGAGTGCAGTGACCGCTGATGTCTCGCGTCCGGAGGACATGATCCGGCTGGTGGAAACGGTGGTCGGACGGCACGGCGGACTCCACGTGGCCCACAACAACGCCGGCATCTTCCGCAAGCCCGCCGCTGTCGGCGACCTGGATCTGGACGTCTGGAAGGAGGTACTGGACGTGAACCTCACCGGAGTGCTGTTGGCGATGCAGCAGGAGATCAACCACATGCGCAACCATGGCGGCGGCGTCATCGTTAACACATCCGCGAACATCGGCTACCCGGGCCGCCGTCCGGGTATGGCTGCCTACGGTGCCTCCAAGGCCGCAGTGACCACGCTCACGAAGATTGCCGCACTGGACCACATCAAGGACGGCATTCGCGTCAACTGCGTCAGCCCAGGTGCCACAGACACCACCATGTCCTTCCGCTCCGGAGAGAGCGTCGAGGACCGCGCCGCCCGTCTGGCGGGCACAGTGCCGATCGGGCGCGTCGGTTCCACGGAGGAGATCGTTTCGGCGGTGATGTGGCTGGCCTCCGACGAGGCGGCCTTCGTCGTGGGCCATGATCTCGTGGTGGACGGCGGAGTTACCACCTGAGGGCATTCCCGTAATCCCTGGCGGGTCGGCGCACCTTGTCGTATGCGGTGTGCAACGAGGCGGCGGGAGGTCCGTGTATCGGATGTCTCCGGGTGCCCCGACCATGCGGTGAGGTGCCGCGACTGCCGTCGTGTGCCCGCCGGGGATCGAGGGACAGCCCATGGGGCGTGGCTGTGAGGAGCGGGAGCCGGTCGCGGGTCGCCACGATGCGTGCCCCGGTTCGGCCGGCCCGGTTGTGGAAGGGTTTCGCGGGGTGTGCGTCAAGGTGAAACGACCCGCGAGGCCCGTCGAGTTTGGTCCGTTCCTGTCCAACCGGCTTCTTTCCGAGTCATGTTCCGGCGCTGGCCACGCGGACTTCGAACAGGACGTGTTCAACCGTTTCGTGGCCTTCGCGGTTGCGTTCGCTTCGGACTACCAGTAGTTCGCGGTCGCAATGCGCGGCGATGCTGTGCAGTAGGCGAATGTCACCGCGGTCGCTGAAGTGGAGCAACACACGGCCGGCGTCGGCCAGTCTCTCGGGTGCCTGGATCAGGTACATCCGGTGCGCCCGGTATCCCGGGTCCACGTAAGCGCGGTCGTGATCGGACTCGCATGTGTAGTCGTCCGGTGCGTACACGAAGTTCGAGTGCCAGAAGACGGTGTCGTACCGCTCACCGGTGGGCAGGGCGCTGAACAGGTCACTGCGCACGGCGCATACTCGGTCGGCCACCCCGTGCCGACGCGCGTTGACAGCGGTGTTCTCCACAGCTCGCGCGTTGATGTCCACCGCGACCACGTGCTCGCATCCCGCCAGAGCCGCTAGTACGGCGCCGACTCCGGTGCCGGAGCCGATCTCCAGGAACGAACCGCGCCAGTGCGCCGCGGGGGCCGAGAGTCCCGCGAGACGCATCGCGATCGCGCTTGAGGGTGAGAAGGGCGGTGCGAAGACGTCGTCCAACAGGTCCCATTCCCTTCCGTCCAAAAGGAAGGTCTTCGGCCGGTCCCGTCTGGTCCGCGACGCCCTGCTGCGTTCCAGTGAACGCATATGACTCATCGCCTCGGTCATCTTTCCCTCTCTGACCCTCCGCGCGGGGGAGGGGGCACCTAGGTGGAGTCCCCAGCCCCATCCATACGCGTGTCATCGAGTCCGTCACAAGGTGAGGCCGTGACACTTTCGGCCGTCGAGGTGGTGGGCTACGGCGCGTTCCGGCAGGTGGCCGGGCGTTGGGACCGTTGTCCGGACTATGCTCTCGCGAAATACGACCGACTGATCTTCAATCACACCCGGGGGGTTGGCACATGGTGTCGTACGAGGATTTCGCGGCCGCACCCGAGTCCGCTGTTCTCCAACTGCTCGCTCAGGAAGCTCCGCGCAGCTACTTCGAGGATCTGCTCCACCAAGCCGAGACCCACTTCGCGGCAGATGAGCTGATTCCGCTGGAGCGCTCCGTGAGGTTGGCGCTCACCGTTCACGCGCACGCGGAACGATTCCTGGCACGGGAAAAGGCATTACTGACATTTGTGGACACCGCACGTGACATGAGTGCCTCCCGTGATTCTGGTGACCTGCTTGTCGTCATCACGGCTCGTGCTCGCTGGTTACTCGGATTTGACATGGCCTTCATAAGCCTCAGTAAGCCGGACGGCGGGTCGTACATCCACTCGTCGGACGGTGAGACCACGAGCTTCAACGTGGGTCTCCAGATCCAGGGTGGTTACGGTGTGGGAGAGGTCGCGCAGCGCAGCAAAGCGCCCTTCTGGACAGCCGATTACCTCGGCGACGACAGCTTCCCGCACAGTGAGCGAGTGGACGAGGTCGTCCGTGGCGAAGGGCTGAGAGCGATCCTGACCTCACCGATGATCAGCGGGAATGTGACTGTCGGAGCGTTGTACGGTGGGAATCGGAAGGTGCGCCACTTCACTCCGGACGAGGTCAGCCTGATGCGCGCGCTCGGAGACCTCGCGGCGGCCATGCTGGGAAAATCCAGGTCGCTGGGCCGGATGAGGGCCGAGCTGGCGGATCTTGGGGAGGACAACTCCCGGCAGCATGCGATGACCGTCCGGATGCGCTCGCTCTGCGAGGCACGCGACATGCTGATCGGCTCGGTGCTCGGCGGTGCGGAAGTGTGCGAAGTGGCCGAGATGGCGGGAAGGGCTCTCGGCGGAACGGGCGCGGCGTACGACTCCGCCGGTCTGCTGCTTTCAGGTTCGGGTCTGCCGGATATCGCCCCGGCACTCGTGGCCGAGGCTATCCAGGCCACGTCCTCGGTACGAGCCCCGGTCCAGGTGGCCGACGCCCTGTGGGCAGTGCCCTCGATCCTGGGCGCCGGAGGCACAGGGGTACTGCTGATTCGGACATCGACACCGGTCAAGGACGATGAGATCGACTTTCTCCAGTTCGTGGAACGCGCCGTCGGGCTGATGGCCCTGCTCCAGCGTGGAGCGGTAGCGGCGGGCCCGATGCGGGACGAACTCCTCGACGACCTGCTCGTGGGGCCGCGTCGCTCACCGAGACGCCTGGCCGCCCTCGCCCGCCGTCTTGGTGTGGACCAGGCGCGACCGCACTCCGTGGTCATCGTCCGGCCGGAGGCCGACGACCACGCTCAGGCCGTGATGACCCTGTCCTCCTACGCGCGTCGGAAGTCCGGCCTGAAGACTGCGCGGAGCGGTGACATCATTCTGCTCCTGCCGGAGAAGGAGCCCTCCGTGGCGGCCGAGACCGTGCACCGCGAACTGACCAGGCAGCTTACTCATCCCGTTTCGGTGAGCGCGGCCGGGTCGGTCGGTGACCTGAGCGGAATCGGAGACGTCTATCAAGAGGCGCAGCGCTGCCTCGAAGCGTTGATCATTCTCGGTGGCCGGGGTACTGCGGCAGTGACCGATGACCTGGGATTCCTCGGACTTCTTCTGTCCGACCACAACGACGTGGACCGATACGTTCGATCGACACTTGGCGGCGTCCTTGAGTGCGACGAACGCCGTCGCTCCGAGCTGATACGGACTCTCGACGCCTATTTCGCTTCTCACGCCAGTCCAAGTCGTGCCGCCGTAGTTCTCCATGTCCACCCCAATACGGTCTCCCGTCGGCTCGAGCGGCTTACCGGACTACTCGGGGAGGACTGGAGAGAGCCTGCTCGCGCCCTAGAGATCCAACTCGCACTGCGCCTCTTGCACACCAGGCGGCTACTGTTGTCCAAGCAGGCGCCCGGTTCGAATGCTCAGGCCGACAGCTCACAGTCGTAGCGGTTCGACCGTGTTCTGGAACGGGACAGAGCCATGACGGAGTGCGCGGCCGAAGCGATGGTGATGTGTCGATGCCACCCCTGGAAAGATCTTCCCTCGAAGTCCTGAAATCCGGACTTTTCTCCGAACTCGGCGAGATCGAGGTCGACGCGAGCGGTCAGTTTCGTAACCCGCAGGAGGGCGGCGGGCATGGTGTCCATGTTCGTCGCCCACACGTGTGGCGGTGTGTCCCAGGAGTCGGACCACTCACCGAGCAGATGACCCCCCCATACCGAAAGCATCCGGGGTCTGTACCTCGCGGGGCCGCAGCCGGATGCGTACGGTGGCGACCAACGAGCTCCGCAGGGCCGAAGGCCGCCCCGGATCGAACCACATGGCCGGCCGACGCAAGCGTCGCACCGATGAGAGAATCTGCTGGGCCGTCAACGACCTGCCGCTGCAGCCCGGCAGGGCGGTGTCGTCCACCACGAACTGGGCGCGGTCATGAATCCGTATCACGGCCGGTACGTCGGCCTCGGTGAAGCGTCGCAGTAATGACTCGACCTGCACGACGGGCACGTCCAGGACGACCGGCTTCCGTGTTCCTCCCAATCTGTGCAGGGTGCTGAGCGCCGCTTCGACTGCACACTCCTCCAACGTTTCCGTGTCCGCGCCCGGTGCTGTCTCGATCCCGCCCGGACGGGGCCGCTCCTCAAGCCCGCGTGACGGCAGGTGCAGCCGCCAGTTCACCGGGGCGCTCAACGACGCCGAGGTCTGCCACACGCCGAAGGCGTGCTGCCCTCGGAAGGTGCGGCCCAGACGGGGGTCGAAACCACGGCTCACACCGACCGACTGCTCACCGGACTTGGGTATGCACAGCGACCGCACCACGTAACACAGCGGTACGTTGGCGCCCTCCAGGTGGGTCATGAGCGCGGCACGCACCGGCATCCAATCCCATGTGGAACTGCTGATGAAGTGCTGAAGGCTCTGTTCCACCGCTGTTCCGCCCAGATGCGTGGCGATGTTCCTGATCGATTTCCGTCCCCGCGTGGCCAGGAGACCGCGCAGGTAGCTCTCGCCCTTCTGTCTTTGATCGCGTCGGGCCAATGACGCGAAAAGAGTGGTGCATATGTCGTCCGACGTGGCGGCTGGCTGGTACGCGCACCGATGCTCGGATGGACGGCACTGTTCGGTGGCAGTCGGTCTGTGGCTGCTCCGGAGGCTGCCCATCAACTCATCACTCTCTCCCCATGGATGGGCAGCCACTCGCTGCCTACCGTCAGGTTCCTCTCGGAGCCACCCACCAGAGAAGGTGCACCCTCTACCTACAAACCCCGCCAAGCGGTTGCTCCGTCACCATTACTCCTTCAACGGCGAGTGTCCGCCTGGTCCGGAAGCGGCCCGCCGGCCCGATGAGAGGTGACCAGGCACTCATCCCCACACGCACCTCCGTTCAGGCGTGCCGGTGCCGCGCCCGAAGAATGCCTCGGCTTAGGCGACGACCGCATCCACCTCGGCTGGGACATGCGGCTCCCGTCCGTCACCCGTCGTTCACCTCACGGCCACCGAAAACACTCCCGCAATTACCCCGCACTTCTCATCGGTTCCTCATCCGGCCCGGGTTTCTTTGGGGCGGCGCATGCAGGAACCCACGTGGAGGAGAGGGGACTTATGTGGTGGCGACGTGCCTCGGGCAAGGACATGCCGCTCGAACCGGACGATCCGGCGCAGGGGAAGGGAGGTCCGGCGGGCACGCCCGTGGCGGACACCCGGGCCCTCCGGGTCGCCGGGCGGCTGCACGCCTTCAACCGCTACGAGTTGAAGTACCTGGTCCCGGTCGAGCGGGCCGCGGGCATCCGTGACGAGATGGCCGAGCGGATGGACCGCGACCCGCACAGTCCCGTCGGGGGTTACGGAGTGTGGAGCCTCTACTACGACACCCCCCAACTGCGCTTCTACTGGGAGAAGATCGACGGGCTGCGGTTCCGGCGCAAGCTCCGCGTCCGCCACTACGGCGACCTCGACGGCGTCACGGACGCGTCCCCGGTCTGTGTCGAGATCAAGCAGCGGGTCAACCGGGTCACCCAGAAGCGACGCATCACCCTGCCGTACGCCACCGCCCGACAGCTGTGCGACGGGCGGCAGTTGATCGAGCACGCGCCGGACGAGGACGCGTTCGTCCAGGAGGTCCTGGAACTGGTCGTCCGGCTCAACCTGCGGCCGACGGCCATCACCGGCTACCAACGCGAGGCCCTGGTCGGCCGGGACGCCGACACCGGGGTGCGCGTGACCTTCGACCGCCGCATCCGGGGCCGTGACCGCGACTTCCACCTCGGCACGCCGGACGTGGAGAACCGCTTCACGGTGCCACCGCACCTGTCGGTGCTGGAGATCAAGGTCAACGAACGCACCCCGTACTGGATCACCGATCTCGCCGCCCGGCGGAACCTCAACCTCGTCCGGGTGTCCAAGTACGTCCAGACCATCGAGGCGTACGGGCTCGCCCCGCGCTCGGTCTTCCACGTGAGCGAGGACGAACCGGCGGCGCACGCACCGGAACACGAGTCGCCGCGGCAGCCGGCGACACCACAGATGCCGCGGACACCGCGGTTGTCGCAGAAGCCGCAGCAGAATCTGACCCTGGAGGCATGAGCACCATGAACTTCGATCTGCAAGAACTCAGCGGGACGTTCAGCGTCGCCGACATCGCGGTCGCCATGGTCCTTTCCTTCGCCCTGAGCGCGATGATCGGATACACCTACCGCGCGACCCACCGGAACGTGTCCTACAGCCAGTCGTACGTACAGACGCTGGTCATCGTCGGCATGATCGTCGCCCTCATCATGCTGGTCGTCGGGTCGAACCTCGCCCGCGCCTTCTCCCTGGTCGGCGCGTTGTCGGTGGTGCGCTTCCGTAACGCGATCAAGGAGACCAGAGACGTCGGGTTCATCTTCCTGACCATGGGGGTCGGCATGGCCGCCGGCGCCCGCTTCTACACGCTCGCCGTCGTCGCCGCCGTCGCGATCTGCCTGATCGTCGTCGTGATGCACAAGTTCAACTGGTTCCACCTGGACGTCCAGCGTCAGGTCGTCAAGGTCCAGCTGCCGACGGGCGAGGACCACTCCCCGGCGATCCGTGACGTCCTCATCCGCCACACCACGGAGTTCGAGCTGGTCAGCACCGAGACGATCCGCGGCGGCACCCTCACCGAGGTGTTCTACACGGTACGGATGAAGAAGGGCACCGAGCCGGGCGAGCTCGTCGCCGCCCTCCAGGAGCGGACCTTCGGGCAGCGCGTGACGGTGCTGACCGGATACGACCAGACCGACCTGTGATGGATGCCCCGGGGACCACTTCGCCCGAGCGGCCACGCGGGCGGCGGCTGAGGGATCGAATTCCGGTCAGGCTGCGCCATCACTGGAAGCCGCCCGTGGCACTCTGCGCGGGGATGGCCGTACTCCTGTACTTCTTCGGTGACGCGCGGGTCGCTCCGTTCGTCACCAGTTCGTCGGCCGCCGAGGCCGACCGGGTCGTCCAGGACGTCAGGGGCACCGTCGGCCTCTACGACCCCTTGGCCACCCACTCGCTGCGACTGACGTACAGACGGACGGACTTCGACTCGATGATGAAGGAGTTCAAGAAGCACGGCACCAAGGACTACATCAGGGCCGACCTCACGATCGACGGCACACGTCTTGAGGACGTGGGCATCAGGCTCAAGGGCAACTCCACGCTGATGAGTCTGAGCGGACGCATGCCCGGCAAGTGGAAGGGTCCCGGCGGTGGCGGCCTGCCGGGCGGACCGCAGAACGGCCGCCCCGGTGGTGGAGCGCCGGGTGCCGGAGCGCCGGGTGGTGGAGCGCCCGGTGGCGGACAGCCGGGGAAGGGCGGCACGGGCGGCGGGATGACGTTCTACGACCTCTCGCCGAACAGGCCCGAGGAACTGCCCTGGCTCATCAAGATCGACGAGTTCATCGAGGGCCGTGCCTACCAGGGCCACCGGCAGATCTCCCTGCGACCCGGCGTCAACGACCAAGTTCCCCTGAACGAGGCCGTTTCCCTGTCCCTGATGGCCAGTTCAGGCCAGACCGCGGAGGACTTCGGCTTCGCGTCCGTGCGGGTCAACGACCGGCCTGCGGTCGCGCGGCTCATGGTGGAGAACCCGAGCAAGGACTTCGCGGAGTCGGCCGTCGGCGGCAACGGCGTGCTCTACAAGGCGCGGGCCGGTGGCACCTTCGCGTACAAGGGCGATGATCCGACCGACTACGAGGCGTCCTTCAACCAGCTGAACAAGAAGGGCAGTCAGGACCTCGAACCGGTCATGAAGCTCGTGAAATGGGCGAACAAGGCGACGGACAAGGAGTTCGCCCAGCACCTGGGCGACCACGTGGACATCGACTCGCTGGCCCGGTACGTCGCCACGCAGAACCTCCTGATGAACTTCGACGACATGGCCGGTCCGGGGAAGAACTACGTACTCCGGTACGACCTGGACTCCAAGAAGTTCCGGGTGCTCGGCTGGGACTTCAACCTGACCTTCAGCGGTTCGGTCGACACCGGGCCGGACGACCCCGTCGGTATGGGCATGATGCCGGGCATGCCCGGGGCCGGCGGTCAGAAGGACGCCGCGCAGAAGGGCACGGCGCAGGGCGACACGGGTCAGAAGGGCACGGGTCAGACAGGCACGGCACAGAAGGGCGCCGGGGGACAGCCCGGTGCTCCGGGGGAAGGTGCTCCGCAGCCGCCCGGCATGCCGACCGGCTTCCCCGGCGGCAAGGACGGGGACAAGAAGGACGGCGGCATGATGGCCCGGCTGATGGAAGGGCACGTCCTGAAGAAGCGCTTCCTCGCACTGGACGCCTTCGACGCCCCGTACCACGCCGCGTACCGCGAGCTGTACGAGAAGTTCTACGGCTCAGGGACCGCCCTCACCGCGCTGGCGGCGAACGAGGGACAGGCCCGCAGGGCGGGAGCCGACGCGAAGAAGCTCGGCGCGGCGGCCGGGAAGCTCCGCACCACGATCGTCAGCCGTGACAAGGCCCTGGCGAAGCGCAAGGAGGTCACGGGCTGAGCCATGGGCCGGGCGGGCCCCCGGAACGACCTCGCACGCTCCTCGAAGGGCCCCGCCCGGCCCCACCCGCCACGGACCGGCGGCGCCGCGGCCGGCGCGGGCCGCGTGAACCGCCGCCACCGGACGCCCGCGCCCATGCCCGCCCCCGGCTCCGCGCCCCCGCGAAAAGGACCCCCGCCCGACATGACCGACCGGAACGCCGCACGAGCGCGGCACAAGATCCTCGTCGTGGAGGACGAGCCGAGCATCCGGACCCTGCTGGTCTCCGCGTTCCACGCGGCCGGGTGGAGTGTCAGCACCGCCGGTACGGGCCGGTCCGCGCTCTTTGAGATCGGCTGCGCCAGGCCGGACCTCATCGTCCTCGACGTGATGCTGCCGGACCTCGACGGATTCGACGTGACACGGCGGTTGAGGGCGGCGGGCGACTACACACCGGTGCTGTTCCTCACCGCGCGCACCGACATCCAGGACCGGATCGCGGGCCTCAGCTCCGGTGGCGACGACTACGTCACCAAGCCGTTCCACATCGAGGAGGTGCTGCTGCGCATCCGGGCCATCATGCGCCGGGCGGGCGGCGATCCGTCGTCACCGGCCGCCGCGCGCGCCGGCACCCTGCGCTTCGCCGATCTGACGCTGGACGAGGCGGCGCACGAGGTGCGCCGGGCCGGAACGTACCTCCGTCTCTCGCCGACCGAATTCCGGCTGCTGGCCTGTCTGATGGCCCACCCCAACCGCGTACTGACCAAGGCCGACATCCTCGACCAGGTCTGGCACTACGACTTCAACGGCGACGCGCGCATCGTCGACACCTACGTCAAATACCTGCGCCGCAAGGTCGACCGCGTCGATCCGCCGCTCATCCACACGGTCCGGGGCGTCGGCTACTGTCTGCGGGTCCCCCGGGAGAGCGCCGGGGAGAGCCCGTGCTGATCAAGGTCAGACCGCCACGGCCGATGTCGCTGCTGAGCCGGCTGGTCCTGGGCACCGCCGTCCTGGCCACGGTCGCCGTCCTCGCGTCCCAGGCCATCGGGTTCCTCGTGCTGGACTCCTGGCTCACCGACCGGGTGGACAGGCAGCTCATCGGCTTCCACGTCCCCTCTCCCGCGTACCAGGACGCCGTGAGCGAGGACGGCTTCCCGGAGAACGTACGCAAATCCGGGATGCTCCCCACCGACTTCCGCGTCCACTTCTACGACGACTCCGGGAGGCTGTCCGACCGTTCACTCGGCGAGGCCGACCGGCCCGGCCCCGCGCTGCCCTTCACGCTCCCCGATCAGGCCCCGGCCCCCGGCCGCCCGGAGACCGTCCCGGCCACGTCCGGGAGCTCCAACTGGCGGGTGCTGCGGGTGACCGGCCCCCGGGGCATGGTCGCCGTCGTCGCACTGCCGCTGGATACCGTGGACGGCGCCACCTCCGAACTGCTCTGGCTGAACCTGACCCTCCTCGCCCTCACCGCGATCGGGCTGACGGCGCTCGGACACGGCGTCGTACGGCTCGGTCTGCTGCCGCTCACCCGAATGGAACGCACGGCACGGAAGATCTCCGCGGGGGACCTCGGACTGCGGCTCCCGGACACCGACGCGCGCACCGAGATCGGCCGCCTCGGTCACGCCCTGAACACCATGCTCGAACGCCTGCGGGAGGCCCTGCGCCAGCGCGCGGCCTCCGAGGAACGGCTGCGCCGGTTCGTCGCGGACGCCGGGCACGAACTGCGCACGCCCCTCACCTCCATTCAGGGCTTCTCGCAACTCCTTTTACGGGAAAGGGCGTTGCCCGGACAGGAGCAGGCGCAGGCGCACCGGCTGATCGCCCAGAACGCGGAACGCATGAACCTGCTGGTCGACGATCTCTCCCTGCTCGCGAAGCTCGACCACGAGCCCTCGTACACCTGGGAGAGCGTCGATCTGCTCGCCGTCGCCGCCGACGCCATCGCGACCACCGCGGTCCGCCACACGGACCACCCGGTCGATCTGGGCCCGCTGAGCACCCTGCCGCCGCCCGGACCGGGGGAGTTGGAGATGGTGGAGGCGGTCGGCGACACCCACCGGCTGCTCCAGGTGATGGTCAACCTCCTGACCAACGCGCTGATCCACACCCCGCCCGGCACTCCCGTCCACGTCCGGGTCGGCACGGTGTTCGCCGGACCGAACAGCGGTGGCACACCACGCCTCGGCCGTACGAGTGGTTCCCGGCCGCTCTCCTGCGGGGCCAGGATCTCCGTGATCGAAGTGGCCGACGAGGGGCCGGGCCTGAGCCGCGAGGACGCCGCGCGGGTCTTCGAACGCTTCCACCGGGCGGGCCCGTCCCGCACCTGCGACCAGGGCGGTACCGGGCTGGGGCTGGCCATCGCCTCGGTCATCGCCGAGGGCCACGGCGGCCGGCTCGAACTCGACGCCCGCCCCGGTCGGGGCTGCACCTTCCGGCTCGTACTGCCCGCTCCACCGGAGAACGCCGAGGACGCGGCGGACGGCGGTCCGGCGCCACGGACTAGACCCACACCGCCTCGGCGAGGGCCACACCCGTGAACACGGCGCCGAGCCCGGCCGCGACGCTCGCCGCGACGTTCGCGACCGCGTGGAACCGCGCGCCGTCCTCGGCCAGCCGCAGCGTCTCGTAACTGAACGTCGAGTACGTCGTGAGCGCCCCGCACAGTCCGGTGCCCACCAGCAGCTGTACGTGGGAGGAGGCGGCGCCCGCCGCCACGGCCCCGGTCAGCAGGCCCAGGACCAGCGAGCCGGCCACGTTGACCGCGAAGGTGCCCCAGGGGAAGACGCTGTCGTGCCGGCTCTGGACCGCCCGGTCGGTGAGATAGCGCAGCGGGGCGCCCACGGCGGCGCCGAGCACGACCAGCAGCCAGTTCACCCGCCGTCCTCCGCCCGTCCGGCAGGCCGGACGGCCTCGCACCGGTCGAGGACCACCATGCCCCCGGCGACCAGTTCGTCGAGCCGGGGAAGGAACGCCCGGACCTTCTCCTCGGTGTCCACGATCACGACTGCCACCGGCAGATCCTCACTGAGTGACAGCAGCCGCCGGGTGTGGACGAGGGACGAGGCGCCGAACCCCGCGATCCCCCGGAACGCACGCGCGCCCGCCACCCCCGCCCGGTGCGCGGTCTCCGTGTACAGCGGCTTGCGGTGCCATGTGTCGCTCTCGCCGACGAACACCGTCACCCGGAGCGCCGGGCCTGTCGGACACGTCATGACTGCCTCCACGCCAGTACGCGCCGCGTCGCCCACACAGCGCACCACACGGCCCCGAGCGCCGCGAGGAGTGTCAGTTCCAGATACGCCACACCGGTACGGGCCCGGCCGTCGGCCACCAGACGCTCGAAGTCGACGGCGTACGTGGAGAACGTGGTGAATCCGCCGAGCACCCCCGTACCGAAGAACGGCCGCACCAGCCGGTGCGCCGCCCACACCTCGCTGATCACCACCATGAACACACCGATCACCGCGCAACCGGTCACGTTCACGAACAGTGTCGTCCACGGGAAACCGCCCGCTGCGGTCGGCCAGATCAGGGAGGCGCCGTAGCGGCCGGACGCGCCGGTCGCGCCGCCCGCCGCGATCACGGCGAGCACCGGCAGCGGGCTGTCACGCAATTCGCGCCGCTGCGCGGGCCTCGACAGATCGACATCGGGGTCGACGGGCTCGTCGGCCCTCCGTGTTCCCGGGACCCTCATAGGCGTATCCATCTCCCACCCGCGCGGTGCCCGCTCGCACGAGCGGGCACGACTGATCGCAAGCAGGGACCGTTGGCGGCGTCCGTGCCGCGGTTCGGGTACGGCGGGCCCCACCGCCGCGCGACTGCCACGGGGGCGGTCGCACTCAATTTTAACCCGGGCGGACCGGGGCCCGCAGGCCGCTTCCGAGGAGGGCCGGGAACGCGGACGGCCGCCGCACCCGGGCGCGGTGCGGCCCGGTCCGGCGCCGTCTCGGCGGCTTCAGGCCCCGGCCCCGCCGCGCAGAGCCTCCAGGACGCGCCGGGCCGTCGCCTCGTCCCGGGCCGCCGTGAACGGCAGGGCGTTGCCGCCGGTGATGCGGAACGGCTCACCGGAGAGCGTGGACTGGGTGCCGCCCGCCTCGGTCACCAGCAGCAGACCCGCCGCGTGGTCCCAGGCGAACTCCCAGTTGAACGCCAGGGCGTCCAGATCACCACGGGCGACGGCGAGGTATTCGAGCCCCGCAGAGCCGCACGGGCGGGCGTCGACGCCCTCGGTGCACAGGCCGAGCAGGGCGCGTTTCTGGTCGTCGGTCGTGTAGTCCGGGTGGGACATCGCCACCCGCAGGTCGGCCCCCGGCACGGGCGAACCGGCCCGCACCGGTTCCCCGTCGAGCACCGCTCCCCGGCCACGGACGGCGACGGCCATCGTGTCCAGGGCGGCGGCGTACGTCCACGACGCGAGCACCTCGCCCCGCTGGGCGAGCGCCACCAGGGTGCAGAAGCCCGCTTCCCCGGCCACGAACTGACGGGTCCCGTCGACCGGGTCGACGATCCACACGGGGGCGTCGCCCCCCAGCGCCTCGTACACCTCCGGATCGGCGTGGACCGCTTCCTCGCCGACGACCACGGAGCCGGGCAGCAGCGCGGTGAGGGACGCGGTGAGGTGTTCCTCGGCGAGCCGGTCGGCGGCGGTGACCAGATCGTGCGGACCGCTCTTCTCGGAGATCTCGTGCGCGGCGAGCCGTCGGTAGCGCGGCATGATCTCGGCGGCGGCGGCCGCGCGGATCGCCGCCTCGATCTCGGTCAGGTCCCCGGCGAGGAAGTCATCGATCATGCGCCCAGCTAAGCATGACCGTGCCCCGGCACGGCCGCCGGGGAAGCCCCGTGACCGACCTGACCGGGCGTTTTCACCGCCCGCCGGGGAGCACGGCCCGGCCCCGGCCGCGGCGGACGGATGCGACACCCGTGCAGTGCGTTCCGCGCCGTTCCCGGCCTGAGGGGGCGGGCCCCGGCGGGCGGGGGCTACCCTCGCACCACTGTCAGGGCCTCGGAATATCCTGGGTTCCCTGGCCGTCGGCTGACGAAGGAGCCCGAAGGTGCCGTCGATGCTCGATGCTGTCGTCGTGGGGGCGGGACCCAACGGGCTGACCGCCGCCGTCGAACTCGCCCGCAGGGGCTTCGCGGTGGAGGTGTTCGAGGCGGCCGGGACCGTCGGGGGCGGGGCCCGTACCGAACAGCTCACGCTGCCCGGCTTCCACCACGACTCCTGCTCCGCCGTGCACCCCCTCGCCATAGGATCGCCCGCCTTCGACGCGATGCCGCTGGCCCGGCACGGTCTGGAGTGGCTGCACCCCGAGCTGGCACTGGCCCACCCGTTCCCCGACGGCACGGCCGCGGTCCTCACCGGTTCGGTGGGGGAGACCGCGATGTCGCTGGGGCCACGGGACGCGGGGGCGTACCGCCGGTTCGTCTCCCCGTACCTCGGCCACTGGGAGACCCTGGCCGCCGACTTCCTCCGTACACCGTGGGACGGACCGCCCACCGATCCGTACCGCTGGGCGCGCTTCGGGCTGACCGCGGTCCAGCCCGTCACCTGGACCTCCCGCCGTTTCCGGGACGAGCGGGCGCGCGGGCTGTTCGCCGGGCTCGCCGCCCACGCCATCGCGCCCAACGGCGGCATCGCCACCGCCGGGATCGCCCTCCTCTTCGCGCTCGCGGCGCACGAGCGCGGCTGGCCGGTGCCGCGCGGCGGTTCACAGGCCATCTCGGACGCCCTCGCCTCGTACCTACGGGAGCAGGGCGGCGTGATCCGTACCGGCACCGAGGTCAAGCGACTCGACGAACTGCCTCCCGCGCGCGCGTACGTCTTCGACACCTCACCGACCGCGCTGGCCCGCATCGCCGGCCTCGGCAACGCCTACCGCGGCTACCGGTACGGCGCCTCCGCCTTCAAGATCGACTACGCGCTGTCGGGTCCCGTCCCCTGGACCGCGGAGGAGGCCCGGCGGGCCGGCACGGTCCATGTCGGCTCCGGCGCGGCGGAGATCGACGCGGCTCTGAGCGCCGCCGTCGCGGGCCGCGACCCGAGCGTGCCGTTCCTCATCACCGCCCAGCCCAGCCTGACCGACCCGTCCCGGGCCCCCGAGGGCCGCCACGTCTTCTGGGCGTACGGGCACGTCCCGGCGGGCTGGGAGGGCGACGCGACCGAGGCCGTCGAGCGTCAGCTGGAGCGCTTCGCGCCCGGCTTCCGCGATCTGGTCCTCGCCCGCGCGGTCGCCGGTCCGCCCCGACTGGCCGCGCGCAACGCCAACTACGTCGACGGCGACATCGCCTGCGGTGCCTTCGCCGGGCTCCAGACCGTCATCCGTCCCAAGCTGGCCCGGGTGCCGTACGCCACCGCGCACCCCGCGGTGTTCATCTGCTCCTCCGCCACTCCGCCCGGCCCCGGCGTGCACGGCATGTCGGGCCACCACGCGGCGAAGGCGGTCTGGCGCCGTCTCCGGGCGGCCTGACGCCGGGCGACCGGGGCCCTGTGGCGCGCGGGGGCCCGGTAGCGGGCACCGACGTTCGTCACACGGCTCGCACCCAGGTGTAGCGGTGCTCGGGACGGCCGGTCTCGCCGTATCTGAGCGAGAGACTGATGTGACCGGTGCGCTCCAGGTGTTTGAGATAGCGCTGGGCGGTGGAGCGGCTGACCCCGGTGCGCTCGGCGACCTCATGGGAGGAGAGCGGGTGGTCGGCACCACCCAGGACGCGGCGGATGAGGGCGACGGTGGCCACGGAGTGGCCCTTGGGCAGCTCGGCGCCGGGGTCCTCGGAGATCCTGAACGCGCTGAAGATCCGGTCCACCTGCTCCTGCCCGGCCTCACCACGGCCTCCGACGCCTTCGAGCGTGCGGCGCAGTGACGCGTACCCCTCCAGCCGGGAGCGCAGCCCCGCGAAGCTGAACGGCTTGACGAGGTACTGCACCGCGCCGTGGCGCAGCGCGGCCTGGACCGTCGTCAGACTGCGGTCGGCCGTCACCATGATCACATCGGCGTGGTGGCCGAGCCGGCGCATCCGGCTGACCAGGGTCAGACCCGTCTCGTCCGGCAGATAGTGGTCGAGCAGGACGAGGTCGATCCGGGTGCTCTCCAGAGTGGCCAGCGCCTGGGCCGCGGTGTGCGCGCGGGCGGCGACCCGGAAGCCCGGCACCCGTGCCACGTACGCGGAGTTGATCTCGGCGACCCGGAAGTCGTCGTCCACGACCAGTACCTCGATCATCGTGGGTCTCCTGCGGCTGTGAGCCGTTCCGCTCCGGTGGGGACTTCCGCCGGGGGCGGGCCGAGGGCTTCGGGCAGGACGACGGTGAACACCGCGCCGCCGCCCGCGCGGGCGGTGACCCGGGCGCTGCCCCCGTACCGCTCGGCGAGGCGGCGCACCAGGGCGAGGCCGAGACCGCGCCCGCGCTGGAAGGCGGGCGGGACGGGCAAGAGGACCGGTCCGGCGGGCGGACCGGGCAACAGGGCCGGCCCGGTGGGCGGGACGGACAACGGTGCCGCTCCGGCGGGCGGATCGGACAGGCCGGGCGGATCGGACAGCGGTGAGAGACGGGACAGTGCCGGTCCGGCGGGCGGGACCCACCCGGGGGCCGCGTCGGCGGACGGCAGGGTGGCGTACGCCGGCGGGGGAGCGGTGGGGCGGCCGGGACCCTTCGTCGACCAGCCCTCCGTGAAGATCCGCTCGCGCCGCTCGGGCGGTACGCCCGGACCGGTGTCCGAGACCCGGAGCACCATGGTGGTGTGCTCGGCCCGCAGCTCGACCTCGACCGACGGATCGGTCCCGAGCCGGTCGGCGACGGCGTCCAGCGCGTTGTCGATGAGGTTGCCGAGCACGGTCACCGGATCACGTGGGTCGACCACCCGGTCCGGCAGCAGCGTCGACGCGGACACCCGCAGGGCGACACCCCGTTCGGCGGCGACCGCCGCCTTCCCGACGAGCAGGGCCGAGAGCAACGGGTCGTGCACCCGCTCGGCGATCCGTTCCCCGGCGGCCCGGTGGATGTCGGCCACCTCCGCCACGTACTCCACCGCCGTCCCGTACCGGCCCAGTTCGAGCAGTCCGAGCACGGTGTGCAGCCGGTTGGCGTGTTCGTGGTCCTGGGCGCGCAGCGCGTCCAGCAGCCCCTGCGTGCTGTCCAGCTCCCTCCCCAGCAGCTCCAGTTCCGTACGGTCCCGGAGCGTCACCACGGCCCCGCCGTCACCGGTCGGCATCCGGTTGACGACGAGCACCCGGCCGCCGCTCACCGTGAGGAGGTCGGCTCCGGCCACATGTCCGGCCAGCACCTCCCTGGTGCGCCCCGGCGGAAGGATCTCGGTGAGCGTACGGCCGGGGGCGTCCGCGCCGAGCCCCAGCAGCCGCCCCGCCTCGTCGTTGACCAGCCGGACCCGGCCGTTCCCGTCGCACGCGACGACGCCCTCGCGGACCCCGTGCAGCATGGCCTCGCGCTCGTCGAGCAGAGCCGATATGTCGGTGAACGCGATCCCGTGCGTCCGGCGGCGCAGCCTCCGGGAGACCGCGACCGCGACCAGCGCGCCCACGGAGAGTGCCACCCCCGCGCAGAGCAGGAGCCCCGGTACGGCGTCGATCAGCCGTTCCCGCACGCTGGCGTACGGGATGCCGGCCGACACCGCGCCGATGATCCGGCCGTCGTCGTCGTACAGCGGCACCTTGGCACGGGCCGAGCGGCCCAGCGTGCCGTTGTCGATCTCCCTGATCTCATGCCCGGCGAGCGCGGCACTCGGGTCGGTGGAGACCCGTCTGCCGATCTCCGACGCCGTGGTGTGGGACCAGCGCACGCCACGGGTGTCCATCACCACCACGTACAGCGCCCGGGTGGACCGGCGGATCTCCTCGGCCTCGCTCTGCACCGGGCCGTTCACGCTCGGCTCGGTGGCGGCCAGTTCCCGGGGGATGTCCGGATCGGCTGCGGTGGTCTGCGCGATGGCGAGGGCCCGCAGCATGGCCTCGTCGTCCAGCTCGGACGCCAGCGGCGCGAGGAAGAGCCCGGTGGCCAGCACCATCACCCCGGTGGTGATGGCCAGCTGCACCATCAGGACCTGGCCGGAAACCCGTCGGGGCCAGCACACGCGCATGTGATCCTCCCCGGCTTCTTCGGACTGGCGTCACGTGGTGGGAACCGGACACGGCCACGCGGCTTCGCTGTGCACGCAACGTAAGCCCAGGGAGGGCCGCTGCCCAGCCCCCCACCACGCATTTGTCGCTCCGGCGTGAGCAGAACGAGCAGAACGAGGTCTGCGCTCACAAGAGGAGGTTGCGCCCACAAGACTGCCCGGCGGGCCCGGACGCTCCTAGCGTCCCGCCCCATGAGCAGTCACACGAGCCCCGCCATCGAGCTGCGGGGAACGAGCAAGGCGTTCCGGACCCCGTCAGGAGCGCTCCACACCGCGGTGCGGGACCTGGACCTCGTCGTCGGACGCGGCGAGTTCGTCGCCGTCGTCGGGCCCACCGGATGCGGCAAGTCCACCACGCTCACCCTGGTGAGCGGCATGGAGGAACCCACCGAGGGCGAGGTGCTGGTCGGCGGGGAGCCGGTGACCGGCATCGGTGACCGGATCGGATTCGTCTTCCAGCAGGACGCCGTCTTTCCCTGGCGCACCGTTCTCTCCAACGTCATGGCGGGCCCCCGCTTCCGCGGCGCGCCCAAGGCCGAGGCGAGGGAACGGGCCCGCGCCTGGCTGGACCGGGTCGGGCTGGCGTCCTTCGAGGACCGCTACCCGCACCAGTTGTCCGGCGGTCAGCGCAAACGGGTCGCGCTCGCCGCGACCTTCGTCAACGACCCCGAGATCCTGCTGATGGACGAGCCGTTCTCCGCGCTCGACGTCCAGACCCGTGCGCTGATGTCCGACGAACTGCTCGACCTGTGGGCGGGCACCGGCGCCTCGGTCGTCTTCGTCACCCACGACCTGGAGGAGTCGATCGCGCTCGCCGACAAGGTCGTCGTCATGACGGCCGGTCCCGCCACCGTCAAGGAGGTCTTCACGATCGACCTGCCCCGCCCGCGCAAGGTGGAGTCGGTGCGGCTGGAGCCCCGGTTCGTCGAGATCTACCGGGAGATCTGGTCCTCGCTCGGCGAAGAGGTCCGCGTCACCCGCGAGAGAGGTGCCACCGATGCCGTCTGAGACCGCCCCCACCACCACCGCCGCCACGGCGAAGGCCGCGGCCGGCCCCCCGGCCGGCGCCGACGGGAATTCCCCCGGCGCCGGAGGCGAGCGCACCGAGGCCAGGGTGCGCGCCGCCCGCAACCGCGCCCTCCTGGTCCACACCTCCCGGGTGCTGCTGCTCATCGGGCTGCTCGGACTGTGGGAGTGGCTGGCCAGAACCGCCGTCGTCGACCCCTTCAACTTCTCGATGCCCTCGAAGATCTGGGACCAGATGTCCCAGTGGGCACTGCACGGCACCCCGCAGGGCTCCTTGTGGGAGCAGATCTGGTACACGCTGTACGAGGCACTCGTCGGCTGGATCATCGGAGTCCTCTGCGGAGTGGTACTGGGCATCGCGCTCGGCCGGATACGCTTCCTCGCCGATGTGCTCGGCCCGTACGTGAAGGTGCTCAACGCGCTGCCGCGCATCGTGCTCGCCCCGATCTTCCTCATCTGGTTCGGGCTCGGTCCCGCCTCGAAGATCGCCTCGGCGGTCGTACTGGTCTTCTTCCCGGTCTTCTTCAACGCCTTCCAGGGGGCCAGGGAGGTCAACCGCGATCTGGTCGCCAACGCCCGGATACTCGGCGCGAGCAACCGGCAGGTCACCCTTCAGGTCGTCATCCCGTCCGCCACCTCGTGGATCTTCACCAGCCTCCACGTCAGCTTCGGCTTCGCCCTGATCGGCGCGATCGTCGGCGAGTACATCGGCGCCACCAAGGGCATCGGCCTCCTCGTCTCGGCCTCGCAGGGCACGTTCAACGCCGCCGGGGTCTACGCGGCGATGGTGGTCCTCGCCGTCGTCGCGCTGTTCGCCGAAGGCATCCTCTCCTTCCTGGAGAAGAAGCTCTTCCGCTGGCGCCCGGTCGAAGCGGGCGACAACCGCTGACCCCCGCATCACCCCCACCCGCACCGCCCTCCCTTCCGCACCGCCGCCCGCACCTCACGGTCTTCTTCCCAAGGACGTCACCATGCGCAGTCAGCTCAGAGCCCCCGCAGCCGCGCTCGCCGCGATGCTCACCCTCGGCACCCTCACCGCCTGCGGCGGCTCCCCCTCCTCGAAGGGCGGCGGCCAGGTCAAGATCATGGTCGGCGGCCTGGACAAGGTCATCTACCTTCCCGCGATGCTCACCCAGAAGCTCGGCTACTTCGAGGACGAGGGCGTGGACGTCCAGCTCCTCACCGAACCGGCCGGCGTGCAGGCCACCACGGCGCTCGTCTCCGGCGACGTACAGGGTGTGGTCGGCTTCTACGACCACACCCTCGACCTCCAGGTGAAGGGCAAGAACGTCGAATCCGTCGTGCAGTTCTCGCACGCGTCGGGAGAGGTCGAGGTCGTCTCCACCAAGGCGGCGGGGGACATCACGTCCCCCGAGGACTTCAAGGGCAAGAAGCTCGGCGTCACCGGCCTCGGCTCGTCCACCGACTTCCTGACCAAGTACCTCGCGGTCAAGAACGGCGTCGGTACGGAGGACTTCACGACCGTCGCGGTCGGCGCCGGACAGCCCTTCATCGCGGCGCTCCAGCAGAACTCCATCCAGGGCGGCATGACCACCGATCCCACCGTCGCCCAGCTCCTGGACAAGAAGCTGGGCAAGATCCTCATCGACATGCGGACGCCCGAAGGCTCCAAGAAGGCGCTCGGCGGCCCCTACCCCTCCTCCAGCCTCTACATGAACACCGACTGGGTGAACGGCAACAAGGAGACGGTGCAGAAACTGGCCGACGCCTTCGTGAAGACCCTGAAGTGGATGTCCACCCACTCCCCGGAGGAGATCGCCGCCAAGATGCCCACCGACTACGCCCAGGGCGGCAAGGAGCTGTACGTGCGGTCGATCGGGAGCACCCTGCCGATGTTCACCGAGGACGGGGTCATGCCCGCCGACGGCCCCGAGACCGTGGAGCGGGTCCTGAAGGCGTTCAACCCGAACCTCAAGAACGCCAAGGTCGACCTGAGCAGGACGTACACCACCGAGTTCGTGAAGAAGGCCGGCTGACCGGGCCACTCCCCACCCTCGCGGCACCGCGCCCACCCCAGGCGTCACCCCGGGCATCCGCGGTCACCCGGGACGGTGGCCGCGGCCGGCGGCAGACCGTCACCCCGCCACCCGCATACCGCTCGGGGGTGGCCTGGCCGCCGCCCGGTCTTCCACCCCCACCTCCACCCGCGCGGCGCCCCGCCCGCCTCCTCCGCACCCCCCACGCCCTGGACGCTCCCGCCCGGACCGTCCAGGGCCGACACCGGTCCTGCCGCACCCTGTCCCCGTCGCCCCCCTGGTCCCTCCACACCGATGTCGGATTTCCGCCAGCTCCCCGCCCCGCCACTGCCGCATCCTTGAGCCATGCACACCGACACCGAGCGCTGCGTACGGGCCGTCCGATCCAAGGACGCCCGCTTCGACGGATGGTTCTTCACCGCGGTCCTCACCACCCGCGTCTACTGCCGTCCCAGCTGCCCCGTCGTGCCGCCCAAGGTCGAGAACATGACCTTCTACCCCAGCGCCGCCGCCTGCCAGCAGGCCGGATTCCGGGCCTGCAAACGGTGCCGCCCCGACACCAGCCCCGGCTCCCCGGAATGGAACGCCCGCGCCGATTCGGTGGCCCGCGCGATGCGGCTCATCAGCGACGGTGTCGTCGACCGCGAGGGCGTCCCCGGCCTCGCCGCCCGGCTCGGCTACTCCCCGCGCCAGATCGAGCGCCAACTGCTCGCCGAGCTGGGCGCGGGCCCGCTCGCCCTGGCCCGCGCCCAGCGCGCCCAGACCGCCCGGCTGCTGATCGAGACGACGGAACTCCCCATGGCGGACGTCGCGTTCGCCGCCGGATTCTCGTCCGTCCGTACGTATAACGACACGATCCGCGAGGTCTTCGCGCTCACCCCGGGCGAGCTGCGCGCCCGTGTCGCCCGGAGGACGAAACCGCCGGCCACTCCCGGTACGATCACCCTGCGCCTGCCGTACCGCGCCCCGCTCAACCCCAGCAACCTCTTCGGCCACCTCGCCGCGACCGCCGTTCCCGGCGTAGAGGAGTGGCGTGACGGCGCCTACCGCCGCACCCTCACCCTCCCGTACGGCCACGGCATCGTCGCCCTCACCCCGCGGCCCGACCACATCGCGTGCCGGCTCTCGCTCACCGACCCCCGCGATCTCACCCTCGCCATCAGCCGCTGCCGCCGGCTCCTGGATCTGGACGCCGACCCGGTCGCC
Organism: Streptomyces sp. AM 4-1-1; assembly: GCF_029167625.1. Taxonomy (NCBI): domain Bacteria; kingdom Bacillati; phylum Actinomycetota; class Actinomycetes; order Kitasatosporales; family Streptomycetaceae; genus Streptomyces; species Streptomyces sp. AM 4-1-1. Next base: position 6,433,301 of record NZ_CP119145.1, read on the forward strand.
GTCGACGACCAGTTGCGCTCCGACCCGGTCCTCGCCCCGCTGGTCGACCCGGCGCCGGGACGGCGGGTACCGCGCACGGTCGACGGCGCGGAGTTCGCGGTACGGGCGGTGCTCGGCCAGCAGGTCTCGACGGCCGCCGCCCGCACGCACGCGGCCCGCCTGGTCGCCGCCCACGGCGTCCCCGTCGACGACCCCGAGGGCGGCCTCACCCACCTGTTCCCCACCCCCGAGGCCCTTGCCGGACTCGACCCCGAAGCCCTCGCGCTTCCCCGCAGCCGCCGCACCACCCTCACCACTCTCGTCGCCGCCCTGGCCGACGGCTCGCTGCGGCTCGGCGCCGACGCCGACCGGGAACGGGCCCGTGCCCAACTGATCGCCCTGCCGGGCTTCGGCCCCTGGACCGTCGAGGTCATCGCGATGCGGGCGCTCGGCGACCCCGACGCCTTCCTCCCCACCGACCTCGGCATCCGTCGCGGCGCCCGGCGGCTGGGCCTGCCGTCGACCCCGGCGGCGCTCGTCGCGCGGGCCGCCGCCTGGCGTCCCTGGCGGGCGTACGCCGTTCAGTATCTGTGGACCGTCGACGACCACCCCATCAACCACCTTCCTGCGCAAGGATGTTCCTCATGACCAGCACCCTCACCGCCACCCGGCGGCACACCGTGGCCGACAGCCCGTACGGCCCGCTGACCCTCGTCGCGACCGGCGACGCGCTCTCCGGTCTCTACATGACCGATCAGCGCCACCGGCCGGCCCAGGAGAACTTCGGCGCACCGGACCCCGGCCCGTTCGCCGAGGCGATCCGCCAGCTCGACGCCTACTTCGAGGGCGAGCTGCGGGACTTCGACCTTCCGCTGCGACTGGACGGCACGCCCTTCCAGCGAAGCGTCTGGGACCAGCTCACCCGCATCCCGTACGGCGAGACCCGCTCCTACGGCGAACTGGCCGAACACCTCGGCAAACCGGGCGCCTCCCGGGCCGTGGGCCTCGCCAACGGGAAGAACCCGGTCGGGATCATCGTCCCCTGCCACCGCGTCATCGGCGCCTCCGGGAGCCTCACCGGATACGGCGGCGGGCTGGAGCGCAAGCAGCGGCTGCTGGCCTTCGAGAAGGGTACGGAGGGCGACACCCCCGCGCTGTTCTGACCCCGCGCGCGGCGGGGGACCACCGCCGCCGGGACCGTACCGCCGTACGGGAGGCCCTTCCTCCCGAAGGACCTCCCGTACGGGGAACCGGCCACGCCCGCCCCGGCCGGACGGCCGTGGCGGGAACGCGGTCGTCAGCCGACGAAGATCTCGACGACGGACCAGACGGCGAGCCCCAGCATGCACAGCCCGCCGATCCGCTGGACCGTCCTCAGCGGTACCCGCTTGGCGATGAAGCGCCCCGCCAGCAGCGCCAGCGCCGACACCGACATCAGAGCGGCGGCCGATCCGATCGCGGTGGACCAGGTGCCGTTGCTCGCCGCCAGGTTGGCGGTGGTGATCTGTGTGAGATCACCCCACTCACTGATGAACACGGCCATGAACGCCGTCGAGTACACCGGCCAGAACCCGGTCACCGTCCGGATTCCGCCGTCCTCCTCGTCGTCGTCCGCCCCGCTCCGCAGCAGCATGAACGCGCCGAACGCGAAGAGCGAAGCCGAGACCAGCTTGACCGTCCAGTCGGGCAGCAGTCCGATCAGGCTGCCGGCCCCGACCGCGATGGCCACGTGCACGATGAACGCCGACGAGGTACCGAACCAGACGTAGAGCGGCCGCATGCGGGTGCCCATGGCCAGCGAGGCGAACATCGTCTTGTCGGGGAGCTCCGCGAGGAAGATCAGCCCGAAGGCGGTGATGATCGCCAGGGGGTCGAGATGCATTCCGGGTGACTTTCTGCGAGTGCCGGACCCGGATCGATCCTCGGCGAACCGCTGGACGGCGACCGGACGACCACTCGGCCCGGCATGACGGCACCGCCCACGGGACGTGGGTGTGTGGTTCATACCTGGCCGAAGGTCTCGCCCGCCCGTGAGACTCAGTGGGCCCGGCCACCGGGAACCCGGAGGTTCCAGCATGTCGACGACCGGTTTGCGGGGCTACTCCCCTTCGCGACCTGCCACTTTACCCCACTCCGCGTCAAGGGGGGCGCAACTGTTCGACACGCGGCCGAGGTCGGTACAGTCCCTCGAATGACCGACCGCGCCGCTGCCCGTACGCCGTCCCCGCCCACTGTCAGCGTCTGCCGGGGATGCTGCTGCGGCACCCCCAAGGTCCCTGGCGTGGACCACCCCGGACAGCTCGCCGACCTGCGCCGGGAGCTGGGCCGGATCGCCACGGTCCGGGCGGTGGAATGCCTGGACGCCTGCGAACAGGCCAATGTGATCGTCGTCCAGCCGTCGGCGGAGGGCCGCAGGTCCGGTGGCCGTCCGGTCTGGCTCGGCCTGGTCAACGACCCCGACGCCGTCGCCGACATCACCTCCTGGGTGCGCGCGGGCGGCCCCGGTCTCGCCGAACCCCCGGACATCCTCGATCTGTACGTCTTCCGCCCCTCGCGCCGTGTCCAGGCGGGCCTCGAACACTGACGCCCCCTTTGTTGACCGGACGTGCGCGCCCCGTTCCGCCCCACGGGCGGAACGGGTGCCGTACGGATAGGGTCGCAGTGGCGTGACTGCCTGTTCGAGAGCAAAGGACGCAAGGTGACGGACGCAGCGGTGCCGAGATCCGCCCGCGTGCTTGTCGCGGCGGACAAGTTCAAGGGCTCGCTCACGGCCGTGGAGGTCGCGGAGCGTGTGACGGCCGGACTGCGGCGGATCGCCCCCGACGTGCCGGTGGACGCCCTGCCCGTCGCGGACGGCGGCGACGGCACGGTCGCGGCGGCGGTGGCCGCCGGATTCGAACGGCGTGAGACACGGGTGACCGGCCCGCTCGGGGAGCCCGTGACGGCGGCCTACGCGCTGCGGGACGGCACCGCGGTGGTGGAGATGGCCGAGGCATCGGGCCTTCAGCGCCTTCCCACGGGCGTCTTCGCCCCGCTGACCGCGACCACCTACGGCTCCGGTGAACTGCTGCGCTCCGCGCTCGACGCGGGAGCCCGGACCATCGTGTTCGGGGTCGGCGGCAGCGCGACCACGGACGGCGGCGCGGGCATGCTGACCGCGCTCGGGGCCCGCTTCCTGACCGCCGACGACGAACCCGTCGGCCCCGGTGGCATCGGCCTCGCCGATCTGGTGAACATCGATCTCACCGGCCTCGACCCACGGTTCGCCGACATCGACCTGGTCCTCGCCGGTGACGTCGACAACCCGCTGACCGGGCCGAAGGGCGCCCCCGAGGTGTACGGGCGGCAGAAGGGCGCGACCGAGCAGGACATCGCGGACCTCGACGCGGCCCTTACCCACTACGCGTCCCTCCTCGGCCCCGGACAGGCGGTGCTCCCCGGGGCGGGGGCGGCCGGCGGTATCGGCTACGGCGCGCTGGTGGCCCTCGGCGCCCGCTTCCGCCCCGGCATCGAGGTCATGCTCGACGTCCTCGGCTTCGCCCGGGCCCTCGACCGCGCCACCCTGGTGATCACGGGTGAGGGCTCGCTCGACGGACAGACCCTGCACGGCAAGGCCCCCGCGGGCGTCGCGGCGGCGGCCCGCGCGGCGGGCCTGGAGGTCGTCGCCGTCTGCGGTCGCCTCGCACTCGCCCCGGAGGTCCTGGGACGTGCGGGCATCCGCCGCGTCTACGCCCTGACGGACCTGGAACCGGACGAGGCGGTCCGCATGGCCGAGGCCGGCCCTCTGCTGGAGCGCGCGGCCCAGTCGATCGCCCGGGACTTCCTGATGTGATCCGGTACGGTGCGTGCCCGTACCGCCCGCACTCGCACCGCTCAGCTCGTCGCCCCGCGGCGGACGGGGTTCCGCCATGCCGTGCGATACCCGGCATATTCGACCGCGCACGCACCGTGACGGCCGACCGTCACTTTTCGGCCATGGCTCGGGGCCTCGCATGCGGCGGCCGTCCCGGTAGCGGCAGGACACGGGGCGGCCCCACGGCCTGACTCCCACGCACGAGGGCCCGGATGCTCGGGGAAGCATCCGGGCCCTCGTCCACTCCTGATCCCGTACGGCCGTACCGACTGCCTGACCGACCGCCCTTAGGGCAGCTGCCCCGCCCGCGCCTCGCGCCGGTTGCCCCGGAAGGTGTTCACCCTCCGCGCCGTGGCGAACAGCGGGATCACCGCGCCCAGCACGACCTGGAGCGCGCAGCCGGTCTGCAGGAGCAGATGACCACCGGGGGCGTCGAACGCCCACGCGGCGAGCAGCCCCATCGCGGCCACGATCCAGCTGAGCATCGCCACCGCGAGGACGCCGCGGGGCTTGGGGTACTCGACCCGGCTGACCATCAGCCACGCCACTCCGATGATCGCGAGCAGGGTGGGTACGAAGGGCAGCTCCAGGAGCACGATCGAGATGACCGTGAGTGCTCCGAAGGGGCTCGGCATGCCCTGGAACATGCCGTCCTTCAGGGTCACGCAGGAGAACCGGGCAAGCCTCAGCACCACCGCCAGCAGCACCACGATCGCCGCGAGCGCGGAGACCCGCTGATAGGCGTCGTCCGCGACCATTCCGTACACCAGGACGAAGTAGGCCGGGGCGAGTCCGAAGCTGATCAGGTCGGACAGGTTGTCCAGCTCCGCCCCCATCGGCGAGGAGCGCAGCTTGCGTGCCACGAGCCCGTCGAAGAGGTCGAAGACCGCCGCCATGAGCATGAGGATCACGGCGGTGGCGGCGGAGTGCCGGGCCATGCCGCTCTCGTCACTGCCCGTGAGATGCGGGATGAGAATGCCCGTGGTGGTGAAGTACACGGCCATGAAACCGCAGGTGGCGTTACCGAGGGTGAGCGTGTCGGCTATCGACAGCCGCATCGACAGCGGCATGTCCTCGGTGTCGTCGTCGAGGTCGGCCTCGGCCTCGGGCACCCACCCGGTCTGCGTGTCAGGATCAAGCACGGTCAATTCGAGTCACCCCCGCGGTGGTGGCCTGGCCGACCTCGACCGCGACATCGATACCTTCCGGAAGGTAGATGTCGACCCGGGAGCCGAAGCGGATCAGGCCGATGCGCTCGCCCTGTTCCACCTTCGTGCCCTGCGGGAGGTAGGGCACGATGCGACGGGCCACCGCGCCCGCGATCTGCACCATCTCGATGTCGCCGAGCTCGGTGTCGAAGTGCCAGACAACGCGCTCGTTGTTCTCGCTCTCCTTGTTGAACGCCGGTACGAAACCGCCGGGGATGTGCTCGACCGACGTCACGGTGCCGGCCAGCGGCGCCCGGTTGACGTGGACGTTGAGCGGGCTCATGAAGATCGCGACGCGGGTGCGTCCGTCCTTCCACGGCATGATGCTCTGCACCACACCGTCGGCGGGCGAGATGACGCGGCCCTGGGCGATCTCGCGCTCGGGGTCGCGGAAGAACCACAACATGCCCGCCGCCAGAACGGTGGTGGGCACGGCCACCGCGGCCCAGCGTCCGGACCGGCGGGCCCGGGAGACGCTGAGTGCTGCGGTGGCGACGGTCGGCAGGAGCCACGGCGAAGCTCCGCGGGCAAGGCGGACCCCGCCGCGTGGTACAGAGGTTTGGCTGTCGGGCATGGATGACCTTCGTAGCGGATGATGCCGCGCTGGCAACGGGGGACGGCGGCTTTTCCGGCGATGCTATCGGTTTCGAGCCGCAACTGGGCAAGCCAACAGCGGAGTCGACCGGCTGGAACACTCCTGTCACAGATGACGGGGTGTGACCTTCTTCGCGACTAAATCACCCCAAACGGGACAATCAGCCCTGGAATCGGTACTCTTCCAGGAGTCGGCGCCCAATGATCATTTTCTGGATCTCGGCGGTACCTTCGCCGATCAACAGCATCGGCGCCTCGCGGTAGAGGCGTTCGATCTCGTACTCCTTCGAGAAGCCGTATCCGCCGTGGATGCGGAAGGCGTCCTCGACGACTTCCTTGCAGTACTCGGAGGCGAGGTACTTCGCCATCCCTGCCTCCAGGTCGTTACGTTCCCCGGAGTCCTTTTTGCGGGCCGCATTTACCATCATCGCATGAGCGGCCTCGACCTTGGTGGCCATTTCGGCCAGCTTGAACTGGATCGCCTGGTGCTCGGCGATCGGTTTGCCGAAGGTGTGGCGCTGCTGGGCGTACGCGACACCCAGCTCGAACGCACGCTGTGCCACACCGCAGCCACGGGCCGCGACATTGACGCGGCCCACCTCGACTCCGTCCATCATTTGGTAAAACCCTCGGCCGGTGGTGCCGCCGAGTACCCGATTGGCCGGAATGCGCAGTCCGTCCATGATGAGTTCGGTGGTGTCGACCCCCTTGTAGCCCATCTTGTCGATCTTCCCGGGGATCGTGAGGCCCGGCCGCACCTCCCCGAAGCCGGCCTCCTTCTCCACCAGGAAGGCCGTCATCGATCTGTGCGGCGCGGTGCCCTCGGGGTGTCCTTCGTCACTCCGGCACAGCACGGCGACGAGCGTGGACGTGCCGCCGTTCGTCAGCCACATCTTCTGGCCGTCGAGCACGTAGGAGTCGCCGTCCCTGACGCCCCTGGACCTGATCGCCGACACGTCCGACCCGAGGCCGGGCTCCGACATCGAGAACGCGCCCCGCACCTCGCCCAGCGCCATGCGCGGCAGGAAGGTGTCCTTCTGCTCCTGGGTGCCGTGCTGCTTCAGCAGGTACGCCACGATGAAATGCGTGTTGATGATTCCCGACACGCTCATCCAGCCGCGGGCGATTTCCTCCACGCACAGCGCGTAGGTGAGCAGCGACTCACCCAGACCGCCGTACTCCTCCGGAATCATCAGTCCGAACAGACCGAGTTCCTTGAGCCCTTCGACGATTTCGTCCGGATATTCGTCACGGTGCTCCAGACGGGTCGCGACCGGAATGATCTCCTTGTCGACGAAACTCCTCACCGTGGCGAGGATTTCCCGCTGGATCTCGGTCAGTCCCGGGGTCCGGGCAAGTCGGCTCATGGCTCAGCTCTCCTGTGACTTCGGTTCCGGGCGGCCGGGCTGTTCTCCGCCGCGCTCCTCGACGTACGTCCGGGTCGGGACCATCACCTTGCGGCGGAACACGCAGACCAGCGTCCCGTCCTGCTTGTGGCCACGGGTCTCGACGTGGACGACTCCGCGGTCGCTCCTGGACCGTGACGGGGACTTGCCGAGGACGGTCGTCTCGCCGTAGAGCGTGTCACCGTGGAAGGTCGGCGCGACGTGCCTGAGCGATTCGACCTCCAGATTGGCGATCGCCTTCCCCGAGACGTCCGGCACCGACATCCCGAGCAGCAGCGAGTAGACGTAGTTGCCGACGACGACGTTCTTCCCGAAGTCGGTCGTGCGCTCGGCGTAGTTGCTGTCCAGATGCAGCGGATGGTGATTCATCGTCAGCAGGCAGAACAGGTGGTCGTCGTACTCCGTGACCGTCTTTCCCGGCCAGTGCTTGTACACTGCACCGACCTTGAACTCCTCGAAGGTGCGGCCGAATCGCATGGTCAGACCTCCGGCGCTTCGAATTTCGTGGTGCGGCGCATTCCGGCCGCGCGGCCCTTGCCCGCGATCACCAACGCCATCTTGCGGCTCGCCTCGTCGATCATTTCGTCGCCGAGCATCGCCGAGCCCTTCCTGCCGCCCGCCTCGGAGGTGCACCACTCGTAGGCGTCGAGGATCATCTCGGCGTGGTCGTAGTCCTTCTGGGACGGTGAGAACACCTCGTTGGCCGCGTCGACCTGGCCGGGGTGCAGCACCCACTTGCCGTCGAAGCCCAGAGCCGCCGCACGCCCCGCCACCTCGCGGTACGCGTCCACGTCGCGGATCTGGAGGAACGGGCCGTCGATCGCCTGGAGACCGTGCGCACGGGCCGCCATCAGGATGCGCATCAGGATGTAGTGGTACGCGTCCGCGCCGTACCCGGGCGGCTGCTGACCGACCACCAGCGTCTTCATGTTGATGGAGGCCATGAAGTCGGCAGGACCGAAGATCAGGGTTTCGAGCCGCGGGGACGAGCCGGCGATGTCGTCGATGTTGACGAGACCCCTGGCGTTCTCGATCTGTGCCTCGATACCGATCCGGCCGGTCTCGAACCCCATCGTCCGCTCGATCTGGGTGAGCAGCAGATCGAGGGCGACGACCTGCTGGGCGTCCTGGACCTTCGGCAGCATCACGCAGTCGAGGTTCTGGCCCGCGCCCTCGACGACCGTGACCACATCGCGGTACGTCCACTGCGTGGTCCAGTCGTTGACCCGCACCGCCCGGGTCTTCCCCTTCCAGTCGCCGTTGTTCAGCGCGTCGACGATCATGTGCCGGGCGCCCTCCTTGGCGAGCGGCGCGCAGGCGTCCTCCAGGTCCAGGAACACCTGGTCGGCCGGGAGCCCCTGGGCCTTCTCCAGGAACCGCGGGTTCGAGCCCGGCACGGCCAGGCAGGAGCGGCGCGGACGCGGCCGGTCCGGGAGGTGTCCGGCGGGGCCGCTCCCCGGCGGGGCGGTGGCGGGCGACGGGCGGTCGGACGTGGTCATGCGGGGACCTCCAGAGGGTCGAGTTCGTTCGCTTTCCGGATCTCGTCGACGATACGGCCGATGATTTCCGTGATGCCGAAGTCCTTCGGGGTGAAGACGGCGGCCACACCTGCCCGGCGCAGCTGCCCGGCGTCGGCCGGCGGGATGATCCCGCCGACGATCACCGGGACGTCGGCCGCCCCCGCCTCCCGCAGCCGGACCAGCACGTCCGGCACCAGCTCGGCGTGCGAACCGGACAGGATCGACAGACCGACACAGTGCACGTCCTCGGCGAGCGCGGCGGAGACGATCTGCTCGGGGGTGAGCCTGATGCCCTGGTAGACGACCTCGAACCCGGCGTCGCGGGCCCGTACGGCGATCTGCTCCGCCCCGTTGGAGTGCCCGTCGAGGCCCGGCTTGCCGACCAGCAGCCGCAGCCGTCCGCACCCCAGATCGGCGGCCGTGCGGGACGCCTTCTCCCGGACGAGGGCGAGTGGGGTGCCCGGTTCGGCGGTCACCGCGACCGGGGCGGACGACACCCCGGTCGGTGCGCGGAACTCGCCGAAGACCTCACGCAGCGCCCAGGACCACTCGCCGGTGGTGACGCCCGCGCGGGCGCACTCGACGGTCGCCCCCATCAGGTTCTCGGTGCCCGCCGCGGCTTCCTTCAGGGCGGCCAGCGCCTGGCCGGCACGGGTCTCGTCACGGGTGGCGCGCCACTCGTGGAGCGAGGCCACCACCCGGGCCTCGTTCGCGGGATCGACGGTCATGACCGCCGCGTCGAGGTCGGCGGTGAGCGGGCTGGGCTCGGTCGTCCCGTGGATGTTGACGCCGACGATCCTCTCGTCGCCGCTCTCGATCCTGGCGCGGCGCTCGGCGTGCGAGGAGACCAGCCGCGACTTCAGATAGCCGGACTCGACGGCGGCCATCGCACCGCCCATCAGCCGGACGCGTTCCATCTCCGCCAGCGAGTCGGTGACCAGCTCGGTCACCTTGGCCTCGACGACGTGCGAACCGGCGAAGACGTCCTCGTACTCCAGCAGATCGCTCTCGTGGGCCAGGACCTGCTGGATGCGGAGCGACCACTGCTGGTCCCAGGGGCGGGGCAGCCCCAGGGCCTCGTTCCAGGCGGGCAGTTGGACGGCGCGGGCGCGGGCGTCCTTGGAGAGGGTGACGGCCAGCATCTCCAGCACGATGCGCTGGACGTTGTTCTCCGGCTGGGCCTCGGTCAGGCCGAGGGAGTTGACCTGGACGCCGTACCGGAACCGGCGCTGCCTGGCGTCCTCGATGCCGTACCGCTCCCGGGTGACCCGGTCCCAGATGCGGCCGAAGGCGCGCATCTTGCACATCTCCTCGATGAAGCGGACGCCGGCGTTGACGAAGAAGGAGATCCGCGCGACGACGTCACCGAACCTCTCCGCCGGGACCTGGCCGGAGTCGCGCACCGCGTCGAGGACGGCGACGGCCGTCGACATGGCGTACGCGATCTCCTGGACCGGGGTGGCCCCCGCCTCCTGGAGGTGGTAGCTGCAGATGTTGATCGGGTTCCACTTCGGGACGCGGGCGACCGTGTACGCGATCATGTCGGTGGTCAGCCGCAGCGAGGGCGTGGGCGGGAAGACGTGCGTCCCGCGCGAGAGGTACTCCTTCACGATGTCGTTCTGGGTCGTGCCCTGGAGCAGGCCGGGGTCGGCGCCCTGTTCCTCGGCGACCACCTGGTAGAGCGCCAGCAGCCACATCGCGGTCGCGTTGATCGTCATCGAGGTGTTCGTCCGCTCCAGGGGGATGTCCTGGAACAGCCGCCGCATGTCCCCGAGGTGCGAGACGGGCACCCCGACCCGGCCGACCTCACCGCGGGCGAGGACGTGATCGGGGTCGTACCCCGTCTGGGTCGGCAGGTCGAAGGCGACCGAGAGGCCGGTCTGGCCCTTGGCGAGGTTGCGCCGGTAGAGCTCGTTGGACGCCTCGGCGGTCGAGTGACCGGCGTACGTCCGCATGAGCCACGGGCGGTCCTTGCGGCGCCCGGTCATCACACGTCCCGGAATCGGTTGATCGCGTCGAGGTGCCGCTCGCGCAGTTCCGTGTCGCGCACGCCCAGACCCTCGCGGGGGGCCAGCGCGAGCACCCCGACCTTGCCCTGGTGGACGTTGCGGTGCACGTCGTGGGCGGCCTGGCCGGTGTCCGCCAGGGAGTAGACCTTCGACAGGGTCGGATGGATCTTCCCCTTGGCGACCAGCCGGTTGGCCTCCCACGCCTCACGGTAGTTGGCGAAGTGGGAGCCGACGATGCGCTTCAGCGACATCCACAGATAGCGGTTGTCGTACTCATGGGTGTAGCCCGACGTGGACGCGCAGGTGACGATCGTGCCGCCCTTGCGGGTCACGTACACCGAGGCGCCGAACGTCTCGCGGCCCGGGTGCTCGAAGACGATGTCCACGTCCTCGCCGCCGGTCAGTTCCCGGATGCGCCTGCCGAACCGCTTCCACTCGCGCGGGTCCTGCCGGTGTTCGTCCTGCCAGAACGCGTACCCCTCGGCGCTGCGGTCGATGATCGCCTCGGCGCCCATCCGCCGGCAGATGTCCGCCTTGCGGTCGCTGGAGACGACGCAGATCGGATTGGCGCCGCCGGCCAGCGCGAACTGGGTCGCGTACGAACCGAGTCCGCCGCTCGCGCCCCAGATCAGCACGTTGTCGCCCTGCTTCATGCCCGCCCCGTTGCGCGAGACGAGCTGGCGGTACGCGGTCGAGTTGACCAGACCGGGGGCGGCGGCCTCCTCCCAGCTGAGGTGGTCCGGCTTGGGCATCAGCTGGTTGGACTTGACGAGGGCGATCTCGGCGAGGCCGCCGAAGTTGGTCTCGAAGCCCCAGATGCGCTGTTCGGGGTCGAGCATCGTGTCGTTGTGGCCGTCCGAGGACTCCAGCTCGACCGAGAGACAGTGCGCGACGACCTCGTCACCGGGCTTCCAGGCGTTGACGCCGGGCCCGGCGCGCAGCACGACGCCCGCCAGATCGGAGCCGATGACGTGGTACGGGAGGTCATGACGGCGGGTCAGCTCGCTGAGCCTGCCGTACCGTTCCAGGAAGCCGAAGGTGGCCATCGGTTCGAAGAGCGAGGTCCAGACCGAGTTGTAGTTCACCGAACTGGCCATGACGGCCACCAGCGCCTCACCGGGGCCGAGTTCGGGCACCGGCACCTCGTCGAGGTGCAGCGATCTGCGGGGGTCCTTGTCCCGGGTGGCGAGGCCGTCGAACATCTCGGTCTCGTCCTTGTGCACGGTCACCGCGCGGTACGACTCGGGCAGGGGCAGGGCCGCGAAGTCCGCGGCCGTACCGTCCCGCGATTGGATCGCGTCCAGGATTTCCTTCACGGTGTTGCCTCCGGCTGATGGGGTCTCCCCCGCCTGAGCGCGGAGCCGGCGGTTCGGGGGAGCGTTGAGGGTCGCCCGGGGGTCCCAGGGGCATGGGGAGCGGTGCTGAGTGGAGGTGGGTGCCGTCGGTCCGGCGGATGGAGCTGTGGCGTGCTCGGTGGAGCGGAGGGGGTCGCCTGTGACGCAGGCGTCCGGGCGGGGCGGGCGCGGGCCCGCCGGGACATCCGGTGTACGGGTGGTCGCCGCACGCCGGTCGCCCGGACAGCTTCAACGTATGGCACTGTGTGACAGCTGACAAGGCACTGGGTGCCAATAATTTCTCTCAGATGTCATCCGCCGGGCACGCATGAGCGCGCGAGGGACTTGCGGCGGTGCCACGCCGGGTGGAACCCGGCCGCGTCGGACGGGGCGTTCCGCGGACGGGGCGCTACGAGTCCGACCCGTACACGTACGGCGTCGTCGTGCTCAGGGCCGTGAAGCCGAGCCGCCGCAGGATCGGTTCGGACCGGTCGGTGGCATCGACCTGGAGATAGCGGTAGCCGCGCTCGGCGGCGATCCGGGCCCGGAACGCGACCAGGGCGCGGTAGACGCCCCTGCCCCGCCACCGCGCCACCGTGCCGCCGCCCCAGAGCCCGGCGAACGCCGTACCGGGACACAGCTCCATCCGGGCCGAACTCACCGGCTCGTCGCCCGCCATGGCGAGCACCGCGACGAAGGTGTCCGGCGCCTTCGTCAGCCGCGCCGTCACCTGGTGCCGCAGCCGGGAGGCGTCCGCGCCGAAGGCCCGCTCATGGGCGAGCGCCATCAGCTCCACATCGGCGGGCCCGGTCACCGCGCGCAGGCGTACGCCCTCCGGCGGTACGACGGCCGTGGACAGCTCCGCGACCGGGGCGACCAGCAGCGTCTCCGTCGGCTCCGGCACGAGACCGGCCGCAGCGAGCCGCCCGCCCAGGCCGGCCGGCCGGTCGTGCGCGTAGAGCTTCCACTCGAACCGGCCGTGCCCGAGCCCCGTGAAGTGCTCCACCTGCGCCGCGATCGCCGCGTCCGCGCGTACCGCGTCCAGCTCGGGGGAGGACCACACCACTCCGTTCCAGTCGTCCGCCGCGCCGACCTGCCGGACGACGTCACCGGCCCGCTCGACCCGCACCCCCGGGCCGTCCGGCGCCGCCAGCTCACGCATCTCACGGTCGAACAGCCTCAGCAGCGCGTCATGGTCCATCGGCCCACCCCAGCACCGTGGACCGGCCCCGGCAACCCGGTTTCGCCGATGCCGCGCCCAGGCCGCGCACGGGTCGTTGAACCGCGTGGGCCGGGGCACATGTCACAGGCGGGCGATCTTGGGTGGCTCGCTGGTGACACACCGGGCCGTGCCGGACCGCACGGCGCCGAGCCGCAGCAACAGGGGTGGGCAGCCACAGATGACGATACCGATCCGCAGACAGGCGGCCGAGCGCCGCAGGCCCGCGTTCAACCTCCGCCGCACGACGTTCGGGTTCGCCCTCGTCGCCCTCCTGCTGTGGGGCGGGGGACTGACCCTGCGGCTGGCCTGGCAGGCCGCCGGACGGCACCCGGTCGCCGCGGTGCTGGTGTCGGCCGTCGTGTGCGCGGGCGCGGTGGCGCTGCTGCGCGGGCGCCGCGACCGGCGGATGGCCCGCACCGTCGCCGGAGCGGTCACCGACGCCACCCATGAACTGCTCGACGCGGCGGCCCCCGAGCCCACGCTGGAACTCACCACCGACATCCCGGCGCCGGTACCGGTGGACTACGCGGCCATGGACGCGGCGGAGTTCGAGGCGGCCGTCGCCGGGCTCTGCGAGCGCGACGGCTGCCAGGACGTCCATGTGGTCGGCGGCGCGGGCGACCTCGGCGCCGATGTCGTCGCACTCACCCCCGACGGCCGCCGCGTCGTCGTCCAGTGCAAGTGCTACGGACCCACGAACAAGGTCGGCTCGCAGGACCTCCAGCGGTTCGGCGGCACCTGTTACGCCGTGCACGAGGCGGAGATCGCCGTCGTCGTGACCACCAGCGAGTTCACCGAACCGGCCGCCGACTACGCGGACCGGTGCGGCATCCTGCGCGTCGACCGGCCGGCCCTCGACGCGTGGAGCGACGGCAGCGGACCGCCGCCCTGGGCGTGGCAGGACTGAGACCGGAGCCGGACGGACCCCCGCCGGGCCCCTGGAACAGGGCGCCGGGCCCCTGCGACCGGTCGGGGCCCGAGCAGGGTGCCGGGCCCCTCGGCCGGGACCCGTGCCGCACCGGTCAGTGCGCCTTCAGCGCCTGCTTGATGGTGCGCATCACTTCGTCGAGCGGCGCGTCCGTCCTGGCCACCGCGACCAGCACCTCGCCCTGGGTGCTCACCGAGGCCGCCGGGGACCTCGCGGGCTCCGGGCCGACGATCCGTCCCGCGCCGATCCCGGTGCCGAAGGTGTCCCGGACGATCGCGAAGGCGTGGTCGAGCTGGTCCTCCACGTCGCCCTGCCCGCCCGCCCGCAGCCAGCGACGCAGCACATGGTTGTGCGCGGTGACCACGGCGGACGCCGCCACCTCGGCGAGCAGCGGGTCGTCGTTGCCGTCGCGGTGGTCGTGCTCGTCGAAGTGGCCCAGCAGATAGCGGGTGAACAGCCGCTCGTAGCGGGCCACCGAGGCGATCTCCGCCTCACGCAGCGTGGGCACCTCGCGGGTCAGCTTGTACCGTGCCACGGAGACCGCGGGCTTCGCCGCGTACATCCTCATGACTTCCTTGATGCCCCGGCAGACCGTGTCGAGCGGGTGCTCGTGCGCGGGCGCCGCGTTCAGGACGGCCTCGGCCCGTACGAGGGTGTCGTCGTGGTCCGGGAAGATCGCCTCTTCCTTGGAGCGGAAGTGCCGGAAGAAGGTGCGCCGGGCCACTCCGGCCGCACCGGCGATCTCGTCGACCGTCGTCGCCTCGTACCCCTTCGTCGCGAAGAGTTCCATCGCCGCGGCGGCCAACTCGCGGCGCATCTTGAGTCGTTGGGCGGCGGCACGGGTGCCCGCGGCGCTCTCCGGGACATCGGACGCGGCGGACGCACGGGGTGACTTGGCGGGCTGGGACATGAGGTGAACGTACTGCATCGACGCAGGAGGGTGTGCCCGTGGGGGCGGACCGCGCGATGGATCGAGCAGCCCGCCCCACCCCGTTCCCGGGTCAGCGGCGGGCATGCTCGCGGAAGCCGCGCCCGGTCTTGCGGCCGAGGCAGCCCGCGGCCACCAGATGCTCCAGGAGGGGGGCCGGGGCCAGCCCCGGATCGCGGAACGCGCGGTGCAGCACCCTCTCGATGGCGAGCGAGACGTCGAGCCCCACGACGTCGAGCAGTTCGAAGGGACCCATCGGATAGCCGCCGCCGAGCCTCATCGCGGCGTCGATGTCGTCGGGCGTCGCGTAGTGCTCCTGCACCATCTTGACCGCGTTGTTGAGATACGGGAACAGCAGCGCGTTCACGATGAACCCGGCCCGGTCACCGCAGTCCACCGGGTGCTTGCCCGCCCGCAGACAGACCTCGCGGACCGTGGCGTGCGCCTCGTCGGTGGTGAGCACCGTGCGGACCACCTCGACCAGCTTCATGGCGGGCGCCGGATTGAAGAAGTGCATCCCGACGACGTCCTGCGGCCGGGACGTCGCGCGGGCGCACGCCACCACCGGCAGTGACGAGGTGGTCGTGGCGAGGACCGCGCCCGACGTGCAGACCCGGTCGAGCGTCGCGAACAACCGCTGCTTGACCGCCAGGTCCTCGGCGACCGCCTCCACGACGAGGTCCACCCCGGCGAACGCGTCCGGCGACCCGGCGGGGACGATCCCGGCCAGGGCGGCGTCCCGGTCCACGGCGGTCAGCCGCCCCTTGGCGACGGACCGCCCGAGCGACGCGGCGATCCGGTCCCTGGCGGTGTCCGCCTTCGCCCTGCCGCGGGCGGCCAGCACCACCTCGTACCCGGCCTTCGCGAAGACCTCCGCGATCCCGGACGCCATCGTCCCGGAGCCCGCGACGCCGACCGACCGCACGGTCCGCCCGGTCACCGTCCCGGGGCCCGCGCCCGCCCCCGGTGACGGGGTCAGCGCGTCCGGAACCACGGTCGCGCCGCCCGCCGCCTCGTACGTGTAGAAGCCGCGCCCCGCCTTGCGCCCGGTCAGGCCCGCCCCGGCCAACTGGCCCAGGACCGGCGCCGGGGCGTGCAGCCGGTCGTGCGACGCGCAGTACATGGCCTCCAGCACCGTGCGCGCGGTATCGACGCCGATCAGGTCCAGCAGGGCGAGCGGCCCCATCGGCAGCCCGCAGCCCAGCCGCATCGCCGTGTCGATGTCCTCGCGGGACGCGTACTTCGCCTCGTACATCGCGGCGGCCTGGTTGAGATAGCCGAACAGCAGCCCGTCCGCGACGAAGCCCGGCCGGTCGCCGACGGCCACCGGCTCCTTGCCGAGCTCCCGGGCGAGCGCGGTGACGGCCGCCACGGCCGGCGGCGCGGTCAGCACCGACGAGACCACCTCGACCAGTCTCATCGCGGGCACCGGAGCGAAGAAGTGCAGACCCAGGACGCGTTCGGGGTGCCGTGACCCGGCGGCGAGCCGGGTCACCGACAGGGCGTTGGTGCCGGTCGCCAGGATCGCGGTGGGGGAGACGATCGCGTCGAGCTCCCGGAACACCCGCTCCTTGACCTCGTACGACTCCGGCACGACCTCGACGACCAGTTCCGCGTCGGCGGCGGCGCGCGGATCGGAGAAGGTGCGGAACCGGGCGAGGGCGTCCCGCCGTTCCTTCTCGGTGACGCGCCCGCGCACGACGGCGCGGGCGGTGGAGGACTCCAGGGCGGCGACGGCCCGGCGGGCGGCGCCGTCGTCGATGTCGATACCGACGACCTCGCGGCCGGCACGGACCAGGACCTCGGCGATGCCGGTGCCCATCGTGCCGAGGCCGACGACGGCGATCGTGCTGAGCGGGGTGTCCATCACGGGACTCCAGGGGTGAGTGACGACTGTGAGAGGGCGAGGCGCGTACGCGGGCGGGTGCGTCCGAGGCACACAGGGCGTGGACCGGCACACACGGCGCGAGAAAGGCGCGTGTCGTGAGCGGGGCCTGGGCGAGGGGATCGGGCGTTCGAAACCACCCGGACCACCCCGGACCACCCCGGCCGGGGTGAAGGCGACGGGCCCTGTCCCGGAGCCACGTCGTACCGAACCGCAGAAGCGCGGTACCGCGGAGATACAGAACCGCTGAACCGACGAACACCCGGGCGGCTGCGTCACCAGGCCGTCCGGATCTCACGGGATCGTGTCCCGCGCCTTGAGGTTAACCGGCGAGTAACGTGCACGCCAGACCTCGGTCGTTGTGCACCGGCTCACACTTCGCGTACCAACCGTGATCGCCGATACGCTGACGGTCATGGACGAGGAGTACCGGTCGTCGGCCGACCGGCTGACGCGTGAGGCGGGCGGATCGGCGCAGTGCCGCGCGCTACTCGCCACCGAAGACGACGAGGAACTGGCCCGGGTCCTCACCGAGCCCGAACGCCCGCTCTGGGCGCGCGAGCTCGCTGCCGTCCGGCTGGGCCGCGCGGGGGACCGGCGAGCCTTCGAGACCCTGGTCCTGCTCCTCAACCACCGCGACCCCGAACGCTGCGCGTCCGCCGCGCACGTCCTGCTCCGGCTCGGCGACCCGCGTACGCCGCGCGCGGCCGCCACGCTCGCGACGAACCCGCTGCGCACGGCGTACGCCCTGCACCCGGTCCGGCTGCTGGCCGAGTTGCGCGCCCCCGAGTCCGTGCCCGCGCTGACGCGCACGCTGGAGCGGCTGCTGGCCCCGGACGAACCGCACTGGCGGGTGGCGCTGGCCTGTGTGGAGGGGCTCGGCCTGCTGGGCGACGGGCGGGCCCGGCCGGTGCTGGAATCGGCGTTGCCGCACCCCCGGCTCGGGGACGCGGCGAGGACGGCGCTCGGCCGGCTGCCGCGGTTCCCGGCGCAGGAGCGCGAAGCGGGGGTACGCGGCGGCGGACCGGGGTCTCCCGGATGACCCGTCACCGCCCGGGGTACGCCCGTACCGGCGGCTCTCACGCGCCGGCCGGCCGCGCCTGAGATCCGCGGCTGAGCCGCGGAAGCCGAGCAACCGGTGCGGCGCGCTGCCGGCGCCGCCGAGACGCGCCCTCTCACCGGTGGTCGCCCCGCTCCCGACCGCGCCCGTGCGCTGTGCCAACCGCGCCGCCGTGCGCCGCGCCGCGCCGCCGCCCGCGCCCGTGGCGGTGGTCGCGGGCCGAGTCGGCCCCGCGAGAGGCACCCCGCGTTCCCGCACGGCAGGTCATCATCCGATCGTGTTCGGCCCGTCCGGCGAGTCCCTGACGGCCGGCCGTCAGGGGGTCCGTGGCCTGTCCTCGTCAGAGCAGGGTCAGCTGGGTGGGGCCCTCCGGAGCCGGACCGGAGGCCGGAGGTGGCGGAATCCGGCGGGGCTCACCGCGGTCGGCCGGGCCGATGCCGAACTCCGCCGCCAGCTCGTGCACCTGACGGGTGATCCGGCGCTGGTACCACTTGGGGGCGTACGCCCCGTCCGCGTACAGCCGTTCGTACCGCCGCACCAGATGGGGGTGGTGCTGTCCGAGCCACTGGGTGAACCATTCGCGGGCGCCGGGGCGCAGATGGAGCACGAGCGGGGTGACGGAGGTCGCCCCGGCGGCGGCGATCGCGTGGACGGTGGCCCGCAACTGCTCGGGACGGTCGCCGAGGAACGGGATGACGGGCGCCATCAGGACCCCGCAGCCGATGCCCCGCGCGGAGAGGGCGCGCACGACGTCGAGGCGGCGCTCGGGGGAGGGGGTGCCGGGCTCCACGGTCCGCCACAGTTCGCTGTCGACGAAGCCGACGGAGACCGAGACGCCGACCTCGGTGACGTCGGCCGCCTGGCGCAACAGGTCGAGGTCCCGGAGGATCAGCGTGCCCTTCGTGAGGATCGAGAAGGGGTTCGCCCGGTCACGCAGTGCGGAGATGATGCCGGGCATCAGCCGGTAGCGGCCCTCGGCGCGCTGGTAGCAGTCGACGTTGGTGCCCATCGCGATGTGCGCGCCCTCCCAGTGGCTGGAGGCGAGCTGGCGGCGCAGCAGCTCGGGGGCGTTGACCTTGACGACGATCTGCGAGTCGAAGCCGAGCCCGGTGTCGAGGTCCAGATAGCTGTGGGTCTTGCGGGCGAAGCAGTAGACACAGGCGTGGGTGCAGCCCCGGTACGGGTTCACGGTCCATTCGAACGGCATCCGGGACGCCCCCGGCACCCGGTTCACGATCGAACGGGCCCGGATCTCATGGAAGGTGATGCCCCGGAATTCGGGGGTGTCGAAGGTGCGCGTGGTCACCGCGTCGGCGGCGAAGAGCGCGCTGTCCCGGGCCGTCGGGGGGTTCTCGGCCAGATTGTCCCAGCGCATGGACGCCTCCTCGGTAGCACTGCTCAGAGAATAGAACATTTGTTCCCATGATCGTTTCCTCCCTTTCGTTCCCCCTCGCCCATCGCTGGACTTCCCGCGGATTTTGAGCGGGGTGCCGGAGGTGGTTGGCTCAGCACACCCCGAACAACCGAGTGCTGGAGGAACAGCCATGGCGCAGGTCGAGGCCACGACAGAGCGGATCATCGCGGCGGACGCGGAGACGGTGTTCGACGCGCTGGCGGACTACAGGGAGACCCGGGGCAAGGTGCTGCCCGGCCAGTACAGCGAGTACGAGGTGAGGGAGGGCGGTGACGGCGAGGGCACCCTCGTCCACTGGAAGCTCCAGGCGACCAGCAAGCGGGTGCGTGACTGCCTGCTGGAGGTCACCGAGCCGACCGACGGGCAGCTGGTCGAGAAGGACCGCAACTCCTCCATGGTGACCACCTGGACCGTCACCCCGGCGGGCGAGGGCAAGTCCCAGGCCGTCGTCTCGACCGTCTGGAACGGCGCGGGCGGCATCGGCGGGTTCTTCGAGAGGACCTTCGCCCCCAAGGGCCTCGGCCGCATCTACGACGAGCTGCTGCTGAATCTCGCCACCGAGGTCGAAAAGCGACCCCGGTAACCCCCGGGGACGTCTTCCGCTCCTCACCGGTTCGGGTGGTCTTCCCCGGTCGGCCGTTGGTACCCCGCAGCGGCTCCCACCGGGGATAAGCCTCCGGAACACGCCGCGGACGCCCCCCGGCCGCGTTTGCCCTCGCTTCTCGCCCGATGCGGAAATGGCCGGGGCAGACGCGACGAGGGGAGCGGTACGTGGTGGGCGGGGTCACGCTGGTGAAGGACGAGCCGGGCGGCGAAGGGGACGCGGGGGCGGCCGGGGGAACGGACACGGCGCGGCCGGCCGGTGCCGACGGCGGACCCGGACCGGGCACTTCCGCCGCGACCGCACCCGCTCCGGCCGCCGGGCCGCGCACCGCACCGCCGCCGGGCGCACCGCCCGCACCGATCGTGGAGCTCGGCCCCCGCCAGGTCAGGATGATCTTCCTGGGCCTGATGCTCACGCTGCTGCTCGCGGCGCTCGACCAGATGATCGTCGCCACCGCGCTGCCGAAGATCGTCGGCGAGCTGCACGGCCTGGAGAAGATGTCCTGGGCGGTCACCGCCTACCTCCTCGCCTCCACCATCGGACTGCCGATCTACGGGAAGCTCGGCGACCTCTTCGGCCGCAAGGGCGTCTTCCAGTTCGCGATCATCGTCTTCGTGATCGGCTCGGCGCTGGCGGGCTGGTCCCGCACGATGAACGAGCTGATCGCGTTCCGGGCCGTCCAGGGGGTCGGTGGCGGCGGGCTGATGATCGGCGTGCAGGCGATCATCGCGGACGTCGTACCGCCGCGCGAGCGCGGCCGGTTCATGGGGCTCATCGGCGCGGCCTTCGGTCTCGCGTCCGTCGCGGGCCCGCTGCTCGGCGGCTTCTTCACCGATCACGCCTCCTGGCGCTGGTGCTTCTACATCAACGTCCCGTTCGGCCTCGGCACGCTCGCCGTCATCGCCGTCGTACTGAAACTCCCCAGGCCCGCCGTCCGGCCCCGGCTCGACATCCTCGGCGCACTCCTGCTGGCGCTGGCCTCGACCTGTCTGGTGCTGCTGACGAGCTGGGGCGGTACGGAGTACGCCTGGGGCTCACGGACCATCCTGGGACTCGCCGCCGGAGCCGCCGTGTCGGCCGTGCTCTTCCTCCTCGTCGAGCGGCGCGCGGCCGAACCGATCATCCCGCTGCGGCTGTTCCGCGACTCCATCTTCAACGTCACCGCCCTGGTCGGAGCCGTCGTCGGCGTCGCGCTCTTCGGCGCCGCCAGTTACCTTCCGACCTTCCTCCAGATGGTCGGCGGCGCCAGCGCCACCGAGTCCGGCCTGCTGATGCTCCCGATGATGGGCGGCATCGTCGCCTCGTCGGTCATCTCGGGCCAGCTGATCTCCCGTACCGGGCGCTACCGCCTCTACCCCATCGTCGGCTCCGCCGTCTCGACCGTCGGCATGTGGCTGCTGTCCCGGCTGGAGGCGGACACCCCGCGCTTCGAATGCGGTGTGTACCAGGCGGTCCTCGGCATCGGGATCGGCCTGATCATGTCGGTGCTCGTCCTCGCCGTGCAGAACTCCGTACAGCCGTCCGACATCGGCAGCGCCACCAGCGCCAACAACTACTTCCGGCAGATCGGCGGCAGCGTCGGCGCCGCCGTCTTCGGGACCCTCTTCGCGAGCCGCCTCGCGGACGCGCTCGCCGTGCGCCTGCCGACCGGCGTCGACCTCCCCGCCCCGGAATCGATCACCCCGCAGCTGGTCCACGCCCTGGAACCCGCGCTGCGCGACAGCTACATCCAGGCATACGCCGACGCGATGCCCCGGATCTTCCTCTATCTCGTGCCGGTCCTCGCGCTCGGCCTGTTCTTCGCCTTCTTCCTCAAGGAGAAACCGCTGGTGTCCCACCACACCCCCGACATCGCCGCCGAGCCCGCACCGGTCCCCGCCGCCCGCACCGCCTCCGCCGCACCGCCCGCCGGGAACGCCGCCCCCGGGGTCCCGGTCGGCGGACACGTCCAGCACCCCGACGGCACCCGGGTGCCGCGCGCCGCCCTCACCCTCATCGACGTCCAGGGACAGCAGATCGGGCGCGGCGCGAGCGACGAGGACGGGCGGTACGCGCTGAGCGTCCCGGGCTCCGGCTCGTACGTCCTCATCGCCGCGGCCGGCGGCCATCAGCCGCAGGCGGTCAGCGTCACCGTCGGCGAGCGGCCCGTCGAGATCGACGTCGTGCTCGGCGGTGCGGGACGGCTCGCCGGGAAGGTCGTCACCGCGGACGGCAGTCCCGTACCGGGCGCCGCCGTCACCCTCACCGACGTACGTGGCGAGGTGGTCGCGACGGCCCGCAGCGGTCATCAGGGCGGATACGTCATCACCGAGCTGGTGGCCGGTGAGTACACCCTCGCCGCCGGCGCACCCGCCTTCCGGCCCGCCGCCCTGCCGGTGAGCGTGCAGGCGGCCAGGGAGACCCGGCAGGACATCGAACTGGCCGGTGGCGCCGTGCTGCGGGGAGTGGTGCGGGCCGGCGGCGGACGGCTGGTGGAGGACGCACGCGTCACGCTCCTGGACGCCGCGGGCAACGTGGTCGACACGCTGACCACCGGAGCCGACGGGACGTTCCGCTTCGTCGACCTGTCGTCCGGTGAGTACACCGTGATCGCGGCGGGTTACCCGCCGGTCGCGACCGTGCTCCAGGTCGCGGGCGGCAGCCGTACCGAACGCGACCTGCAACTCGGCCACGAGGACTGAGCGTTCCGACGACCGGGGCCCCTCGTCCGGTACCACGGACGTCAGGAGTGCGGCGCGGTGAGCGTGCCGGCCGCGTGGACGGCGGGCACCGGCGGGAGCGTTCCGGTGATCGCGCGCGGCCGGGAAGTCTCCGCCACGGCCCGGACCGTCCCGGGGAGCGGATCAGGCCGCGCGGCGGGTCCCGTCCAGGGACGTGGCATCGGCGGACCGGTCGGTCGCGGCGGAGGCGGACGGCAGATCCGGCACGACGCGCAGATGACGTGGGCGGGCCGCGTGGGCGGGCTCATGGCGAGGCTCGGCGAACACACGTTCCTCGTAGCGCCCCATGGCCAGCAGGACGCACATCATCACGGGGGGTACGAGAAGAGCGAGGAGGACCACAACGGCTCCTTGAGGGACAACGGGGACTGCTGTCGAGTTGCCGTATTCGGCGGCCGGAAACCCCGGCCCGCGCAAAGTCCCCGCACGCGGACGAGCCGGACGCGTGGGGCCGAGGGGGCGCTGCGGGTGCGTGGCCCCGCCGCGCGAGCGGGTGCGGGCCGCGCCAGACTGGACGGACGACAGGGCCGGCCGCACCGGCCCGCGCACGCCGGTGAGGGCGGCGAGCCCGACCGTGGAACGAGGGGGCCTGGAGGTGGTGGTGGAGCCGGTCGACGCGCTGGGACGGATCGCGTTCCTGCTGGAGCGGGGCGGCGCGGCCACGTATCGCGTACAGGCGTTCCGTACCGCTGCGGGGGTGGTCGATGCGATGGCGGAGGGCGAGGCCGCCCGGCGGGCGGCGGACGGGACACTGGAGGCGGTCAGGGGGATCGGCCCGAAGACGGCGCTCGTGGTCCGCGAGGCCCTGGCCGGACGGACACCGGACTATCTGGAGCGGCTGGAGGAAGAGGCCGCGGCGCCGCTCGCCGAAGGCGGTGAGGCGTTGCGCGCCCGGCTGCGGGGCGACTGCCATCTGCACTCGGACTGGTCGGACGGCGGCAGCCCGATCGAGGCCATGGGCCGCGCGGCCCAGGGGCTGGGCCACAGCTGGGCGGCCCTCACCGATCACTCTCCCCGGCTGACCGTCGCCCACGGTCTCTCGCCGGAACGGTTGCGACGACAACTGGCGGAGGTGGCGGAACTCAACGAGCGGTGGGCACCGTTCAGGCTGCTCACCGGAATCGAGTGCGACATCCTCCCGGACGGCTCCCTCGACCAGGAACCGGAACTGCTCGCGCGGCTCGATGTCGTGGTCGTGTCCGTCCACTCGAAGCTGCGCATGGACCGTGACGCGATGACGCGGCGCATGATCGCGGCCGTTCGCCATCCGCACGCGGACGTACTGGGACACTGCACCGGGCGTCTGGTGACCGGGCGGGGACGCCCGGAGTCGGAGTTCGACGCGGAGGAGGTGTTCGCCGCGTGCGCGGAGGCGGGCACCGCCGTGGAGATCAACAGCCGCCCGGAGCGGCTCGATCCCCCACGGCGCCTGCTGCGCCGAGCGGTCGAGGCGGGCGTGCTGTTCGCGATCGACACCGACGCGCACGCGCCGGGGCAGCTGGACTGGCAGATCCGCGGCTGTGCGCGGGCCGAGGAGTGCGGGGTGCCGGTGGACCGCGTCGTCACGTCGTGGACGGCGGACGAGCTGCTGGCGTGGACGCGGGACGGGGAGCTTCCGGCGCGGCTGGCCTGAGGACGGGCCCGTGGGTGACGAAGCGGGGCGGCCCCGGGCCGGGGGCCGCCCCGCTTCGGAGGCCGGGGGTGATCGCCGCTGTCAGCAGGAGGCACCGGTGCCGAACGGTCCGGTTCCCGTCGGACCGGCTCCCTTCGAGGCGCCGGCTCGGACCGCCATCCGGCCCGTCCGTACGGGCGGGGGGCCGAACGCCGAGCGGGCCGTCCTCCCGATGCGGGAAGAACGGCCCGCGCACACGGAACACCCGTTCGGCGTACGCACCCGCCCACCGTGGGAGCGGAGCGCCCGCATCAGTGCGGCGCGTCGGCACCCACCCCGTCCGGGGTGACGGACGCGCCGGGTACGTCAGCCGCGTCGGGCCCGGCGGACGAGGCAGACCACGGCCAGCGTGGCGACCCCGAGCCCGATGAGCAGACCCCGGTTGTCCCGGGCCGCCCCCATGGCCCGAGCGGCCTTCTCCTGTACGGCGTCCGGGGTGTTGTCCTGGATGGCGACACCCAGCGAGGAGGCCGCGTCGGCCAACTGCCCGGCGGCCTGTCCCGCCTTCTCCCGTACCGGCTCGGGGGTCCTGGCGCGGGCCACGTCGCGGGCGTGCGTGGTCGCGCCCTGGACCCTGTCCTTCAGCTCCGCCCCCATGTCGCGCGCCCGAGCCTTCACGTCGGCCTTGGCCGTCAGCGCCTCCACGGTCCGGCCGAGCTCGTCACGGGTGCCCTCGACCCGCTCGCGCAGCTCCTCGGGGCTCGGGGTGGAACCGCTGTCGTGCGACTTCTCGTTCATCGGTGTGTCCTTTCCTTGATCTCCGCCACGTCGGCCTTGACACCGTCGATGGCCTGCTCGGGGGCGGGCGGCATCGCCCGGCCGAGCTGCTTCCTGCCGCTGAGGGCGAAGGCCCCCGCCGTCGCGCACAGCACCGCCGTCACCACGAGAGCGGCGCCCCACACCGGCAGGACCAGCGCGAGTGCGGCGATGGCCGCGACGGCGAGGGTCTGGAGGGCCACGAAGCCCACCACGCCCGCACCGCCGAAGAGGCCGCCGCCGAGACCGAAGCGCTTGCCCTTGCGCACCATCTCGGCCTGCGCCAGGGCGAGTTCCTGCCGCGCCAACCGGGTGATCTGCTCCGACGCGAGGCCGACCAGCTCACTCGTCGACGCTTCGGAGGGACGGTCCGATGAGGAACCGGGGGCGAGATCGGTCGGGCGGTCGTGCGTCGTGGCCATCCTTCACACCTTTCTGTCTGCGGCCCGCCCGACCGTCCATGACGGGAGGTCATGGACGGTCCGGCCGTTCACCGGACGCGCCCGGCGCGTTCCCGGCCGGACCACGGCCGCGGACCGTTGCTCCGTGTCGCCGTTCCGGGACGGCCGCGCGCCGTACGAAGTTCTTCGCGTGCGGGCACGATCACCGCGTGCCCCTGTTCCGGCCCGCCACACACGGGGCGTGCACCCTTGTCGGTCCGCGCACCGGGCCGCCGGCGTCCCGCCGGCCTCCTCGCGGGGCGTCCCGGCCGCCCGGCGAGGCGGAAGGACGCGGCGCTGTTCCGGACGGGGGAGATGGGCATCGGATCTTGACCGGGAGGGGGGACGGCCGGACGGTGAAGATGCTTGTATGGGCGGACCACGTCAGGAACCCGTCCGACATCCTTCAAGATCCGGCATTCTTCAGATCCGACGTCCTCACAGACCGGCGCAGACCCAGACACCGACACCGACGCAGACACAGAGACCGATCCCGGACCGGTACCGGCGGCCGGTGCCATGACCGGAGTGGACGACCCCGACCCGCGAGAAGACGGACTCCTCATGAAGATCCTGATCAGCGCCGACATGGAGGGCGCCACGGGGGTGACCTGGCCCGCCGACGTGCTGCCCGGCACCCCGGAGTGGGAGCGGTGCCGCGCGATGTTCACCTCCGACGTGAACGCGGCGGTTCTCGGTTTCTACGACGGGGGCGCCGACGACGTCATCATCAACGAGGCGCACTGGTCCATGCGCAACCTCCTGCTGGAACGGCTCGACGACCGGGCCCGGATGCTCACCGGCAGACACAAGTCCCTGAGCATGGTCGAGGGCGTCCAGCACGGGGACGTGGACGGCATCGCCTTCGTCGGCTATCACACGGGCGCCGGTACGAAGGGTGTCCTCGCCCACACCTATCTCGCCAACTCCATCACGGGGGTGTGGCTGAACGGGGTGCGCGCCGGCGAGGGACTGCTCAACGCCAGGGTGGCCGCCGAGTACGGTGTGCCGGTCGTCCTCGTCACCGGCGACGACCTGACCTGCGAGGACGCCGAGGGGTACGCCCCCGCCGCCCGCAAGGTCGCGGTCAAGGACCATGTGTCGCGGTACGCGGCGGTGTGCCGGACCCCGGCCCGTACCGCCGCCGACATCCGCGCCGCGGCCGAGGAGGCGGCCGGTTTGGCGGTGCGTCACGCCCGGGTGGACGGCGGTCCGTTTACGGTGGAGCTGGAGTTCGACGCCGAACACCTGTCCGCCGCCGCCACCGTGGTCCCCGGCGTCGCCCCCAGCGGTGAGCGGCGTGTGGCCTACACGAGCGCGACGATGTACGAAGGCATCCGCACATTCAAGGCGGTGACGACGATCGTGTCGTCCGCCGTGGAGGAACAGTATGGCTGAGATGCCACCGACCGCCCCGTCCGCACCGACCACCGCCTCGCCCGCCCGGAGCCCCGACACCGGCCCGGTCGACGGCCGGGCGCTCGACGAATCGGTGACCTTCACCTCCGAACTGATCCGGATCGACACGACCAACCGGGGCGGCGGCGACTGCCGCGAGCGCCCCGCCGCCGAGTACGTCGCCGAACGGCTCGCCGCCACCGGACTGGAACCCGTCCTGCTGGAGCGCACCCCCGGACGCACCAACGTGGTCGCCAGGATCGAGGGCACCGACCCGTCGGCCGACGCCCTCCTCGTGCACGGCCATCTCGACGTGGTGCCCGCGGAGGCGGCGGACTGGACCGTCCACCCGTTCTCCGGGGAGATCCGGGATGGTGTCGTATGGGGCCGCGGCGCCATCGACATGAAGAACATGGACGCGATGGTCCTCGCCGTCGTACGGGCCTGGGCACGTGCCGGGGTCCGGCCCCGGCGGGACATCGTGATCGCGTACACCGCGGACGAGGAGGCCAGCGCCGACGACGGGTCCGGCTTTCTCGCCGACCGGCACGCCGGGCTCTTCGAGGGCTGTACGGAAGGCATCAGCGAGTCCGGTGCCTTCACCTTCCACGCCGGGCCGGGGATGTCGCTCTACCCGATCGCGGCGGGCGAGCGCGGCACCGGCTGGCTCAAGCTCACCGCCCACGGTAAGGCGGGTCACGGCTCCAAGGTCAACAAGGCCAACGCGGTCAGCGCGCTCGCCGCGGCCGTCGCCCGCATCGGGGCGCACGAATGGCCGGTGCGCCTCACCCCGACCGTGCGGGCCGCGCTCACCGAGATCGCCGCGCTGCACGGCATAAGCGCGGACCTGGACTCTCCCGGCTTCGAGGTGGACGAACTGCTGGGCAAGCTCGGCCCGGCCGCCGCGCTGATCGAGCCGACCGTCCGCAACAGCGCCAACCCGACCATGCTGGACGCCGGGTACAAGGTCAACGTGATCCCTGGCCGCGCCACCGCGTACATCGACGGCCGGACCGTCCCCGGCGGTGAGGACGAGTTCCGCGCCACCCTCGACCGGCTGACCGGACCCGACGTCGACTGGGAGTTCGACCACCGGGAGGTCGCCCTCCAGGCACCGGTCGACTCCCCGACGTACGCCGGACTGCGCGCGGCGGTGGAACGCTTCGACCCGGACGGGCACGTCGTGCCGTACTGCATGTCGGGAGGCACCGACGCCAAGCAGTTCTCCCGGCTCGGCATCACCGGCTACGGATTCTCACCGCTGAAACTGCCCGTCGGCTTCGACTACCAGGCGCTCTTCCACGGTGTCGACGAACGGGTGCCGGTCGAGGCCCTGCACTTCGGCGTCCGGGTCCTCGACCACTACCTGCGCACGGCGTAGACCGTGTCGTCGCGAACGGTGCCCGGCCGCCGTTCGCGACGACACGGTCCGGCCGGTACGACTCCGCACCCAGCGACAGGGGAATCCACCATGGTGCCCACCGGGGCTTACGGAACCTGGCCGTCACCCGTCGACGCGGCGCTCGCCGCTTCGCACGACGGCCGTCCGGACCACGTAGGAGTCGTCGGGGACGAGGTGTGGTGGACCGAGCCGCGCCCGGCCGAGAACGGCCGCCGCGCGCTGATCCGCCGCCGGGCCGACGGCGCCACCGGCTCCGTGCTGCCCGCCCCGTGGGACGTCCGCAGCCGCGTCATCGAGTACGGCGGACAGCCGTGGGCGGGGACCGTACGGCCCGACGGCGGCCCGCTGATCGTGTTCGTCGACTTCGCCGACCAACGGCTGTACGCGTACGCCCCGGACGGGCCCGGCGAACCCTGGCCGCTCACCCCGGTGTCGGACCTGGGCGGCGGGCTGCGCTGGGTCGACCCGCACCTCCACCTCGACCAGGGTGAGCGGGGCGAGGTCTGGTGCGTACTGGAGGAGTTCACGGGGGCGGGGCCGACCGATCTGCGCAGGCTGATCGCAGCCGTACCGCTGGACGGCTCGGCGGCCGGCGACCGGGAGGCCGTACGGGAACTCACCGACGACCGGCACCGGTTCGTCACCGGGCCGAAGCTCTCCCCGGACGGGCGACGGGCCGCGTGGATCACCTGGGACCACCCGCGGATGCCGTGGGACGGCACGGTGGTGATGGTCGCCGACGTGGTGAACGGCTCCCTCACCGGGTCCCGCCCGGTCGTCGGCGACATCGACGAGTCCGTGGCCCAGGTGGAGTGGGACCGGGACGGCTCGCTGCTGTTCGTCTCGGACATCGGCAACTGGTGGGAGCCGCAACGCCTGCGCCCCGGCTCGGTGGCCCGCGCGGTGCTGCCCACCAGCAGGCTCTGTCCCGGCCGGGAGGAGGAGTTCGGCGGGGCGCTCTGGAAGATCGGCCTCAGCTGGTTCCGTCCGCTGGAGAACGGCACGATCGCCGTCATCCACGGCAAGGGCACCAACACGCTCGGCATACTCGACCCGGAGACCGGTGAACTGGTCGACGTCGCGGGGGACAGGACCGAGTGGGCGGCCACCCTCGCGGTGGACGGCAGCCGCGTCATCGGCGTCGCCGCGAGCCCGCACAGCTCGTACGAGGTCGTCGAACTGGACACCGCCACCGGCCACACCCGGGTCATCGGCGCACCTCACCGGGACCCGGTCGATCCGGCGTACTACCCGACGACGGACGTCCGTACGTTCTCCGGCCCCGGCGGCCGTGAGATCCACGCCCACGTCCATCCGCCGCACAGCCCCGACCGGACCGGACCGGACGACGAACGCCCGCCCTACGTGGTGTGGGCACACGGCGGGCCCACCAGCCGCAACCCGCTCGTGCTCGATCTGGAGGTCGCCTACTTCACCTCACGCGGCATCGGCGTCGTCGAGGTCGACTACGGGGGCTCGACCGGCTACGGCAGGGAGTACCGCGAACGGCTGCGCGAACAGTGGGGCGTCGTCGACGTGGAGGACTGCGCCGCCGTCGCGCGGGCCCTTGCCGCCGAGGGGACCGCGGACCCGGACCGGCTGGCCGTCCGGGGCGGCAGCGCCGGTGGCTGGACCGCCGCCGCCTCCCTGACCGGTACCGACGTCTACGCCTGCGGCACCATCCTCTTCCCGGTCCTCGACCTGACGGGGTGGGCCACCGACGGGACCCACGACTTCGAGTCGCAGTACCTCGACTCCCTCATCGGTCCGCTCGACGAGGTGCCCGAGCGCTACCGGGACCGCTCGCCGCTGACCGCCGCCGGTCGGCTCAGCACCCCGTTCCTGCTGCTCCAGGGCCTGGACGACGTGATCTGCCCGCCGGTCCAGTGCGAACGGTTCCTGGCCGCCGTGCGAGGTCGTGGAGTTCCGCACGCCTATCTGGCGTTCGAGGGCGAGGGCCACGGATTCCGGCGCGCCGACACCATGATCCGCGCACTGGAGGCGGAACTCTCCCTGTACGCACAGACGTTCGGCTTGTCCCGCCCCGATGTGCCGAGGCTGGAGCTGGAGCGGTGACCCACGTCCGACGTGATCGGTGGGGCCTGGTTGGCCGGACGTGATCGGCCGGGCGTGAGTGATTCGGTACGACCGGCCCGGCGTGACCGGTCCGGCATCGACCGAGGCTCCGTCAACGCGCCGAATGTGTCGGTCAACTGTTCGATCATGCCTCCCGGGGCCCCGTTCGGCGGTGTTGACGCGGCTATGACGGGCGCCACACCATGATCGTGATTCGCTGCATACCGGTCAGTAAGGTGCCCTCGGTCTGGAGGTCCTCGTGTCGCGTGCCGTCCCTGGATTCCGTAGAACTCTCACAGGTCTCGCCTGCGCCGCGCTCGCCGCGCCGCTCGTCCTCACCGCCCCGGCGCACGCCTCCGGCACCGCCGCCCGCACGGTCACCCCGCTGCGGTTCACCGTCCCGGCCGGCGGCCGTTCCTGCACGGTGGACGCCGACCTCTACCGGCCGGCCGGAGTCGACGCCCGGCACCCCGCCCCCGCCGTCCTCGCCACCAACGGCTTCGGCGGCAGCAAGTCGGACGGCACCACCGACGCGATCGGCAGGGCCTTCGCCGACCGGGGCTATGTTGCCCTCGTCTACTCCGGACTGGGATTCGGCGCGTCCGGCTGTCTGATCGCACTCGACGCCCCGGACACCGACGGCCGGGCGGCGAGCGGACTGATCGACTTCCTCGCCGGGTCCCGTGACGCCGACGACGGCAGCCACGCCGACTACGTCACCCAGGACGGGCCGGGAGATCCGAGGGTCGGGATGATCGGCGGCTCGTACGGCGGCGCCGTGCAACTGGCCACCGCCGCGGTCGACCACCGGGTCGACGCGATCGTCCCCATGGTCACCTGGAACGACCTGTCGTACTCCCTGGCCCCCAACAACACCGGGGCCGGGAGAGGGGTCTCGTCCGACACCCCCGGGGTCTTCAAATGGCAGTGGACCAACGGCTTCTACCTCATGGGCGAGGGGCAGCCGCTCCTCGTGCCCCGCCTCGACCCTTCGAGGTTCGGCAGCCTGAGCTGTCTGCACTTCGAGGTGAGGGTCTGCGAGGCCGTACGGCTGCTCAACTCCGGCCGTCTGAAGGACGGGAGCGCCGCCGACGTGATCGACTACCTGCGCGCTGTCTCGCCGGTGTCGTACCTCGACCGGATCGAGACCCCCACCCTGCTGGTGCAGGGACAGGACGACACCCTGTTCAACCTCAACGAGGCCACCGCCACCTACCGGGCCCTCAAGGCGCGGGGCACCGAGGTCAAGATGATCTGGCAGGCGTGGGGGCACAGCGGCGGCCAGGTGCCGGGCGAGTGGGACCTCACCGAGGGGAACCTCGACGGCAGTTACGTCGGCGGACGGGTCCTCGCCTGGTTCGACCGCTACCTCCGGCACCGGACCGGTACCGACACCGGTCCCGAGTTCGCCTACTACCGCGACTGGCGGAGCGGCTACGGCACCGCGTCCGAACCACCCGCCCTCACCCGGACGTTCAGGCTCTCCGGCGACGGCGGACTCGTCGACAGCCGGGCCGTGGCCGCCCGGGGCAGCCGCCGCTACACCAACTGGCCGGTCCCGACCAGCCATTCCGAGTTCTCCCTGGCGACTCTGATCGGTCTGTCCGACCCCCGGCCCTATGACACCCCGGGCACCTGCCTCGGCTGGACCAGCGCCCCGCTGACATCGCCCGTCGACGTGGTCGGCGCGCCGAGGGCCACGCTGAGGGTCGTCTCACCGAGGGCGGAACGGACGCGGAACAGCGGTGACGCCGCCGACAAGCTGGTGCTCTTCGCCAAGGTGTACGACCTGGCTCCGAACGGCTCGAAGACACTGGTGAACCGGCTGGTCGCACCGGTCCGGGTGCCGGACCCCGGCAAACCCTTCACCGTCGAGCTGCCGGGAATCGTGCACCGCTACCAGGCGGGGCACCGGCTGCACTTCGTGCTCGCGGCGAGCGACACCGCGTATTTCGGCAACCGCGGGGCCACACCCGTCACGGTCGTCAACGGGCCCGGGGGCACCGGAACCCTCCAGCTGCCGGTCGTCGGCGGCGCGACGACCTGAGCCCGGCCGCCGGACGGGCGTCGCCCGCCACCGGAGGATGGGTTCGCCGCGCCGATCCCGCGACCGGAGAGCCCCGGGCGCTGAGCCGTCCGGGTGATATCCGCCGCGCGTCGCCAAGCACTGGTTCGAACACGGTCCCGCGGGTACCCCGAACGCCTGGCGTTCCGTGGGCGCGCTCCGTGGACGCGGTACGCCTTGAGGACGCCGTTCGGAGCGGCTTCGGGCGGCTTCGCGCAGTACGGACGACAGGAGGACAGACCGCCATGGCGAACATCAACCCGATCGAGCTGCAGAAGGCCCTCAAGGGCGCCGACTACCCGTCCAGCCGCGAGGACCTGGTCTCACGGGCCAAGAAGAACGGCGCGGACGACGCCTTCGTCGAGAAGCTGTCGAGCGTGAGCAAGAAGAAGTTCGGCGGCCCCGACGAGGTGCAGAAGGCCGTGTTCGACCACTGAACACCCCGCACCACCGGCCGCTGAACACCCCGCACCACCCGCAGGGCGTACGGAGGGAACCGGACGCCCCCTGGCCGGCCGCGGAGCCGGTCCGGAGGCGGTGGCCACGGCGGTCACCGCCTCCGGACGCCCGTGCGGCCGCGGCCCTACCGGCGGGACCTGTGGTTGATCTTCATCGTGTCCATGTCCGTCACCGTGGAACGCAGTTCGCCGTGCCCGTACCCACGCTCCCTCAGCGCGGTGCCGGCCCGGTCCTCGGCGATCGCGGCGGCCATCTCCTCGCCGTCCCGCGCGTCCGAGACCACCACGAAGCGGTAGCTGAAGTGCTTCAGCGCTGCGTCGTACGAGAGCGAGCCCTCCTCGCAGAACCGCATCGCCGACAGTCCGTGCGCCTCGACCTCGGCCAGCAGCCGGGCGCGCGCCTCGTCCGTCAATCCGTCCCACGTGCCACGCACGATCACCCGGTACGTGTGCTGTGTACTCATCCGTGCTCCGCCACCTTCCGCCCGCCGTCCTCCGGTCCGTCGCCCTTCGCGGGCGGCTCGGCGGCCAAGGGTACGGCCACCGGCACGCGCGAGGGCGGCGCCCCCGGGGCGCCACCGGTCAGACGGCCGGCCGCCGGTCCGCGTACTCGAAGACCGAACCGTCCGGATGCATCGCGATCAGGTTGCGGCCCACCGGGGTCGGCACCGGGCCGACGAGGACACGGGCGCCTACATCGGTGAGTGCCGCGTGCGCCTCGTCGACGTTCTTGACGGCGATCGTCGCCGTCACCTTGCGCAGGATCTCAAGCTCCTCCTCCGGTCCGCTCATGAGGAGGAAGCAGCCGATGGCGGCGACCGAGACCCCGCCGCGCTCGAAGCGCAGCGCCGGAGAACTCGTGAGGCGCTCGTAGAAGACCACCGCGGCCTCCAGGTCGTCGACGCAGATGCGCAGCGTGGTTCCGAGGATTTCCATACCGAGAAGGGTAGTTCGGGATACCGGCGCGCGTGATCGATTCGGTCCGGACGGCGTCACGGTCGCCGGGTCCGATCGATGTCCGAAGCGCCGGGCGGGCGGCCGGAGCCGTGACCGGCCGTCCGGTCCGTGCGCCACCGGTCAGACGCGGCAGAGGACTTCGCCGTGCGGCACCATGAACCAGCCGTCGTCCCGCGCGCCCCAGGCGCGCCAGGCGGCGGCGATGCCCGCCAGTTCCCCGGCGCCCGCGTGCCCGCCCTCCACCGCCAGCTCCGCGTACACCGAACCGGTCGTGCGGTCGGCCCACAGCCCGCTCCACCAGGCCCGGCTCTCGGGGGTGGCGAAGCACCAGGTTGCGGCGGTCGGGGTGATGTCGGTGAAGCCGGCCCGACGGGCCCAGGAGAGCAGCCGCCGCCCCGCATCCGGTTCCCCGCCGTTGGCGCGGGCCACCCGCCCGTACAGCTCCTGCCACTCGGCCAGGGCGGGCACCTCCGGGTACCAGGTCATCGCGGCGTAGTCGCTGTCGCGGGCCGCGACGACGCCACCGGGGCGGCACACCCTGCGCATCTCGCTGAGCGCCCGTACGGGGTCTCCCACGTGCTGGAGCACCTGGTGGGCGTGGACGACGTCGAAGGAGTCGTCGGGGAAGTCCAGCGCGTGCACATCGGTGACGGCGAACTCGACGTTGTCCAGGCCGCGTTCGGACACGGCCGTCGCCGCCTGTTCCAGGACCCCCGGTGCGGTGTCGACCGCCGTCACCCGGCCTGGGGCCACCAGCTCCGCCAGATCGGCGGTGATCGTGCCCGGACCGCACCCGACGTCCAGCACGTCGAGTCCGGGTCGGAGTTCGGGGATCAGATAGGCCGCGGAGTTGGCGGCGGTGCGCCAGCGGTGCGAGCGCAGCACCGACTCGTGGTGGCCGTGGGTGTAGACGGCGGTCTCCTTCGGCATGGCCGTACGTCCTCTCTCGAACTCACCCGGCCCGAGCGGGCACCGGGTGCGCGGTGGAGGATTCACGGTACGCCGTCATGTCGCATCCTGAGATAGGCGTCTTGCGATGCGGACGACGCGCGGCGTCCCCGTACGCCGGATGGGCGGACGACCCGTGGTCGCCCGCCCCTCCTTCGTGCTCGTCCGCCGCGGCCCGGCAGGGGGCCCGCGGCGGCCCGGTCAGATCGCCATCGGGCAGTAGACGGTCAGCGCCTCCGGCATCTTGTCGATCAGCAACTCCGCTCCGGAGTGGGCCACTTCACCGTCGTAGGCGTACGGGGTGCCCGGCGCGAGTCCGGAGATGTGCACCCGGCGGCGCCGCTCCGCCGCGTGCACGGGGGAGCGGGTCAGCGGCCCGGCGATCGCCGCCGCCAGCAGCCGCAGCCCGGGAGTCCGCCCGCCGTGCACCACCCGGACGTCCAGCAGTCCGTCCGCGAGGTTGTGGCGGCGGCCCGGCGCCGGGCCGACCCGCTGGAAGAGGCCGTTACCGACGAACAGCAGCCACAACGGCCGCCGCCTGCCCTCCACCTCGGCCTCCAGCGGCCGCTGCCCACGCAGTACGTCGAATGCCGCGAGCACCCCGGCGGGCCAGCCGCCGATCCGCGGCGCCCAGTGCTCCCGGTTCCGCACCAGCTCCGGATAGACACCGAGACTGAAGGCGTTGAGGAAGTAGCCGTGCGCACCACCGGGCCCCTGGGGGCCGGGCCGGAACCGGCCGAGGTCCACCCGTACCGCCTCACCCGAGGCCAGAGCCGTACAGGTGTCGTGGACCGTCTCGATGCCCAGGTCGTACGCGAAGTGGTTGAGCGTCCCGCCGGGGAACACCGCCAGCGGCACGCCGTGCGTGGCGGCGACGGCCGCCGCCTGGTTGACCGTGCCGTCGCCCCCGCAGACGCCCAGCGCCCGGCAGCGCCCCGCCGCCTTCTCCAGGGTCGCGGACAGCTCCTCCGGGGGGCACTCCAGCACCTCGGCGCGCGGCAGCGCGTCCCGCACCAGCGCGGCGGTGGCCGTCGCGGTGCCCGACTCGCGGTTGACGACGACCACCAGATCCTGCCCCGCGGGAAGCGCGGGTGCCTCGGCGGGCGGGCGGCCCGGCGCGGGCAGCTGCCCACGCGTCGGTACGACACCACGCAGGGCGAACGCCGCTCCTATGCCGAGCGCCGCACCGGCCAGCACATCGCTCGGATAATGCACCCCGGTGTAGACGCGGGACGCGGCGACGGCGACGGCGAGCGGGGCGACGGCGGCGCCCCAGCCCTTGGACTCAAGGGCGACACCGGTGGCGAAGGCGGCGGCCGACGCGGCGTGACCCGACGGGAAGGACGTGGTGATCGGCTGCCGCTTGAGCCGCCGTATCACCGGAACGGCGTCCAGCATCGGCCGCCGGCGGCGTACCGCGCCCTTGCCGATCGTGTTGATCGCGGTCGAGGCGACGGCGAGCGAGGCGACCCCGCGCATCGCGGCCCTGCGCGCCCGCGCGCTGCTGCCGAACGCCGCCATACCGGCGGCGGCGCCGAACCACAGCAGCCCGTGGTTGGCGCTGCGGCTGAGCCGGGGCAGCAGCGGCCCCGCCCCCGGCCAGTCGCGGCTGGCAACGCTCTGGAAGACGGCGAGGTCGCATTGGTGCAGCCAGGTCCGCAGTCGTGCGGACGAGGGGACTGGTGACGGTGTACTCGGTGGCATGGCACTGCGAATACCCTGCTGGGCCGCACTGAACCAGCAGGCGCGCGCGAGAAGTGGCCGGAGGAGGCGCCCGGGGCGGCTCGCAGTCGTCCGCCGCACGGCCGGTGCGGCCGGCGGGCATGTCCTCGGCGGGTCGGGGCACCCGTCAGCCGTGATCGTGACAGCGCCCGCCCCACCGGCCCGGAAGTGTGACACGGCCCCACGGGCCGGAGAGGCGGCCGGGCGTGAACCCTCGTATAACTCGTACAGAGGCGACTCGTACGCAGGGCCCGGGAACGACGGACGGCACGGCAGCGACGGCGGCAGGAGGAGGCCCCGGATGCGCGATGGTGACGGCGGCCCCGGCCGGGCCCGCCCGGGTGTGCGCGAGGACCGGGGGCCGGTCCGGTACGGGCCCGCCGAACCCGTCGCGGGCCTGCCCGTACTGCCCGGGTCGGCCGGGGTGCTGGCCGCGGCGGCGGGCCGCACCGAGCCGGAACCGCCCGGCGGCGGTCCCGAACTCCGCGAGGCCGCCCGTGCCTACTGGAGGCGGCGCGGACTGCGCGGCGGGCCCGAGAGCGTCGTCGCCGCCCCGGGGGCCCAGTCGCTGCTGCTCGCCCTCATCGCCGCGCACGGCGGTGACGTCCTGCTGCCCCGCCCCTGCGCCGCCACCTGGATGCCGCAGGCCCGGCTCCTAGGGCGGCCCGTGTACCCCGTCCCGACCCCCGCCGAGTGCGGAGGCGTGCCCGATCCGTACGCCCTCCTGGAGACCGTGCGCCGGGTGCGGGCCGAGGGCGGCAGGCCCCGGCTGCTGCTGCTCTCGCCGGTCGACGACCCCACCGCCACCGTCGCCCCGCCCGAGCTCGTCCGCGAGGCGTGCGAGGCCGCGGTCGGCGAGGGACTGCACATCGTCAGCGACGAGACCTGGCGCGACACCCTGCACCGGCCGGACGACACCGTGCCGCTCAGCCCCGCCGAGATGTGCCCCGACGACGTCACCGTGGTCTGCGATCTGGCCGGGGCGCTCACCCCGGCCGCCTGGCCGGCCGCCGTGGCCCGCTTCCCGGCGACCGGCCGGGCCCGGCGGCGACAGGCCCGTACCCTCGACGTCCTCACCGCGCTCGGCGCGCTCGTCGCGGGACCCGTCGCCGCGGCGGCGGCGCACGCGCTGCGCGAACCGGAGAGCGTCACCGGACGAATACGGCGGAGCGCCGCCGCCCACGGACGCGTCGCCGCCGCCGCGCACCGGGCGGTCCTCTCCGCCGGGGCGCTCGCCAGGCCGCCCCAGGCGGGCCGGCACCTCTACGCCGACCTGGGGCCGCTGCGGTCCGGGCTCGCCGCGCGGGGCGTCACCGACTCCCTGGAACTGGAGGAGTACCTGACCGCCCGGCTCCGTACGCCGACCCCCGGCGGGCACCGGTTCGGGGACGAACTGGGCGCGCTCCGGGCGCGGCTGGGCGTCGGCCCGTTGCTCGGCCCCACCCCGCAGCGGCGGCTCGAAGCCCTCACCGCGGCCGAGCCGCTTGACCTGCCGCAGGTGACCGAGGCCCTGAGCGTCCTCGCGACGGCCCTGGACGAGCTCCGCTGATGCGCACCGCGCGGACGCCGTCCGGCGTCCCCCGGCCGCCGGGCTCGGCCCCTCGACAGCGGGGGACCCGCCCCGCGACCCCGTACCCCGCACCGGCCCTCCCGGCCCGGACCTCGACGACGACAGGAGCCATCCGATGACCCAGCAGACAGGACGGCCGGGAAGCGCCGAACACCCCCGGCGACCGCTCACCGCGGCGGTACCGCGCACTTCCCTCGTCGACACCCCGCGTCCCCGCCCGCTCGGCGAACTCCGGCACTGGCCGAAGACGTTCGCCGACCGGCTCACCACCCCTCTCCCCGGGTTCAAGGGCATGACCCGGCTGGCCAGGGAACGCGCCGTGCGACCCGACGCGGAAGGACTCCGCGACATCCACCGGCTGCCCTACGCCCCCGAACCGCTGCCCGCGACCCGGGCGGACACCGTGGCGGTCACCTGGGCCGGACACGCCAGCTGGATCATCCGGGCGGGCGGGCTCACGATCCTCGCCGACCCGGTCTGGTCACGCCGCATCCTCGGAACCCCGGCCCGGGTGACCCCCGTCGGGGTCCGCTGGGAGGACCTGCCGAAGATCGACGCGGTGGTCATCAGCCACAACCACTACGACCACCTCGACGCCCCCACCCTGCGCAGACTTCCCAGACACACACCCCTGTTCGTGCCCGCCGGGCTCGGCCGCTGGTGCCGTCGCCGCCGGTTCACCCATGTCACCGAACTCGACTGGTGGGAGGCGGCCGAACTGGGCGGCGTACGTTTCGACTTCGTCCCCTCCCACCACTGGTCCAAACGCACCCTCACCGACACCTGCCGCTCGCTGTGGGGCGGCTGGGTGATCTCCGAGCGGCGGAGCGGGGAGTCCGGCCGGAAGATCTACTTCGCGGGGGACACCGGCTACGGACACTGGTTCGAGGAGATCGGCCGCCGCCACCCCGGGATCGATCTGGCCCTGCTGCCGATCGGGGCGTACGAGCCGCGCTGGTGGCTCCGGGACGTGCACACCGACCCGGAGGAGGCGGTGCGGGCGTACGAGGACCTGGGCGCGCGGGCGATGGCACCGATGCACTGGGCGACGTTCCTGCTCTCCGCCGAGCCGGTGCTGGAGCCGCTGGCCCGGCTCCGTACCGCCTGGCGGCGGGCCGGTCACCCACGGGAACGGCTCTGGGACCTGCCCATCGGGGGTTCCCGGGTACTGGCGCCCTGACCGCCCCTGACCGCCCCTGACCGCCCCTGACCGCCCGGCGCCCGGCGCTACCGGGGTCGTCCTCAGTGCCCGAAGCGGCCCCGCAGTCCACGCCATACCGCCGGTGCGCCGCTGATCAGCAGCGTCAGCCCCACCGCCGTCACCACCCCTTCCCAGGGCTCGGCGAAGAGCGAACCACCCAGGATGCCGATCAGCTGGTACGTCGCGGCCCAGGCCAGACAGGCGGGCACATCGCCGCGGGCGAACCGGCGCATCGGCGTCCGGCCCAGCAGACAGGCCAGCATCACCGGAATCCGCCCGGCCGGTACCAGCCGGGACAGCACCAGGACCATCGCTCCGTGCTCGTCCAGCTTCTGCCGGGCCTGCGCGAGCCGTTCCGGCGCCGCCCGGTCACTCAGCGTCCGCAGCCATTTCGAGCCGTTCCTGGACCGCACCCCCCGCTGCCCCAGCCAGTACAGACCGATGTCGCCGAGGAAGGCGGCCCCCGACGCCACCCCGAACACCACGAGCAGCGCGAACGGTGACGTCTGGTGGAAGGCCACCACAGCCGCCGAACTCACCAGCGCCCCCGTCGGCACCACCGGTACCAGGGAGCCCAGCGTCACCAACAGGAACAGGGACGGGTAGCCGACCGCCTGCTGGGTGGACTCCGGGGGAAGCTGCCGGACGACCTCATGGATCACCGGCCGGTCTCCGGCCGCGTCCGCCCGCCGTGTCCGAGCAGGTGCACCGCCACCTCCGGGGCCAGCAGCGCGGCGTGCCGCAGGAACTCCTCGCCCGGCGAGTGGAACTCGTGCGGCCGGATTCCGTCCATGCCGATCGGCCAGTACGTGCCGTAGTGCACCGGCACGGCGGAGCGGGGGGACAGCTCGGCCAGTGCCAGCGCGGCCCGGCCCGCGTCGAGATGACTCGGACCGAGATACGGGCCCCAGCCGCCCACCGGCAGCAGCGCCACGTCGACCGGCCCGACCGCCTTCGCCATCCCGTCGAACAGCCCGGTGTCCCCGGCGAAGTAGGTGCGCGCCTCGCCCTCGACCACATAGCCGAGGGCGGGGGAGCGGTGCGGCCCGACCGGCAGCCGCCTGCCGTCGTGGGCGGCGGGCACCGCCCGTACCCGTACCCCACCGGTCCGCACCTCGTCGCCCGGTGCCACCTCGGTGACGCGGAAGCTCCTGGTCCGGCTCAGGGACCGCAGCCCAGGCACGGCCCGCGTCGCGCCCAGCGGCACGACCAGCCGGCTGCCGGGGGCCAGCCGGGCCAGCGAGGGCAGATGCAGATGGTCGGAGTGCAGATGCGAGATCAGCGTCACGTCCGCGAGGGCGGCCTCGGGCGGCGGCAGCGCGCCCCGGCGGCGGCGCAGATGGGCGAAGCGCCGTGCGAACAGCGGATCGGTCAGCACCCGGACCCCGGAGTCCTCGATCGTGCAGGTGGCATGTCCCCACCAGGTGATCTCCACCGGCACGTCCCGACTCCTCGCTGTCACGTGTCTCCTACCGGGCGCCCTCGCGGACGCCCCGGCCTCCGGACCCGTACGGCCCGCGTACCGCTTCCCGCCCGTACCGCTCGCCGTCCGGCTGTTCCGTGGGGTCCGCTTCCCCGCCCGTACCGCGCACCGGCTCGGGACCGGCGCACTGTCCCGTACGAGCGTAAGCGCCCCCGCGCACCCGCTACGCCGGAGTGCGCCATCTCGTACGGGTCCGGGCGGCGAAGACCGGGGTAGGGTCGGCGCAGAATCCGAGCGATCAGGGCGTTCCGTTCGATCATCGCGGGCCGAGCGGCCCGAGTGGTCGATCGAACGAATGAACGATCTAGGCGAGCGACCGGACGAGCGATCCGAACGAGGGGGACGGCCGTGGGGGACGTACGGGTGGCGGCCATCGCCAGTCTCACTCCGTTCGACCAGCTCGACGGCGACCCCTTTCTCGTGGACACCCGGAGCCAGCAGGCCATATGCGCCCGCTGGGCGGCGGACCGGGGCTATGTCGTCACCCGGCAGCTGCGTTTTTACGGGCTGCGCCCCGATCACCACGCCCTGTGGACCGATGTCGAGGACGGGGACGTCGAACTGTTCGTCGCCGCGAGTGACCAGGTGCTCGCCCGGGCACTGACCTCGGTCACGGAGTTCGCCGAGGAGTGCGGACGCCGGGGCGTGCGTCTGGAGACCGTCGGGCTGGACGATCCGGCCTACAGCGCCGGCCCGCGGGAGGACGATAGGCGAGGTCTCTCGGTGCCCGCCGTCGGCCGGCAGACCCGCTGAACGTACCTCGCGTCACGTGTGTCCCCCATGCCCCGTCGCGACGGCTCCGGACGCTCTCCGAAACGGCCCGGGGCCTCCCCGCGCACTGTGAAAGGCTGGTGCGGGGCCCACGACGACCGGACCCCGATGTGGCGAGGCAGTGGGAACGGGCGTGAGTACGGCGTGAGTGACGGGCGATGGCGGACCGCGGGCAGAGCCCTGCTGCGCGTGATCGCGGTGTGGGCGGTCTCCACCCTGACGATGCTGGCACTCGCCGGAATCCTGCCGGACTTCCAGCTCCAGTCGGACGACGGCGACAGCGTCACCAAGATCGCGTTCACCGCGGCCTGGGGCGCGGGCGCCTTCGGACTGCTCTCCGCGCTGGTCTGGCCCGTTCTCGTACGGGCCCTGCTCATCGTGCCCGCGCTGGTCCTCGGGATGCTGGTCTTCTTCCTCAACGGCTCCCTGCTGCTGATAGCGCTGCGGCTCATCCCCGACGGGCGCGGAGCCGCCGCCCCGGAGACCGCGGTCGTCGTCGCCGCCGTGATGTCCGCCGTCGCCTCCGCCACCTCCACCGCGCTGGCGGTCCGTGACGACGACGCGTACCGGCGCAGACTCTCCCGGCTCGCCGACCGGCGTCGCCGCCGCAGCGGCGCGGACGGCGGACGCAGCGGTCCGCCGGGCACCGTGTTCATCCAGCTCGACGGGGTGGGCCACGACGTGCTGGCGAGGGCCGCCGCCGATGGTCTGATGCCCACGGTCGCCGCCTGGCTCGCGAAGGGCGGAAGCGACGGGTCGGACGGGAACGCGGGGGCGGTCCGGAACACCGTGCCGGACCGGACCGGTCACCGGCTCACACCGTGGCGCACCGACTGGTCCAGCCAGACCGGCGCCAGCCAGCTCGGCATCCTGCACGGCAGCAACTTCGACGTGCCCGCCTTCCGCTGGTACGAGAAGGAGACCGGCACCGTCATGGTCTCCAGCCGGCCCGCGAGCGCCCTCGAACTCCAGCGCAGGGCCGTCCGGCGCACCCAGGACCCCGGGCTGCTGGCCGTCGACGGGGCCAGCCGCGGCAACCTCTTCGGCGGAGGCGCCGACCAGCTCGCGCTCGTCCTGTCGATGGCCGCCAGGTTCGGCAAGGGGCGCCGCTCGCGCGCCGGGTACTTCGCGTACTTCTCCGACCCGGCCAACGCCGTTCGTACCGCACTGTCCTTCGTCGCCGAGGTGGGCCGGGAGATCTGGCAGTCGACCCGGGCCCGGCTGCGGAAGGACGAGCCCCGGATCAAGCGCGGCGGGCTCTACCCGTTCATCCGGGCGTTCGCGACCGTCGTCGAGCGCGATGTGGTGGTCGCCGCGCTGATCGGGGACATGTTCGCCGGGCGCACCGCCGTCTACGCCGACCTCGTCGCGTACGACGAGGTGGCGCACCACTCCGGGCCGCACAGCCATGACGCCGAGAAGGTGCTCGAACGCCTCGACCGCTCCCTCGCCCTCATCGCCGGGGTCGCCAGCCGCACCCCGCGCCGCTACCGCGTCGTGCTGCTCTCGGACCACGGACAGAGCCCCGGGGAGACCTTCGCGGGGGCGTACGGGCTGACGCTCAAGGACCTCGTACGGGCGGGATGCGGGCTGCCCGTGTCGCGCCGGGCCCAGCGCACCCGCAGCGGCTCCGAGGCCCGTGACGCCGTACGGATCGCCCTGCACCGGCCCGTCGCCGAGGGCGAGGCGGAACACCCCGCCAAGCCGTCCGACCCGGTCGTCCTCGCCTCAGGGAACCTCGGTCTGATCTCGTTCCCCGACATCGCGGGCCGGGCCACCAGGCAACAGCTCGACCACCGCCACCCCGCCCTGCTCAGCACCCTCGCCAACCACCCCGGCATCGGCTTCCTGCTGGTCCGCGACGAGGAGCGGGGCTCGGTGCTGCTGGCCGCAGGCGGAGCCGAGGTCCCGGTGGCGGAACTCGCCGCGCAGCGGGACGGCGAGGGGCCGCTCGCCGTCTTCGGACCCGGCGCGGCCGAAGTGGTGCGCCGCACCGACACCTTCCCGCACGTCGCCGACGTGATGGTCAACTCGATGTACGACCCCGGCACGGGCCGGGTGCACGCCTTCGAGGAACAGATCGGCTCGCACGGCGGGCTCGGCGGCGAACAGTCGCGGCCGTTCCTGCTGTGGCCCGCCGACCTCTCGGCGCCCTGCCCGGAGGGTACGGAACTGGCGGGGGCGGAGCAGGTGCACACGGTGCTGCGGCGATGGCTGCGCGAGTGCTCGGAACCACCGGTACCCACGTCCACCTCCGGCTCTTCCTCCCTCACCTCCTCCTCCTCCTCCTCCTCCGCGCCGCCGTCCGGGCCCGTCGCGGCTCGTGCGGCGGACGACACGGCCGCCGCGGCACCGGACGCGGACCTTTCGGCGGCAGCCCCGTCTCCGGCGGTAGCCCCGTCTCCGGCGGTAGCCCAGTCTCCGGCGGTAGCCCCGTCTCCGGCGGCAGACCCGACTCCGGCGGTCGAGGACCGCGCCGCGCCGGGCAAAGCGCCCTGACGCCGCGCCGTGCCGGGCGAAACGCCCCGACGTGGTGCAGCGTTTGCTGCGGGACCCCCACGGCGAGAGGTGCGCCACACCCGATGTCGACGCACGACGAACCCAGCAGGCACGCCCGGAGCTTCGGACTGCCGGTCGCCACCGCGCTGGTCATGGGCAACATCATCGGCGGCGGGATCTTCCTCCTCCCGGCGTCCGTCGCGCCCTACGGCACCATCAGCCTGGTCGCCTTCGCGGTGCTGACGGCCGGGGCGATCGCCCTCGCCCTCGTCTTCGGCCGCCTCGCCGACCGGCACCCGTGGACGGGCGGACCCTATGTGTACGCGCGCGAGGCGTTCGGAGACTTCGCGGGCTTCCTCGCCGCGTGGAGCTACTGGATCACCACCTGGGTCTCCAACGCGGCGCTCGCCGTCGCCGCGGTCGGCTACCTCGACGTACTGGTGCCCGTGCACGGCTCCACGCCGAGGACCGTCGCGGCCGTACTGGTCGTGCAGTGGCTGCCCGCCGTCACCAACCTGGCGGGCACCCGCTATGTCGGCGCCGTCCAACTCGTCTCCACCGTACTGAAGTTCGTCCCGCTGCTGCTCGTCGCGATCGGGGGACTGTTCTTCTTCGACGTGGCGAACCTCGGCCCGTTCCGGGCGACCGGCGACTCGGCGGTCGGGGCGGTCTCCGCCTCCGCCGCGATCCTGCTGTTCAGCTACCTCGGTGTGGAATCG
Organism: Streptomyces sp. AM 4-1-1; assembly: GCF_029167625.1. Taxonomy (NCBI): domain Bacteria; kingdom Bacillati; phylum Actinomycetota; class Actinomycetes; order Kitasatosporales; family Streptomycetaceae; genus Streptomyces; species Streptomyces sp. AM 4-1-1. Next base: position 6,478,102 of record NZ_CP119145.1, read on the forward strand.
GCGGCCGTGAGCGCGGGCGAGGTGCGCGAACCGCGGCGCAACGTCGGACGCGCCACCGTCCTCGGTGCCTGCGGCGCGGCCGTCATCTATCTGCTGGGCACACTCTCGGTGTTCGGCACCGTGCCGCACGCCGCCCTGATCGGCTCGACGGCCCCCTTCACCCAGGCGGTGAACGCCATGTTCGGCGGCGAGTGGGGCGGCACCGCCGTGGCCGTCGCGGCCCTGGTGTCGATGACCGGCGCACTCAACGGATGGACACTGCTGAGCGCCCAGACCCCCTACGCGGCGGCCCGGGACGGTCTCTTCCCCCGGATCTTCGTGCGGAAGCGACGCGGTGTCCCGACGGTGGGCGTCCTCGTCACCGTGACCCTCGCCTCGCTGCTCACGGTCTACAACTACACGGCCGGAACCGCCCGCGTCTTCGAGGTCCTGGTCCTCGTCACCACCTTCACCGCCACCGTGCCCTATCTGCTGGCGACGGCGGCGCAGCTCTACTTCCTGGCGTCCGGCGGGACACGGCGCGTCCACCGCGCCCGGCTGGTGCGCGACGCCGCACTGGTGACCGCGGCCGCCGCCTTCTCCCTGTGGCTGGTCGCCGGGGCCGGATACGCGGCGGTCTACCAGGGGGTGCTCTTCCTGTTCGTCGGGGTGCTCGTGTACGCGTGGATGGCGGCCCGCAGGACACGGGTCACCGCCTCCGGTCCGTCGGACAGGGCGACCGCGTCCGGTATCGGCGGAGACAGTTGATCCGGAGCGTCGGCTCGGGGCGGTGGGCGGCGCCGGGGTGTGCCATCCCCACAGGGCACGGAGCCTTGGATTGGGGAGAGGAGTAGCTTTCTTTGCCTCCCTATTGCATAGTGAGGGCTCGGTCATGCCTCGCTATTCGCGGGTCAATCGGTGTGTGACGGCCGCGCTGGCGGGCCGGAGGTGAGGAGCGATGCGTTCTTTGCGCGACGGGCGGCGCCATGAGCGCCCCGTACGGCCCCTCTCCGCCGTCCGGATCGGACACCGCGCGGCCACCCGAGGGCTCGCCATCGATCTCGGGAGTTCCCGGGCCCGCGCCTGGACCCCCGGACAGGGCATCGTCGCCGACCTCGGCGTGGACCCCGGCCTCGGCCGCCCCGTCCGCCGCGGTCGCATCGTCGACACCGAATCGTGCGGGCGACTGCTCAGCCGTATCGCCGACACGGCCCTGGGCGCCGACCGCAGCGACTCGGTCATCGTCGTCAGTCACCCGGTACTCGCCGGGGCCGAACACCGCTCGACCGCCAGGGACCTGATCGCCGGACTCGGTCCGACCCGGGTCGTCGTCCTCGACAGTGCCAGGGCCGCCGCCGCGTCGGCCGGACCGCGCGACGGCGGACCCCTGCTCGTCGTCGACCTCGGCGCCGAACTCACCGAGGTCACCCTCCTCGTGGACGGTTTCGTCGCCGACGCCCGCCAGGCCGAGGCCGGTCTCAGCGATCTGGACCCGGCCGTCCCGCCGACCGTTCTCGTCCGTACCGTGCTGGACATGGTCATGGCGATGTGGCAGCAGGACACGAACGGCGCGGTCCGTGGCGCGCTGCGCAGGGGCCCGCTGCTCACCGGTGGCGGCGCGCTGCGCCCCGACCTCACCAACCGCATCGCACTCCGCCTCGGCGTACCGGTCCGGCTCGCCGACGATCCCGCGACCACGGTCGTGCGCGGCGCCGGGCTGATACTCAGCTCCGTGCTGCGCCACGCCGGTTCGGCACCGGCCCTGCCCGGCCGAGCGCGGTGACCCCCCACCCGGGGCCGCCCCGGGGGAACGCACCCCAGCGGGGGCGGCCGGACGATCCGGTACGCGGGAACCGGCCCGCGATGGAGACGGGAACGCTCGGCCGCCGTCGGGCCCGGCCCGCCGCGGAAGCCGCAGTGCCCGGCTGCCCTTCGGCCCGGCCGGCCCGTCGGAAACGTCCCCCGGCGCGGGCCGGAGCGCCCGGCCGCCGTCGGGCCCGGCCCGCCGCGTGGGCCGGGCCGCCCTGTCGCCCGGCGGGCCGGTACGGACACGCCCTGGCCGTCCTCGCCCTCGTCCTCCTCACCCTGGTCGGCGGCGCCCCCACCGGGGCCGTCCCGGTCCGGGCCCTCATGGACGCCGCGGCGTCCGCCGCCTACGAGCCGGGTGGCCACCCTCCCGTCCAGCACACCGACCGGACCCTGCGTGTCGGCAACGCCCCGGAGCCCCGGCGGGCCCGTGCGGCCACCTCCGCCGCCGCCACCGACGGCGACCGCCCCCGCGTACCGTCCGCACCACGGGCCGCCACCGCCCACGCCCCGGCCCCGCACGAGACCCCCACCACGTCCACCGCCGCCCTGCCGCCGCCCACGACCGGTGTGCTCGTCCCGGTCACCGCCCCGGACCGGCCCACGGGCGGGCTCGTCGCCGTGCCCGACCGGTTCCGGGCCGCGCTTCCCGGCGTACGCGGACCTCCTCGCGCGACCGTCCGGCATCGCGTCCGACCGTCCCGCCCCACAGACCTGCCGCCCCGCCTTCGGCGTACCCGGGCCAGGGCCTGAGCTCCGGCTCCGCCCCTCCCGGCCGACGGCGGCCGGCGCCTCCCGGAGGAACCCGCATGACTCGCGCCACCACGGTGCGAGCGGTTCTGGCTGCCGCCGTACTGCTCGTCTCCGTGCTCATCACGCTGACCATGTCACCCAGACTCGGCCTCGACCTTCAGGGCGGCACCAGGATGGTGCTCCAGGCCAAGGACTCGGACACGGCCAAGGCCGACCGGGACAGCACCGACCGCACCCTGGAGGTGCTGCGTCAGCGCATCGACTCCCTCGGAGTCGCCGAACCGACCCTGACCCGCTCCGGCGAGGACCGGATCATCGTCGAACTGCCCGACGTGCAGGACCCGCGCAAGGCCGCCGAGGTCATCGGCAAGACCGCCCAGCTCAGTTTCCACGCGGTACAGGGCCCCGGCGCGGAACCGCCCGAAGCCGACAAGCCGGCCACCGGCGAGGCCGGCGCCGGCCGTACCCTGCCCGACGAACAGGGCCGTCGGCTCGCCCTCGGCCCGGTGAAGCTGTCCGGCGCGGGCGTCAAGGACGCCACCGCCAACTTCGACGCCCAGCAGGGCGCCGGCTGGACCGTCTCCCTCGACTTCCACAAGAGCGCGGGCCGGGAATGGACGAAGCTCACCGGCGAAGCCGCCTGCAACCCGGTCCAGGACGACCGGCGCCGGGTCGCGATCGTCCTCGACGACAAGATCATCTCCTCGCCGCAGGTCGATCAGTCGATCGGCTGCAAGGTCGGCCTGCCGTCCGGCTCCACGCAGATCACCGGCTCGTTCAGTGCCAACGAGGCCCGCGACCTCGCCCTCCTCATCAAGGGCGGAGCGCTGCCGCTGCCCGTCGAGATCGTCGAACAGCGGACCGTCGGCCCGACACTCGGCGCGGCCGCCATCGACGCCAGCGCCCAGGCCGCCCTCATCGGCGCCGCCGCCACCGCGCTCTTCATCATCCTCATCTACCGCTTCTTCGGCGCCCTCGCCGCCGTCGCCCTCGCCGCCTACGGCGTGATCTCGTACGCGGCACTCGTCGCCCTCGGCGTCACCCTCACCCTGCCGGGCCTCGCCGGGTTCGTCCTCGCCATCGGCATGGCCGTCGACGCCAACGTGCTGGTCTTCGAACGGGCCAGGGAGGAGTACGCGGCACATCCCAACCGCACCCTGCGCTCCGCGATGACCGCCGGATTCCGTAACGCCTGGAGCGCCGTCGCCGACTCCAACGTCACCACACTGATCGCCGCGGGGCTGCTCTTCTTCCTCGGCTCGGGATCGGTGAAGGGCTTCGGGGTCACGCTCGCCATCGGTGTCATCGCCTCGATGTTCTCCGCACTCGTCATCGCCCGAGCCCTCACCGAGATCGCGTCGAGCTCCCGGTTCGTCACCACCCGCTCGGGCGTCAACGGAATCGCCCGCCCCGGCCGGGTACGCACCTGGCTGGCCCGGCGCGACCCACAGCTGTTCCGCAGACCGAACCGCTGGCTGCTGATCTCGGCGGCACTGATCGTCGTCGCGGTGCTCGGCATCGTGGTGCGCGGGGTCAACTTCGGCGTCGAATTCACCGGCGGCCGGCTCGTCGAGTACTCCACCAGCAGGCCCGTCGACGTCGAGACCGCCCGCTCCGCCCTGTCGGGCGCGGGCTTCGGTGACGCGGAGGTCACCACGGCGGGCGCGGGCGACCTCTCCGTACGCACCGGAAAGCTCGACAACGAAGCGGAACACACCCTGCGCGCCGCGCTCGCGGCCGAGGGCGGCGAGACCACCAAGATCCGGGACGAGCTCATCGGCCCCAGCCTCGGCGACGAACTCCGGCGCAACGCCCTGATCGCCCTGGCCGTCGCCGTCGTCTTCCAACTGGCCTATCTCGCCATCCGGTTCCGCTGGACCTTCGCCGTGGCCTCCGTCGGAGCCCTCGTGCACGACGTGATCATCCTCGTCGGCGCGTTCGCCTGGCTCGGCCGGACCGTCGACGGGATCTTCCTCGCGTCCCTGCTCACCGTCATCGGCTACTCCGTCAACGACTCGGTGGTGGTCTTCGACCGGGTCAGGGAACTGTGGGCGAAGAACCCACGCGCCTCCCTCACGACGGTGGCCAACCGCGCGGTGATCCAGACGGTGCCCAGAACCGTCAACACCGGCATGGGCGCCCTCTTCATCCTGGTGGCCCTCGCCGTGCTGGGCGGCGACTCTCTGGAGGACTTCGCACTCGCGCTGCTGATCGGCATCTGCGTGGGTACGTACTCCTCGGTCATGACCGCCGTGCCCGGAGCGCTCGCCCTGGAGAGGACCGGCCGGACGCCGCCCCCGGGCCGCGACCGGGCAGCGGGACGCCGCACCGGCACCAAGCGCCGCGACCCGCTGGACAACGGGGCCCGCGTCTAGGGCCTTTCGTCCGGATCGGTCCGGACCCGCGCCGGGCCCCGGTCACCCGTCCGCCCTCGCGTCACGGAGCCGGTGACGCGAGGGCGGACACCGGGTACCTGCCGTCCGGTCCAGGACGAGTGCCGGGGTTTACGGGCCGGGGCCGCACCGCACCGGCCCCGCCCCGTGTCGGGCGCGACGGCTGCCACGGCTGCCACGGCAGGACCGTGATCTCACGGGCGTCGCGCACCGCCCCCCGGAAGGAGCCGCCCCATGCCCGCCGAACCCCTCTCCCCGGACGAGGCCGACGGACAGCTGGGTGAACTGCCCGACTCGAAGCGGGAGGGTGGCCGGAGCGCCCGCGCCCACCGCCTCCCCTCGCACCTCGCGCAGCCGCGTTCACCCTGCACATCGCCCGGATTCAGGACGAGCTGGGCCACCACTGCGACTCGACGCTCCGTTACGACACCGCCGCTCTGTCCGTCCACACCCACGACGCGGGTGGTGCCGTCACCGAACGGGACCTGACACTCGCCGCGCGGGTCCCGGAGATCGCGCCGGGGTGCGCGCGATGACTCCCCGGGCGACCGGTCAGGACGACGCCTCGACAGGATGCGCGGCGAGCCAGCGCGTGTAACTCTCACTGCGCTCCACCGCCTCCGCGTACGCGGCGCGGGTGTGCCCGCACACCGCGGTGGCCGCCGCGTCCGCGACCGGTGAGCGCGGATGCCACCCCAGCAGGTGCCGCCAGCTGAGCGGCGACTCCACGAGGGGGCGGGTCACCAGGCCGGGCGTCGGCGGGAACGTCGCCCGGCACAGCCCGACCGCCCGGCCCACCTGCACCAGATGGACCATGGACGCCGTGTCCGTCTCGTACACCGACACCGGGCTGAAGCCGGCCCGCGCGCACGCCGCGACGAAACAGTCCGCGAAACAGCCCTCACCGGGCACGTCCGCCCAGCACTCGTCCGCCAGCGAGGACAGCTCCAACTCCGGCTGCGCGGCCAGCGGATGGCTCTCGGGCAGCATCACGAACACCGGGTCCACGCCGACGACCTGCCAGGTCAGCCGGTCCGCCGCCGGGGGCGGACTCTCCCCGCACGTACCGATCAGCGCGAAGTCGAGCCGTCCGTCGACCAGCAGCGAGGCGATCTCCGCCACCGACCAGGAGGTGTACGTCGATACGGGCGCCGTCGGATGCGCGTCGGCCAGCCGGTCCACGAGCCCGCCGAGCAGCGGTCCGTGCGTCCCACCGAGGCGGAACCGCTCCATGTTCGCCCACGCGTTGGCGAACCGCACGGCCTCCTCCTGCAGTTCGCTCACCGCGGGCAGCACCACCCTGGCCCGTTCGAGCACCAGCTCCCCGAGGAGGGTCGGCCGCGCCCCGGTGTGGTCACGGTCGAAGAGCGGACCGCCCAGCGCCTTCTCGATCCGCCGCAACTGAGCGCTGAGAGCGGGCTGGGCGAGGCCCAGCGCGGCAGCCGCCTTGGTGAGGCTGCCCGTTTCCGCGATGGCACGTACGGTCCGTAGATGGCGTAACTCCAGCTCCATAACGGCACGTTATGGGTCGGGAGCGCTACCGGCAATATGCCTGCACGCTTTCGTTCCACGGGCCTGTGGACGCGACGTACACCGATACGCGTACTGGACCGCACCACCGGGGAGCGGTATAGGGACGCCGGAGGGGAGCGTGCCAAGGGCCCTCCGTCGGACCGCCGGAGTTCCTTCCTCGGGTCCCGGGCGTCATCGTCATCGGGGGGTGATGCCCGCCCGCGCACCGGGCGCGCATGCCACCGCCGCCCGGTGGGGGAGCCGGGCGGCGGTGGAGGTCCGGCCGTGAGGGCCGGCCGAACAGGTCGGCCGGTCACGGCCGTACGGATGCGCTCAGACGCCGAAGTTCGCCGTCGCCGGGTCCGCGCCGGTGCGCTTGCCCTCGTCCAGGGCGGCGAACGCGGCCAGGTCGTCGGCGTCCAGCTCGAAGTCGAACACGTCGATGTTCTCCGCGATCCGCGACGGCGTCACGGACTTCGGAATCACGACGTTGCCGAGCTGGAGGTGCCAGCGCAGCACCACCTGGGCGGGGGTGCGGCCGTGCTTCCTGGCGACCGCGACGACCGTCGGGACCTCCAGGAGACCCTTGCCGGAGCCGAGCGGCGACCACGCCTCGGTCGCGATGCCGTGCTCGGCGTGCAGGGCGCGGGACTCGCCCTGCTGGAGCTGCGGGTGGAGCTCGATCTGGTTGATCACGGGGACCACGGAGGTCTCACCGAGCAGCCGGTTCAGGTGCTCGGGAAGGAAGTTGGAGACTCCGATGGACTTGGCGCGGCCGTCCGCGTACAGCTTCTCCAGCGCCTTGTACGTTTCCACGTACGCGTCCTTCGCGGGCGCCGGCCAGTGGATCAGATAGAGATCGACGTAGTCGAGCCCCAGCTTGGCCAGGGAGGTGTCGAACGCCCGCAGGGTCGAGTCGTGGCCCTGATCGCTGTTCCACACCTTCGTGGTGACGAAAAGCTCCTCACGAGCGACACCGGAGGCCGCGACGGCCTTGCCCGTGCCCTCTTCGTTTCCGTAGATGGCGGCGGTGTCGATGCTCCGGTACCCGGACTCGATGGCCGTCGCGACCGCCTTGGCGGCCTCGTCGTCCGGCACCTGCCAGACGCCGAAACCGAGCTGCGGCATCTCGACGCCGTTGTTCAGGGTGATGGAGGGGACCTTGCTCACGAGCGGTCGATCCTTACGTCGTCGGTTCGGTTCTCCCACCGTCAACGATCAACGCCCCCCACACATTCCCGGGCGGCCCCCCGGCCCCGGACGTGGCGCCCCCGCCCGGGTCCGCCGTCCTTCCCCGACACCGTCACGCGCGGTCCGGGCCGTCGCCTCCCCGGTTCAGCCGGTCGCCGCCCGCCAGGATCGCCGCGGCCAGCGCGTCCGCCGCCTCCTGCGCACCGTCCCGGCGTCGGCCGTGCAGCAGGACGAAGTCGACATCGCCCAGCTCGGGCAGGCCCGCCCGGCCCGGCACCGGCACCAGGCCCGGCGGGATCAGCCCCCGGGTGTGCGCCATCACCCCCAGTCCCGCGCGGGCCGCCGCGATCAGCCCGCTGAGGCTGCCGCTCGTACAGGCCACCCGCCACGCCCTGCCGTGCTCCTCCAGGACTTCCATCGCGCGGGCCCGGGTGATGCCCGGCGGCGGGTACACGATCAGTGGCACCGGGCGCTCGGGATCGATCCGCAGCCGGGGCGCGCCGATCCAGGTCAGGGTGTCCCGCCGGACCAGCTCGCCGTGCGTGTCCCCGGACCGCCGCTTGGCGAGGACCAGATCGAGCCCGCCGGCCGCCAGCCGCTGATGCAGCGTCCCGGACAGCTCCACCGTCAGCACCAGCTCGACCTCGGGATGGTCGTGGCGGAACGACTCCAGGATCTCCGGGAGCCGGGTGAGCACGAAGTCCTCGGACGCGCCGAACCGGAGCCGCCCGCGCAGCCGGGTCCCGGTGAAGTACGCCGTCGCGCGCTCCTGGGCCCGGAGGATCGTCCGGGCGAAGCCCAGCATCGCCTCGCCGTCCTCGGTGAGGTCCACCCGGTGGGTGTCCCGCGCGAACAGGGGCCGCCCGGTCGCGTCCTCCAGCCGGCGCACATGCTGGCTCACCGTGGACTGCCGGACACCGAGCCGCCGGGCCGCCTGGGTGAAGTTCAGGGTCTGGGCGACCGCCAGGAACGTCCGCAACTGCGTGGGGTCGTACACGCCGCCAGGTTATCGCGGACCGTGATCACAGTCAGAGCGCTATGCCGGATTCCCGATCGGGACGTTCCGGCGCAGGATGGGGCGGGTCCGACCGACCGAGAGAGCATGTGGAGCACATGAGCCGCCGCACCCCCCGCCCGCCGTCCTGGCTGCCGATCGATCCGTACGTCCTGGCGTTGATCGGCACGGTGGTGCTCGCCGCGCTGCTGCCGGCCTCGGGTTCCGCCGCCGAAGCGGTCGGCGGTGCGTCCACCGGAGCGGTCGCCCTCCTCTTCTTCCTCTACGGGGCCCGCCTCTCGACCGGAGAGGCACTGGACGGTCTGAAGCACTGGCGGCTGCATCTGACCGTCCTGGCGGGCACCTTCCTGGTGTTCCCACTGCTGGGTCTGGCGGCCAGGGGACTGGTGCCCCATGTGCTGACCCCGCAGCTCCACACCGGCTTCCTCTTCCTCTGCCTGGTCCCCTCGACCGTCCAGTCCTCGATCGCCTTCACCTCGATCGCCCGGGGCAACGTGCCCGCCGCGATCTGCGCGGGCTCGTTCTCCAGCCTCGCCGGAATCGTCCTCACCCCGCTGCTCGCCGCCCTGCTGCTCGGCGACAGCGGCGGCGGCCTGTCGGCCGACTCGCTGCTGCGGATCGTGGTGCGGCTGCTGGTGCCGTTCCTCGCCGGGCAGCTGCTGCGCCGGTGGATCGGCGGTTTCGTCGGCCGGCACAGGAAGATCCTCGGCCTGGTCGACCGCGGGTCCATCCTGCTGGTCGTGTACACGGCGTTCAGCGAGGGCATGGTGGCGGGCGTCTGGCACCAGGTGACCCCGGCCAGGCTCGGAGGGCTGCTGGCGGCCGAGGCGGTCCTGCTCGCGCTGATGCTCTCGCTCACCTGGTACGGCGCGAAGCGGCTGGGCTTCGACCGGGAGGACCGGATCGCCGTGCAGTTCGCCGGCTCGAAGAAGAGCCTCGCCGCGGGGCTGCCGATGGCGAGCGTGCTGTTCGGCGCCCAGGCCGGCCTTGCCGTGCTGCCGCTGATGCTCTTCCACCAGATGCAGCTGATGGTGTGCGCGGTGATCGCGAAGCGGCGCTCGCGGGACCCGCTGCCCGAGCCCGCGGCCACCCCGGACACGGCCGTCACGGTCGGCTGACGGGTCCGGGCCCCGGGCTGTCCCGGACGCGGCCGTCGGGGCCCGGTCGCCTCGGACGCGGTCACGGTCCCGGCCGGCCCGGACGCGGCTCCTGGTGGGAACCGGGTCGCCCGCCGACCGGGCCGGGTTCCTCGCCACGCTGACGGCCCTCGCCGGCCCGGAGGTCGTCTGCGGATGACCGGCCGGCGCCGCGCGGAACGCGGATGTCGGCGGTCCGGTGCGCGGAACCCGGCCGGGCGGACCGCGAAGGGCGCCCGTGTCAGGCCCGGCCGGCCGTCGTCCCCGCCGGTTCCAGGGCGATGCGGTGCTCGCCCGCGTACACGTTCATGGACGGGCCGCGCAGGAAGCCGATCAGGGTCAGACCCGTCTCGGCCGCCAGGTCGACCGCGAGGGACGAGGGCGCCGACACCGCCGCGAGTACGGGGATACCGGCCATCACCGCCTTCTGCGCCAGCTCGAACGAGGCGCGGCCCGACACCAGCAGGACCACCCGGGACAACGGCAGCCGGCCGTCGGTCAGCGCCCGCCCGACGAGCTTGTCCACCGCGTTGTGGCGGCCTACGTCCTCCCGCACGTCGAGCAGTTCCCCGGACTCGGAGAACAGCGCCGCCGCGTGCAGGCCACCGGTACGGTCGAACACCTGCTGGGCCTTCCGCAGCCGGTCGGGCAGCGCGGACAGCAACTCGGGCGTGACCCTGAGCGGGGGAGTGTCGGCCACCGGATGGCGGGTGGTGGTGCGGACCGCGTCCAGGCTGGCCTTGCCGCACAGACCGCAGGAGGACGTGGTGTACACATTGCGCTCAAGGGTGATGTCCGGGACCGGGACGCCGGGCGCCAGCCGCACGTCCACCACGTTGTACGTGTTGACGCCTTCGGCGGTCGCCCCGGCGCAGTACACGATGGACCGCACCTGGGACCCGTCGCCGATCACGCCCTCGCTCACCAGGAATCCGGCGGCGAGCGCGAAGTCGTCGCCCGGGGTGCGCATGGTGATCGCCAGTGGCCTGCCGTTCAGCCGGATCTCCAGCGGTTCCTCCGCGACGAGCGTGTCGGGGCGGGTGGAGACCGCGCCGTCGCGTATACGGAGGGTGCTGCGGCGTGCGGTGACTCGGCCCATGTGGATCAGTCCAGCCCTTCGAAGGGGTACGTCGGTCGGTCAATATCGACAATATGTGGATCGGTCGCCGAGGCTGTGGTCAAGGCTCCAACCGATCGCCCGTATTCCTGTCGGAACACGTACCCGCGTACCGGACGGTAGCGACCAAGACTGGATGACTCCAGCCTTACGCAGCGAGGGGACCCTTACATGACCGGCTCACGTGTGGTGGCACTCGGCCACTACCAGCCCGCCAAGGTGCTCACCAATGCCGACCTGGCCGCCATCGTCGACACGAGTGACGAGTGGATCGTCAGCAGGGTCGGCATCAGGACCCGCCATGTGGGTGGTCCCGACGAGCCGGTGGACGAACTCGCCGCGCACGCGGCGGCCAAGGCACTCGCCTCGGCCGGGCTGTCACCCGGCGACATCGACATGGTGCTCGTCGCCACCTCCACCGCGATCGACCGCTCCCCGAGCATGTCGGCCCGGGTCGCGGCCAGGCTCGGCATGGGGTCACCCGCGCTGATGGACATCAACGTCGTCTGCTCCGGCTTCACGCACGCGCTGGCCACCGCCGACCACGCCGTACGGGCGGGGGCGGCGAGCCGGGTCCTGGTGATCGGCGCCGACAAGATGGCCGACATCGCCGACTGGAGCGACCGGTCCACCTGCGTCCTGCTCGGCGACGGCGCCGGCGCCGCGGTCGTCGTGGCGGACGAGGGCGACGCGGCTGAGCTGCCCGGGATCGGCCCGGTCCTGTGGGGCTCGGTGCCCGGGATGGGCCGTGCGGTACGCATCGAGGGAACGCCCCCGCGGTTCGCCCAGGAGGGGCAGTCGGTGTACCGCTGGGCGACCACCCAGCTGCCGCCCATCGCCCGCAAGGTCTGCGAGCGGGCGGGTGTAGCGCCCGAGGAGCTCGGCGCGGTGGTGCTGCACCAGGCCAACCTGCGGATCATCGAACCGATCGCCCGCAAGATCGGTGCGGTCAACGCGGTCATCGCCCGTGACGTGGTCGACTCGGGCAACACGTCCGCCGCGTCGATCCCGATGGCCCTGTCCAAGCTCGTCGAACGCGGCGAGATCTCCACCGGCGCCCCGGTGCTCCTCTTCGGCTTCGGCGGCAACCTCTCGTACGCGGGCCAGGTGATCCGCTGCCCGTGAACCCGGACGCCCGGGGCACGCCCTCCTGCCGAGGCGCCTCGCCCGTCGGCCCGCCAGGTGTTCGCGCGCCGGGGCGGAGCGACACCCGCCGGAGGTCCGTCGCTGCGGGTGCCCTCATCGAGACACGGTGTGACACCCTCGCGCGGCGCTCGCCGGGCCACTGCGCGAAGTCCCTCCGCGCCCCGCTGACCACGGGATATGCGGGTGAACGCGGCATCGAACCCCTGGTATTGTTGTCCATGTCGCCGCGGGGAACACGCCGTGAACGACACACCCGGTCCGGGTGGCGGAATGGCAGACGCGCTAGCTTGAGGTGCTAGTGCCCTTTATCGGGCGTGGGGGTTCAAGTCCCCCCTCGGACACCAGCACAGACCCCTGTTGATCAGGGGTTTTTTGCTTTTCCGGGAGAGCCGTCGGGTGGTCGGCGGAGGCGGAGTTCCGGACAGGTGGCCGTGATTACCGGCCAACCAGCTCTACACCCCGTGACTGACGATCACCTACAGGTACGTTGTGGCCAGTACCGATCAAGGTCACGCTCAGGAGGGCTGCCGTGAGTGAGCAGCAGTTGCCCACCGTCCCACCGGCCTCACCGGTGGACCGGATCGACACCAGCAAGCCCCATCCCGCGCGGGTGTACGACTGGTTTCTCGGCGGCAAGGACAACTATCTGGTCGACGAGGAACTGGGCAGCCGGATCGCCGCGATCGCGCCGGACGTCAAGCGGTTCGCATGCCAGAACCGGTGGTTCATGCACCGCGTCGTGCGCCGGCTCTCCGGGGAGGGCGGGGTGCGGCAGTTCCTCGACATCGGGTCCGGCATTCCGACCGAGCCCAATCTGCACCAGATCGCCCAGGGCGCGGCGCCGGGAGTACGTGTCGTGTACGTCGACAACGACCCCATCGTGCTCGCCCACTCCGAGGCGCTGTTGGACGGGACGCCCGAGGGGGTGACGAGGTACTTCGAGGCCGATGTGCGCGAGCCGGAGCGGATTCTCGAACTCGCCTCCCACGTCATCGACTTCGGACAGCCCGTCGCTCTGTCACTGATCGCGCTGCTGCATTTCGTCGGCGACGACGACGGTGCGTACGACCTGGTCGCGCGGCTGGTGGCGGGGCTTCCGTCGGGCAGCTGTCTGGCGCTCTCCCAGCTCACCGACGACTTCGACGCCGAGAACGTGGGCAAGGGGGTCGCGTCGTACGCGTCGAGCGGGGTGCCGCTCGTTCCGCGCTCGCACGCCGGGGTGAGCCGGTTCTTCGAAGGGCTGGAGCTGGTCGATCCCGGGGTGGTGTCGCTGAGCGACTGGCATCCGGAACTCGCTCTCCGGCACATGCCCGCCGAGACGGGGCCGGTGCCGCTGTACGGCGGCGTGGGGCGCAAGCCGTAACGTCCGTGGCCCGGTGGTGGGGGTCGTGGTGGCCGAGGGGCGGACGTGATGTCCGGGGGCATGGGCCTGGCTGGTCGGCAGCCTGGCGGTCCGGCTTGGATTCAGCCCCCTTTGTGATCAAAACCGCTTCGATGTAGTGGTTTTGTGATCGCGAAAGTAAGGGAAATGAATGTGTTCGGTATCGATCGGGTCACTCAACGTCCCTATAGTGGAACCGCATTGATCAGGCGACCGTATGTGCGCGAAGCCGCCCCCACACAGGAGTCAGCACGATGACGACCCCCCCTTCCGCCGTGCCCACCGCCGCATCCCGGGGGGAGTGTCCGGTAGGTGGAGGCAGGGGCGCCGTGCCCCTCGGCGATCCCGAACTGCACTCCGACCCCAC